>CAZEHQ010000398.1:0-1510 GCA_964512165.1 uncultured Gemmatimonadaceae bacterium | reverse complement strand
GTTTCCGCATCTGGCTCGTCCCGATTGTCACCGTCGAGAAGGCAGAGTCCGCGCAGGTTGGGTAAAGCGGACCGCATGGCAAAGAAGTGCGCCTTGGCTTCGTGCAGGCTGCGGCCGCCGAGCCAGTGGACGAAGGGGCGCTCGAAGAACCGCTGCGCTGGATGGTCGAGGATCCGGGTCCACTCTTTCAGTATGCGCTCGTCGGTCTCGCTCTCGACGTAGAGAACGGCTCCGGCCTCCCGGGCCAGGAGCAGGTCGGTTGTGGTGACGCGCTTGAGTGCTTCGCGGAGCTGGTCGCGTTCGGTTTCGCTGTCCAGGGCCCGAGGCTCTTCCCCGAAGAGGCCGATCACCCTGGATGGCTCGGTCGCGTTCAGGACGACCTCGGAGTGGGTTGCCGCGATCACCTGGCCGCCACGCTCGCGGGCTACCCTGCGGACCAAGTCGTACACCTGCTTCTGCAGGATCACGTGCTGGTGGGCGTCGGGCTCGTCGAGGAGGATCACGGTGGCGGGCCGGGCGTACAGGAAGCCGAAGAGGAGGAGCACCTGGAGGGTCCCGCTCCCGGCACTGGAGAGATCGAGGGGCCGGCTGTGCCCCGGCTCCTTGTACTCGCACACGATGTAGGGTTGGACGGGCGAGTAGGAGGGCTTGTTCAGCTCGATTCGGAACAGATCCCGGACGTGCTCCTGAAGTGCGAGCCAACCGTCCTCATCCGCATTCTCGGCGATTTCCAGCAGGAGATTGCGCAGGATCTCCCCCGGCCGCCCCTGGCCGACGAGCAGGTCCTGCATGCCCCGGTCGCGTCGAGGTTCGTCGCGCTCGATGCCCGAAAGGGGGGGGACGTGGACGATGTTGAGTTGCCGTGCTGGCGGCGGCGGGAAGTCGCGCAAGGCGGCGGGGGGCAGGCTCTTGGCGCCGAGAGGACGCGCGTACACCAACTCGGGATTGGCGTACTGGAGCTCGAGCCCGCAGGTCCAGGACACCCCATCGGCATGTCCCTCCACGACGATTTCGATGAGCCGCCGCGACCCGGACATGCCGCGGGGACCCGCAACCCTCCGATCCTCCCAAAGTAGATTCATCTCCCGCAGCGGCACGGCGGTGATGTCCGCCCGGGGGATCGCAACGCCAGACCGTGTAACGGCCCTGCCCCCGCTGCGCTGCGCGACCCAGCGTTCGAGGCCGAACCTCCAGGTTGCGATCGCCTGGAGGAGGGTGGACTTGCCGGCGTTGTTCGGACCGGCGAGGACCACCGAGTCCGCCAGCTCGAAGGCTTGCTCGTGGAAGCGCTTGAAGTTTCGGATGGTTACGCGCCGGATCATGGGTTGCTCGTCGCACCTGGAGAGGCTTGATCACCGCGGCGGTATGGGGAGTGGCCGTGCTCGGCCGCCCGGAGGCGCAGCCGCCGCTCAAGGTCATCGGGGAGGTTGCGGGTCGTCATGGTGGTCAAGCGAAGGGAATTATATCGCAAAGTGCCCAAAGGCGACGAGGGCCGGTCCTGGCTGTTTGC
>CAZEHQ010000397.1:0-1531 GCA_964512165.1 uncultured Gemmatimonadaceae bacterium | reverse complement strand
CAACGACTTCTGCCCCTCCAGCACCGTCTGAGTCGGTAGCGTTGAGGGGTGCTGACCCGCCTCGACCTGCGGGGCGACGGTGGACCTGTCGCCTCCCGCCTGCCGCGGCCCGAGCCCGCCTCCGCGGGCCCGCGGGAGGCGGTGCGGGACATCGTCGCCACGGTGCGGGAACACGGGGACAGCGCCCTGCGGGAGCTGACCGAGCGTTTCGACGGCGTCCGTCCGGGCAGCCTCAGGGTGGAGCCGGACGAGATTGAACAGGCCCTGGCCCGCACGCCGGCCCGAGTGCGGGACGCCCTGGCGACCGCAGTGGACAATGTCGCGGCCTACCACCGCCACCAGCTTCTCGACGACGTGCTCCACGAGCAGGACGGCCTCACCATACGGGAGCGCCACCTGCCCGTGCGCCGAGCCGGGTGCTACGTGCCGGGAGGGCGGGCCGCCTACCCGTCCACGCTGATCATGACCACGGTACCGGCCAAGGTGGCCGGCGTGGACGAGGTGGCGGTGTGCGTGCCGCCCGGACCCGACGGGCGCATCGCCGACGTGACGCTGGCCGCGGCCGCCGCGGCGGGCGTCACCGAGGTCCACCCCGTGGGCGGGGCCCAGGCCATCGCCGCCCTGGCCTACGGCACCGAGTCGATCCCCGCCGTCGACGTGATCGCCGGGCCGGGCAACGCCTACGTCGCGCTGGCCCAGCGCGAGGTTGCCGGCGTCGTCGGCGTTCCGGCCGCGTTCGCGGGCCCCTCCGAGGTGGTGGTGGTGGCCGACGCCAGCGCCGACGCGACCTTCGCGGCGGCCGATCTGATCCTTCAGGCCGAGCACGGCCCGGACGGGCTGTCGTGGCTGGTGACGTGGGACGCGGCCACTGCCGATGCGGTGGAGGCCGAGGTCCGGAGGCTGGCGGCCGGCGCCGACCGGCGGGCCGAGATCGAGGCGACCCTGCGACACTCGGGGTACACCGCGCTGTGCACCGGGCCCGTCCAGGCCATGGAGGTGGTCAACGAGATCGCCCCCGAGCACCTGGAGCTCATGGTCGCCGACCCCGAGTCTCTCGTGCCGTCAGTCCGCAATGCCGGGGCGGTCTTCTGCGGACCGTGGGCGCCCGCCTCGCTGGGCGACTACGCCGCGGGGCCCAACCACGTGCTGCCCACCGACGGCACGGCCCGTTTCGCCGGGTCCCTCGGCGTTCGCGACTTTCTCAGGAGCATGCACGTCGTGAGCGTGGAACGGTCCGGTCTGGAGCGCCTGGCCCCCCATGTGATCGCCCTGGCCGAAGCCGAGGGACTGACTGCCCACGCCGAGTCGGTGAGGGTTCGCCTTGCTTCGCGGACCGAGCGGACAGGCGGCGAATAGTGATGGTGCAGCCCCGCGACGACATCGCCCTGATGGCCGGCTATCACTCGCCGCAGATCGACGTGGCCGTGCGGCTCAACACCAACGAGAGCCCGATGCCGCCGCCGGCCGCCTTCACAGAGGCAGTTGCGGCCGCGACCCGTTCGGTGGTTTGGAACCGGTACCCGGATCGCAG
>CAZEHQ010000396.1:0-1611 GCA_964512165.1 uncultured Gemmatimonadaceae bacterium | reverse complement strand
TTGATCCCGTGACGCGGGCGGATCTGGCAAGGGCGGTGGCTGAGCGGCGCTTCGGCGCGCCGGGAGGGGCTCTGCCTCAGCCCACGTAGAGCGCGTACAGCCGGCCGTCGTGGCGCCGCAGCCCGTCGAAGGTCACGCGCAGGCGGAAGGGGCCGTCGATCCCGCTCACCGAGTCCCGGTCCTTCCAGAGCACCGGCTGCCGCAGGCCCGGCTCCCGCAGGGGGACGCAGGTGTCGCCGGACCAGCCGGGCAGGGGCTGGAACCGCTCGTCCAGGACCTCCACCGTGATCGCGGCGTGCTCGCCCACACCGTCGACGTTGGCGTGGACCCGCGCCGGCCCGTCGCCGGTCCGTATGGGACAGGTGATGCAGTGGCGGGCGGCGTTCTCCCAGCGCGCCGGGGGGCGCCGGCCCAGCTCCTCGGGCTCGAAGGCGCGGAAGCAGCCGAGGCGGTCGCGCGGCCAGCGCGCCAGGCGCACACCGCCGGTGGTCCAGACGCTGTAGTAGAGGAAGGTCTCGTCGCCCCAGTTGCACATCCCCTGGCCGTGGGTCAGCGCCGGTCCGCCGATGATCGGCGGCATGCCTTCCTGCGGGAAGAGGGCGCCGTCGCCGCCCTGCTCCTCGGCGGCGGGCACCAGCCGGAAGTCGGGGATCGGCTCGTGGTAGTGCATGGCGTTGTGGCTGATCACCAGGCCGAGGTCCATGGCCACCAGCTTGCGGTCGCCCGACGGGTGGCCGTGCCAGATGTCGTAGACGCCGAGGATGACGTTGCCGCGGTCCCACAGGCCGGCGCCGAGGTGGACCTGCTCGCCCGAGTTGCCGCCGGTGGCGATGCCGGCCATGTCGAGCAGGGGCAGGCGGTCTTTCCGGAAGCCGAGGGCCGTGGCCTCGGTCCAGTGCTCGAAGTCATAGGAGGCGCAGGTCACCAGCTCGCGGGGGGTGCCGAAGTGGAAGCCGCCGTGGCCGTTGACGTAGTAGCAGCCGTTGAAGCGGATGATGCCGCTCAGCTCGAGCATCGGTCCCACCGGGTTGCGCGGCGATTCGGTCCAGCGCAGGCCGTCGGGACTGAAGGCCACGGCGAGGCTCTTGTTCTCGTACCCGCGGCACTCGAAGGCGAGCTTGAAGCGCCGGTCCGGGTCCGGGTCGTCCGGGTCGTGGAGCACGGGCATGGCGAGCACGTCGGGGGCGCCGCCCCGCAGGTCCACCATGTTGTTTTTCGTGCTGCCGTGGTAGTCCACCAGGCCGAGGTCCGGCTTCTCCCAGTGGAGTCCGTCGCGGCTGGCGGCGTAGCAGATGCGGTGGGAGCGGAACCCGTCGCGGCGGCCGCTGCCCAGGTACCACATGCGCAGCTCGCCGTCGAGGGGGATCACCGATCCGTAGAAGCGGACCCGCATGTCGTCGTGGGCGCCCTCGGGCCCCGGCCGCACGACCAGCGTCTCGGGCCCCCTGGCCTTGCCGCTCATCATGTGCAGGCGCAGCCCTGCCGTGAAAGGGATGCTCTCCCTGTCGAAAGGGAACAGGACCGCTTCGTTCACCCTCGGATGGGGTAGGCCGTTCTGGTAACCGTTCAGTCCCCTACGGGCGCCAAGCCGGATGTTGAAAAATCGCTGTT
>CAZEHQ010000395.1:0-1633 GCA_964512165.1 uncultured Gemmatimonadaceae bacterium | reverse complement strand
GGAGCACTGGTTCGCCGCGACCCCGACTCGTCCTCTGGGCGGCACAGACCTCCGGCGACTGGGGGCGTGCAACTCGCGTCGCGACCCGGGAGGGCTGGCTGGCTGGATGTCGCCAGAGGATCGGCCAGCAGACCGGCCCCTGGACGGGCTTTCCAAGCCCCCAAGCAGCAGCACCCGCGCGAGGCGGTTCCAAATCTGCCAACGCCGGCGGATCATCCGGCCCAGCGTGGGGAGGCGAAGCCAAGGCGTCGCCCCTGACCTCACCTCAGTGCCGTTCCCCGGCGGACACTTCCGATCAGCCCGCGCTTCCGACGCCGCAGCCACCTCCCAGCCCGGACAGCAGCCCACCGCCCGTGCCGCCCCGCTCCAGAACATCCTCCGGAAGGCACTGGGAGGCCGCTCTACGCGCCTCCCAGCCGCTTCGCGGCCCGAACCACCGCCCTCGCTTTCCGACGCGCTCTGAGGCGCTCCCCGCTCAGCCCACCATCCCGCCGGAACCCAGCCACCCGGCCATCTCGCGCCCCGCGGCGACAGCGGCACTCAGCGGCTGCGAGGCTCCTCTGTTCTCAGCCGGAAGACAGCCCCCGCCATGCCGCTGCGGCCGCGCAGAGCGCCACCCACACCTCCCCCACACCGCCATCCCCCCTCAACCGGAACCCACAGCCGCGCACCACCGCACCGGCCCGCCGAGCATCTCCAGCCGCCCGCCTCCAGCCCGCCCCGCTGTGCCGCCGTCGCCCGAACACGCCCACCGCGACGCTCTCCACCCGTCAAGCCACCAGCAGCTGCAGCACCACGCCCGGACCGCCGCCTCACGCTCCCCCGCCCCATCTCCCGACGGGAGCCTCTCCAAGCCCCGCCCCAACCGCCGACCAAAGCCATCGACTCCCAGCCCCGGCCGTCCCCTCCGCGTTCCGGCCACGCCCCGGACCAACCCCCAACCAGGCGCGTCGGGCAGCCAGCGAGAACACCAGCGGCCCGCACACCGGCCAACCCCCAGCCACCACCCCAACCGCCCCCGCCGAGACAGCCCGACACCCAACCAGCCCGCGCCAACCCCCCCTCGCCCCGCCGCCCAAGCCGCTCCCCACCCCAACACAGCTGGAGCCCCCCCTGGAAGCCTCCCATCCTCCGCGAAGACACACCCGCCCCAACCGGCCGGCCCACCAGTCATCCCAGCAGCCGCACCAGCCGCTAGCCGGACTGCCGCGCTGCATTCCCCGCTCCCCGCAGGGCGCTTCCCCGCTCCTCATCCGGCGCACCATGCCCCGCACCTCAGTCGCCACCCAACCGCACGCCGAAGTCCTGCCGGACCGATCCCGGAAGTCACTCCCCACCGTCAACTCACGGCCGGGCTCGGCAACTCGCTCCAGCCTCCCTCGCTCCGGCCAGCCCCCGACCGTGCCGGCCCCAGCCGGCTGCCGGCCACCTGGGGCCGCCACCGGCCGCCAGCAGCCCATCATCCGTGCCGACCCGCGCCAGAACGCACCGCGAGCACCCTCCGCGCGCCTCCCTCCCAATTGCGGCTCCCACCGGATCTGCCCCATACACGTAATTTCTGACACTCCCATCGAGGAGGTGCCGCCACGCCACCGCTCCCGGCCGGCTGCGGTACCTGCTCCGCAGCCTGCAC
>CAZEHQ010000394.1:0-1635 GCA_964512165.1 uncultured Gemmatimonadaceae bacterium | reverse complement strand
CCATCTACAACCACACCGACCGCGAGACGCGCTGGTTCAACGTCCACTGCGTGGTGCCCGGGGGCGAGCCCAGGTCGACGGACCTGGGCGACGACTGCGCGGCTGCGGAGCTGGAGTCGACCGACCGTCTGCCGGTGGGCCGGCTGGACCGGGCGGCCCTGAAGTACCTCCGCTGCCACGGCGGCCGGGGCGAGGTCGGCGTCCGCACCATCTGGGGGCCGGAGGACTTCCGCAGCAACTTCCACTCTCTGGCCCACTGCCTGATGCCGCCGGACACCTCCCTCGGCTACCACCGCCACGAAGGCGTGGAGGAGGTCTACATCATCACCGAGGGCAGCGGCCGGATGACGGTGGACGACGAGACCCGGGAGGTCGGGCGGTGGGACGCGATCCCCAGCCGGCTCGGGGGCCGCCACGGCCTCTACAACCACACCGGGGAGAGCCTGGAGCTGCTGGTGGTCGCCGTCTGCGCCAAGAAGGGGCACTTCGATTACACCGACCTCGGCGACGACCTGGGCCGGCGCTGACGCCGCCGGCAAGGGGACATATCTTCCCCCGCCCGTCCCGTCGAAATCCGTCCACAGGAGAGATCGAATGAAGTTCGGCACCTGCAACGAGTACTTCGAGGGATGGGCCCTCGAGGAGGTCTTCGACTACGCCGCCGAGGTCGGCTACGACGGCGTCGAGATCTCCCCCTTCACCCTCGCCGAATCGGTGGACGACATCCCCGAGCGCCGCCGCCACGAGATCCGCGCCGCGGCCCTGAGCGCCGGCGTCGAGATCGTCGGCCTCCACTGGCTGCTCATCCGCCCGGAGGGGTTGTACACCAACCACGCCGACGACGCCATCCGCAACCGCACCCGCGACTACTTCAAGTCCCTCATCCGGTTCTGCGGCGACATCGGCGGCGAGGTCATGATCATCGGCTCGCCGAAGCAGCGCAACGTGCAGGAGGGCTGGGACTTCGACGAGACCTGGGAGCGCACGAAGGCGGTCTTCGAGGACTGTCTGCCCCTGGCCGAGGAGCAGGGCGTCTACCTGTGCATCGAGCCCCTCAGCCCCGAGCTGACCAACTTCATCACCACCGCCGAGGAGGCGCGGCGCATGGTGGCCGAGATCGGCCACCCCAACTTCCGGACCATGGTCGACGTCTGCTCCGGCTCCACCGACTCGGTCCCCGTGGCGCAGCAGGTGCGCGACTCGGGCGAGCATCTCTACCACGTGCACGTGAACGACGCCAACAAGCGCGGCCCCGGCTTCGGGGAGACCGATTTCGCCTCCGTCCTGGCCGCCCTGCGGGAGACCGGCTACCAGCGCTATGTGTCGGTGGAGGTCTTCGACTTCGCGCCCGACCCGAGGACGATCGCGGCGGGCAGCCTGAAGTACCTGAAGGGGATCCTGGACGCTTCGGTCCGATCCTAGAGGCGGGACCCCTCGCCGTCCTCGAAGGGCCATCCCAGGGCCTCGAGGCTCGCGTAGTCCCTGTTGAGGGCCGCCGTCATCGCCTCCCCCAGCCGCAGCAGGATCCGGCATCCCAGGCCGGGGTCGGTGGCGGCGATATCCATCAGGTCGGGGCGGAAGAAACCGACGAGCTCGCTGCTCTCGGCGGCGATGAAGGTGGCGGGCGCCGGTGAC
>CAZEHQ010000393.1:0-1665 GCA_964512165.1 uncultured Gemmatimonadaceae bacterium | reverse complement strand
GTTCCCGGCGGCAGAATGCCTGCCTGGGAATCCCTGGGAACGGAGGGCGAGATCGCCCCCCGGGAGGACCGCCCCCCCGGCCCTGTGGGCACGATGGGGGGACGGTCCGACCATGCGAGGAGCCCTTGCGCATGGTCTTGGGGGCCTCCCGTGGTCAACTGCCGGTCAGGGTGAACCTCCGCAAGGGCGCTGCCTGGCCCCGGGCATCTGACGGGCCGGGCGCACTCCCCCTCGGGGGCGGAGGGTTCAGCGCCGTGTCCCCGCTACTCCCGGTCCACCGCGGGAGCGCGGCGGAAGGCCCACAGGCAGATCAGGAAGGCGGCGGCCGTCTCCACCAGCAGGATGGAGATGGGCAGGTAGCTGCCGGCCACCGCGGAGGCCAGGGAGACGCGCACCCCGCCGAAGCGGGGGATGTCGCGGTGGTCGAGGGGCTGTCGGGAGACGTAGTCGGGCAGGAACAGGATGTGGGGCGAGTCGCGGTCGGCGGCGTCAAGGTCGCGGACGTAGCCGCGCAGGGTGCGCACGTACTCCTGGGCCGCCTTGACGAAGGCCCGGTAGCGCACCAGGCCGGTGCCCAGGAGCGCCTCGGCGGTGCCCTGGAAGGCGTACCCCGGCGAGATCAGCGACAGGCCGCGGGTGACCTCGAACTGACGGACCTCGCGCAGGCGGGCCTCCTCGTAGAGCTGCCGCTGCTCCTTCTCGGCCTCGTTGAGGCGGCGGGCGACCTCGCGCTCCACGGCGTAGTCGTCGACGGCCCCTTCCTCGCGCCCCCTCGGGGTCAGGCCCGCCAGGGAGAGGTTGTCCCGGACCTCCCCCCAGTAGTCCCAGACCCGGTTCCAGTCGGGCGCGGCCACGGCCCGGGCTCCCGCCAGGTAAGCGGCCTGGGGGATGACCACCACCAGGGCCGCCCAGATCACCATGAGCGTCACCAGGGCCGAAGCCGAGGTGCGGGCCCGGGCCGACACGGCCATGGCCAGCAGCAGGAAGAAGGCGGCGTAGCAGAGGGTGCCCAGGAGGAACAGGGCCAGGGGAGCCAGGAGCTGGAGGTTGAGCTGCACCCCGCCCTGCAGCGCCAGGATGACGAGGCTCAGCGCCGCGCTAACGAGGACCGCGGCCAGCAGCGCGGCGAGGTGGGCCCCCAGCTTGGCGGCCAGGATCCGGGCTCGGGAGATCGGGTGGATGAGCAGCAGGGCCAGGGTGCCCCGCTCGCGCTCGCCCGAAAGGGTGTCGTACGCCAGGGCGATGGCCAGGAAGGAGACGGCGATGCGCACGATGAGGGCCCAGTCGACGATCTCGAAGCGGTCCATCCAGTGATTGACGGCCACCACCCGGCCGGTGCGGGCGATCCCATCCCCCGAGTCGACTTCGAGGTAGACGGTGTCGGCGCTCCAGTCCTGGCCGCCCTCGACCATGAAGCCGGTCTCCAGGGGCCGCATGTGGATGCGGTACGAGTTGTCCAGCAGCTTGCCCAGGTCGGAGACCTCGTCGAACCGCCGGGCGCTCTCGGCCTCGACGCGGCCGACTTCGTCCACCAGGCGCTCGGCCTTCCAGCCGTAGACCAGGCCGTTGGCGGCGAAGAAGGCGACGAGCAGCACCAGGCTGAGCTGGAAGCGCAGCGACTTGAGGTGGTCGTGGAGCTGATGGAGAAAGATCTCGATCATGGAG
>CAZEHQ010000392.1:0-1679 GCA_964512165.1 uncultured Gemmatimonadaceae bacterium | reverse complement strand
CCTCCGCCCCTCCTCCTCAGCTCGCCAATCCCGCACTCATCCGACCAGTGGCCCGCTACCGCCGCCGCCCGAGCCCTCCGTGGCCGAGCCGACCTCCACCCACTGCCGGCCCCCAGAGACAGCCAAGTGCAATCCGCGACCCGCCGCCCTCGCCCCTCTGCACCAGAACACCCTCCACAGCGCGCCTGGAGGCCGCTCAGAGCGCCGCCAAACCGAATCGCGGCCCCGACCACTGCCCTCGCCCTGCGGCTCGCTATGAGGTCCTCCCTGCGCAGCGAATCATCCCGGGGAAATCGGCCTCCCCGCCAGTCCGCTTCCCGTCCGTGAGGCCAGCCAGCCCCGCTCCGAGACGACGGAGTCCACAGTGCGCGGACCAACACGAGAGGAACCTCTCCCCGCCACCGGAAGACACCCTCCCCGCACCACCTCAGTCCTCCCGCCGACAGCTGCCGCCGACCGGCCTGCGGCACGGCAGCCGGTCCTCCCCGGGCTCCCTCCCCTTGCGAACCTCTCCTCGCCGAACGATTCCTGACCCGCCGAACCGCCCGAGACCCACTGTCTCCTGCGGCCCCACCACCCGGTCCGGCCGTCCCCGACCCACCGACGATCGCCTCCCGAAGCAACCCTCCGGCCCGCAGCCCGACACCCGCCGCGGCACGGGTCGAGAGGTCAGTCGCAAGGCGTTGCGGCCGCGCAGTGCAGCCGTGCCCCCTCGCGCGCACCCGTCTGGCGGACCGCGCCGCCTAGCGGACGGTCGGGCGAGGGTTGCGCCCGGTCCCCAGCCAGCAGCCCCTGGGTCGGGTGCCCGCCCGCCTCCAGCCCTCCTCGCCGTGCCGCCGTCACCCGCCCGCCCCCACTTCCAGCCCCGACGAGAGACTCCCAAGGCCCCGTCCGCCCCGCCAACCAAGGCCATCGGCTCCCAGCCCCGGCCTGCCCCACCCCTACTCCAATTACGTTCGGGGCAAACATCCAGCCAGCCGCTTCCCATGGCCGGCAGGGACGCCAACGGCCCGCACACCGGCCACCCCCCAGCCACAGCCCCAACCGCCCTGACGAGACAGCGCCACAGCGAACCGGCCCGCGCCAAGCCCCTCCCCGGTCCCTGCCGGCCCGCAACGAACAGCCACCCTGCGCCCCAGCCGCAACGCACCGCCACACCCTCCGCAACCCAGACGGCGGCCGCCCAGAGCGCCTCCCAGCCTCCGCGCAGACCCAGCAACCCCACCGTCCGGCGCACTGGACATCCCGTCAGCCGCACCAGTCGGTGACCGGACTGCCGCGCTGGATGCACCATGGCTCCACAGGGCGCTCCCCAGCTGCCCGTCCGGCGCGCCATGCCCCGCACTCCAAGCGCCGCCCAACAGCACACCGAAGCCCGGGCGGATCAAGTCGGCGGTCACCCCCCTCAACCAACCGACTCACGACCGTGCTCGGCGGCTCGCTGCAACCTCTCCTCCCCGCTCAGCCACCCACCCTGCCGGCCCCAGCCGGCTGACGGCCACCAGCCCGCCCCCTGCCGCCGCATCATCGATGGCCGCGATCGCCCGGATGACGCCATCCGCTGCGCCATCCGCAGCCTCTCACGCGCCGGCTCCGGCCATCACCCTCACCAGCAGTTGCAGTGGGAGCACTGGTTCGCCGCGACCCCGACTCGTCCTCTGGGCGGCACAGACCTCCGG
>CAZEHQ010000391.1:0-1708 GCA_964512165.1 uncultured Gemmatimonadaceae bacterium | reverse complement strand
GGCGAATCCACGTGACCTACAGCTACCACGTCGCCGGCGCGCTCGACGACGGCGGCCAGGGCAAGAGCATCAAGCACGTGAGCTTCGACGAGGCCTGGCTGCTCGGCACCGACTGAGGACCCGCTGGGTGCGCCGGCGCCCTTGCCGGCTGTAACCGCGGGTCTCCTGACCCGCGGCAAATCGGTCGCGAAGCGGCGAGCCCGAGTCCTCCGAAGCTCGAGCCGCTGATACCCTTGCTCCCTCCGCCACCAACCGGGAGAGTCTTCATGCGCCAACGCCTGCCCGCCGTCATCGTCCTTGTTGCCGCAGTCATTCTGCTGGCGGCCTGCGCCCCCCGGGAAACCGGCAGCATGGACGCCGCCGGCACGTTCGCCGGCCTGCCGCGCGCCACGCCGGAGAGCGCCGGCATGTCGAGCGAACGGCTCGACCGGATCCGGCCAGCCTTCGAGAGTTACGTGACGGACGGCAAGCTGGCGGGCGTGGTCACCGTGGTCACCCGCGGCGGCAAGGTCGTCCACGTCGAAGCCAGCGGCCACCGGGACGTGGAAGCGGGCGAGCCGATGACCGAGGACACGCTCTTCCGCATGTACTCGATGACCAAGCCGATCGCCTCGGCGGCGCTGATGATGCTCTGGGAGGAGGGCCACTTCCTGCTCTCGACGCCGCTGGCCCGGATACTCCCCGAATTCGCCGGCACGCAGGTCTACGTCTCCGGCGACGGCGACGACATGCAGACGGCGCCGCCGCGGCGGCCGATCGTCATCCGCGACCTGATGACCCACACCGCCGGGCTGACCTACGCCTTCATCCCCAGCCCCGTGGCCGCCTCCTACGCGGCCGCGGGACTCGAGGGTTCGGCGGCCGCCGTGCCCCACGACGACCTGGCGCACTTCGTCCGGGAGCTGGCCAGGCAACCGCTGCTCGCTCACCCGGGCGCCGCCTGGAACTACGGCCTGGGCCTGGAGGTCGCCGGTCGCGTGATCGAGGTCGTCTCCGGGCAGACCTTCCGGGAGTTCCTGAAGGAGCGCATCCTGGATCCGCTTGGCATGGTCGACACGGACTTCCATGTCCCGGACGACAAGCTCGACCGCTTCGCGGCGACCTATGCGCCGACGCCGGAGGGCGGAATGGTCGTGATCGACGATCCCGAGACCAGCGCCTACCGCACGGCCCCCAAGGTCGAGATGGGCGGCTCCGGCCTGGTCGCCACCGCCGGAGACTACCTGCGGTTCGCCCAGATGCTGGCGAACGGCGGCGAGCTGGACGGCGTGCGAATCCTCGGGACGCGGACGGTGGCTCTGATGATGGACAACCACCTCGGTCCGGCCTACGGGCCGTCGCCCATGTCGACTCTCAATCTCGACATGGGGATGAGCGAAGGCATGGGTTACGGCCTGGGCGGGTACTCGATCACCGACACAGGACTCACGGGCCTGCCGGCTTCGCCCGGCGCCTACGGCTGGGGCGGAATGGCCTCGACCGACTTCCTCGTCGACCCCGAGGAGGAACTCGTCCTCATGGTGCTGACCCAGTTGGTGCCCATCGGCACCTATCCGCTTCGTCCGACGATGGAGGTGCTGACCTACCAGGCGATCGTGGAGTAGGCCAAAGGGGAGATGAAGATGAGCAAGCCCCGACGAAGGGCCGCGGGCCTCGGCGCGGCGGACTGAGAGCCGTCCCTCAGGCGTACATCACCGACGCCGCCTGC
>CAZEHQ010000390.1:0-1769 GCA_964512165.1 uncultured Gemmatimonadaceae bacterium | reverse complement strand
GCTGAAGGTGGAGCGCGCCGGCATCTGCGGCTCCGACAAGCACATGTACGCCGGCCACATGCCGCTGCAGTTTCCGGTGATCCCCGGCCACGAGCTGGTGGGCGTCATCGAGGAGCTGGGGCCGCAGGCGTCCGAGGAGATGGCCGTCATCGGCGGCCCCATCGCCGAGGGCGACCTCGTCACCACCACCCCCAGCTCCCAGGCCTGCGGCCGCTGCTGGTTCTGCCTGCACCAGCCCCAGCGCCCGGCCCTGTGCGCCAACCGCTACGTCCACGGCTTCGTCTCCAGCGACGTGGCCCCGGCGCCGCGGGGCGGCTTTTCCGAGTACATGCACCTGACCCCCCGCTCCTGGATCTTCAGGATCCCCGAGGGACTCTCGCCGGAGATCGCCGTCCTCACCGAGCCCGCCGCCGTCGCCACCCGAGCCGTGGAGCGCGCCCTGGCGCCGGGCATCCCCCACATCTCCGAGGGCCTCGGCATGGACAAGTCGGTCATGGTCCTCGGCGCCGGCCCCATCGGCCAGCTCGTCATCGCCGCCCTCGCCCACGTCGGCACCGACTGCATCATCGCCTCCGACCTGAGCGCCTCCAGGCTGACCCTGGCCGAGGCCATGGGGGCCCACCACGCCATCGCCGCCGACGCCGATCTCGACGAGCGCCTGGAGCAGGTGCAGGAGCTGACCCACGGCGTCGGCCCCGACATCGTCATCGAGACCGCCGGCGTGCCCGTCGTCTTCAAGGAGTCCCTGGACTTCGTGCGCCGCGGCGGCATCGTCGTCGAGGTGGGCCACTTCACCGACCCCGGCGGCGTCGAGATCCGGCCGAACCAGGTCTGCTTCAAGGACCTCGACATCCGCGGCATGTGGGCCTACCCGGCGATGCAGTTCAAGACGGCTCTCTCCTTCCTCAAGAGCACCCGCGCGCCGCTGGACCGCTTCATCACCCACACCCTGGGCCTGGACGAGACCGAGAAGGGCATCGAGGTGACGGGGACCGAGGGCTCGATGAAGGTGGTGGTGGTTCCGTAGCTCGAACAGCCTCGTGACCGACAGGACCCGGTTCCCCACGCTGTGGGTGCTGATCTCACTCGGCGCCCTGTCGGTCTGCATCCAGTATGTCACGATGACAAAGCTCTGGGTGCTGTCACCGAGCCAGACCTATGTCACATGGGGCAAGTTCCTCTCGGCCGTCATGGAGGAACCGATCACCTTCGGCCCCCTGGATGCGCTGCTCGCGGTCCTCTTCCTCCTCTGCACGGCGCTGCTCATCTACCAGGAGGCGCGCCACCGGGTACTCACCGAGTTCCTTCAGGACTGCTTCGCCAGTCCTCGCAGGACCCTGTGCCTGCTCACGGCCTCTCTGTTCGTCTGCGGCCGGTTCTACTTCGCCCGCGGCGAACCCAGTTGGGCCGCCGACGCTTCGCACCACCTCGCCCACTCCTGGATTGCCGCCCAGGCCATCGCCGACGGCCAGTTGCCCATCTGGACGTTCTTCATCGGCACCGGCTCTCCCGTCTTCCAGACCTACGGCTTCGTCTTCTTCTACCTCGCAGGGCTCGTCGATCTGGTTCTCGGCGATTTCTACCTGTCTCTGAAACTGGTCATGGGCGCCGCCCACGTGCTCTCGGGCATCGGCATGTACCTCCTCGCGGCCAGCCTCTGCCGCTCGCGCGCCGCCGGGTCCATCGCTGGACTGGCCTATGCCCTCTGCTTCTGGCACACACAGCACGTGCTGTTGATGGGACGTCTCTCCTTGTCCCTGTTCTATGCG
>CAZEHQ010000389.1:0-1774 GCA_964512165.1 uncultured Gemmatimonadaceae bacterium | reverse complement strand
CGCCCCGGACACCGATATCACCTTGCCGGTGGTCGAGGCGAGGCGACCCCGTCGGGAGCCACCTCCTCCTGTCTCGCGTACTACCCTTCGCGTATTACGTCTTGCGAGTGATCCAGTGCTTCGCCCGAACCGTCCTGGCGGTTAGAGTTGGGGGACAGGAACGGCTTGTTGGAGGGACTCCATGCATATCAGCCATCCCGCGGCCGCATCTCCTGGGGCCCGATCCTCGCCGAGAGCTGGGCGGGTCTCGCCACCCAGGGCATGCTGACGCGGACGGTGCGGGACAGCGCCCTGACCCTCGACGTGCTCGCCGGCGCCATACCTGGAGACCCGTACGGCTGCCCGGCTCCGGACAGACCGTTCCGCGAGGAGTTATCCGCCGACCCCGGGCAACTGCGTATCGGGCTCTGCGACGTCAACGAGGCAGCCTCGCTGCATCCCGACTGCCGGGACGCCGTGCGGGCCGTCGGCGACGTGCTGGCGGACCTCGGGCACCGCGTCGAGCCCGCCTGGCCCGCTCCGTTCTTCTCGGAGCGCATGGTCGGCCTCTGCATGACCCTCGTGTCGGTGGGTATCGCGCAGACGGTGGGCCTGCTCGAGGCTTCCCTTGGACGGCCCTTCGGCCAAGACGACCTGGAACGCGGCACGTGGCTCGAAGCCGAACGCGGCCGCGCGGTCTCGGGCCCCGGGTACCTCGACGCCGTGGCCCGGCTCAATCGCTTCGTCCGCGAGACGGCGGCCTGGTGGGAGGGGGAAAACGCCTTCGACCTGCTCCTGAGCCCGACCATGGCCACGCCCGCGCCGGAGCTCGGCGTCCTGGTGCGCCGCCCCGAGGACCGCGTCCCCCTGTGGCGGGAGACGTTTCCCTACACGCTCCAGTTCAACGTGACGGGGCAACCGGCAATCTCCCTGCCGCTCGGCATGAGCGCGAACGGACTCCCCATCGGTATCCAGCTCGCCGCACGCTACGCCGACGAGGCCACGCTGATCCGCGTGGCCAGCCAGCTCGAGGAGGTCATGCCCTGGGGTGGGCGGCGTCCGGGGGTGTGGGTGGGGGATTCGTAAAGGGACGGACCCACGTCCAAGACTACGAGCTGGCGGTCACCGGTCCTTGGCTTCGCGTACCCTGGCTCGAAGGCTGTCGAAGTAGTCCGCATCGAGGAAGCCCGCCCGGGGTGATCCTGTACCCTCCTCGAGCAGGCTCCGCAAGCGCTCCCGATCCTGGTCCTTGCGGATCAGTTCGCGGACATACTCGCTTGACGTGCTGTAGCCGCGCGTACTGACCTGATCGTCCACAAAGGACTTCAACGCCTCCGGAAGAGAGATCTTCATCGTGCTCACTTGACGCACGCTGACGGGCTTGGCAAGAACCGGCAACCCTGGACGCCTCGACTCCCTTAGAGCCATCCGACCGGCACCATACGGCCTGCCGCCCGACCGAAGCCAGACCCGACCGGCGACCCTCTATACTAAAGACCATGAGCATCTTGCCGGGCTTCGATGCGGAGCGGGCACGCCACGTCGCCACGGCCGACGACCGGGACGAGGCGCCGTTCTTCGCCGGTCGCACCGCGGAAGTCCGGCATTTCGACGAAGCCGTCGCTCAAGCGGGCCAACGCGGCCCGCACAACACCCGCTCCCTGCTGCGCGTCTTTCAAGGAGCGCCGGGTTGCGGCAAGACCTCACTGGTGACACACCTCCAGCAGATTCGTAACGACCTGCTGTTCGTGGCCATGGAACCGGAGGACTTCGTCAACCGCGACGCCATAACGAC
>CAZEHQ010000388.1:0-1789 GCA_964512165.1 uncultured Gemmatimonadaceae bacterium | reverse complement strand
TTCGGGTGGCCGAGCATCGGCATGTGTCGCCGGGGTGAGAGCCCCGGCCTTCGTTGAGCGTGCCACAACTGCACCATCCCCCCCAGGTAGCCCAGGTGTCGCCGGGGTGAGAGCCCCGGCCTTCGTTGAGCGCGGGCGCTCCGGTTCGGGTGGCCGAGCATCGGCATGTGTCGCCGGGGTGAGAGCCCCGGCCTTCGTTGAGCGTGCCACAACTGCACCATCCCCCCCAGGTAGCCCAGGTGTCGCCGGGGTGAGAGCCCCGGCCTTCGTTGAGCGCGGGCGCTCCGGTTCGGGTGGCCGAGCATCGGCATGTGTCGCCGGGGTGAGAGCCCCGGCCTTCGTTTGAGCGAACGGAGACGAGCGAATGAGCCGATACCAAGACACGAACAACGAGCAGGGGTTCCGCGTCTCCGACGAAGCAAAGAGGATGCGATGGGCGATCCCTACCGGGGGCAGCGAGGAGTTGCGTCGACAGGATGGAAGCGGCGGGCGTAGGAAGCCCGCCCGAGGGACTGGACAGCCCGGTGACCAAAGGGAGAGGTGTGCCCGTCTTCGGAAAGAGGGCTCGAAGACCTCGCCGCCATCGCTCAGATCCTGGCGAGGATGCGGCGCCTCAGCGACCTACAAGACGGATGACGAGACGGTTCCTCGGCGCCGGGGCGGCGGCCTGCCTCGGGTTGGCCACGTTCGCCACGGCCGAGACGAGCCGGCTCAGCGCCGAGGCCGAGACCGCCTACCGGCTGCTCGAGATTGACAACGACTTCAGAACGCCGTCTTCGGCACCGACAACGTCTGCCGCGGCCCCGACGCCCTGCGCGTCACCCTGGCCCACGAGTTCTTCCACGTCGTTCAGTTCGGGTACTACCAGGGATTCGACGGCAGCTGGTGGCAGGAGGCCACGCCCACCTGGATGGAAGATGTCGTCCACCCCGGCGCCAACGACTACTTCCAATACCTGTGCGACTTCCTCGGGTCCCCGGGCCGCGCTCTCGACGGCGGCGACCCGCGGGTCGACTTCCACGCCTACGGCAGCACGATCTTCACCTTCTTCCTCGACCAGCACTACGGCCGCGAGGTCGTGCGCCGCTCCTGGGAGGAGCACGGCCGCCGCCGGTCCGCGGCTCTGAACAACCTGGACCGCGCCCTGCGCGACTTCCAGGGCGAGGCCGGGGTGAGCGGCCCCGAGGCCGGCCTGGAGGGCGCCTTCTTCGAGTTCGCGGTCTGGTCCTGGTTCGTGGGCGTCCGCGCCCGGGAGGGGTTCTTCGCCGAGGGCGATCTCTACCCCTCCCGCGATGAGCCGGCCTTCCCCGTGAGTGCGGGCGCCGCCGTGACCGACAGCGGAGCCGTCGACCACCTGGCCAGCCGCTACCTGCGCCTGGATCCGCGCCTGCTCCCGGGGGGCGCCACCCTCCGGATCGACCAGGCCGGGGGCCGCGGGCGCAACGTCCTCCTCCTGGCCGCGCCCGACGCTCTCGACGTGCGCGACCTGCGGACGGACCGCATGGTCACGGTCCACGGCTGGGACGCCTGGGAGGAGGTCGTCCTCGTCCTCAGCAACGGCGACCTGGACGGCCGCGGATACGAGTACGAGGTGGTGGTGGAGTACGACCCGGGGCTGGTCGGCGAGGGCGTGGAGCCGCCTCTGGCCTCCCGCCTCGACGCCGGCTGGCCGCACCCCTTCCGGCCGGCCCTGCACGGGGAGGTGCTCATCCCCTTTGCCCTGCAACGCCCCAGCGCCGCCGGGCGCCTGACCCTGTTCGCCGCCGACGGCGGACGGGTGCGCAGCTTC
>CAZEHQ010000387.1:0-1799 GCA_964512165.1 uncultured Gemmatimonadaceae bacterium | reverse complement strand
CCACGGCGATGGCGAAGGAGAGGAAGACGGTGAGGACGCGGCCCATGAGCAGCTCTTGCCTGTAGAGGCCGGAGAAGACCTCTTCGAGGGGCTCTCGCTGGATGGGGCGGTAGGGGGAGAGGTCCGCCCACTTCCGGTCGATCAACTCGTTGACCTCGTCGAGATGCCCGGGGCGGGCGCGCACGGCGATGGTGCCCACGTTGGAGACCGGCGCCATGAGCAGGGGCTCCACCTTCTTGCGGGGCCCGTCGAAGTGGAAGTCCTCGACCACGCCCACGACGCGTAGCTCCAGGCCCCTGTAGCCGGTGATCGTCTTGCCCAAGGGCTCCTCCCACCCCATCCTGAGCGCCGCGGTCTCGTTGATGACCGCCGCCCGGTCGTCGGAGGGATCGCCGGTGAGGGCGCGGCCCCGGGTCATGCGCAGGCCCATCATCGCGAAGAAGCCGCCGTCCACCCCATACACCCTCACCGGCAGCTTCCCCGCGTCCTCTCCCTCCACCTCGTACGTCATTTCGCCAAGCGTGCCGGGCAGGTCCATTGAGAGGCTCACCAGGGCGACGCGGCTGTCCTGGAGCAACTCGGACTTGAGGGTCCGGGCCTGGTCCGGTGACAGCCCCCGGTTGCGGATGACCGTCACCTGTTCCGGCTCGAACCCGAGAGCGGAGTCGCGCCGGAGCAGATCCTGGACGTAGTCGACCTGGTTCCAGATGAGGAGGGTCATGGTCATGAGCGCAGCCGTGACCGTGAACTGGCCCACCACCAGGACCTGGCGCAGGCGGGCGCCGCCCGCGCGGCGGCGGCGAACCACGGCCGCCGGCTGGAAGCGCGCCACGAGCCACGACGGGTAGGCGCCGGCTGCCAGTCCGACCCCGAGGGCCAGGACGGCGGCCCCTGCGGAGGCGGGGAACGTCCAGCGCATGAAGGGCAGTTCGAGGTTCCCCCCGGTGATCAGGGCGGGGAGCCGGACCAGGACCTCCGCCATGGCGGCGCCGAGGACCGTGGCCCCTGCGCTGAGCAGGACCGACTCGCTCAGGAGTTGGCGGATGAGCTGTCCGCGGTGGGCGCCGAGGGCTTTGCGCACCCCGATCTCGTGGGTTCGCCGTTCGGCTCGCGCCGTGGCCAGGTTCACGTAGTTGACGCCGGCGATGACCAGGACCACCGTGGCCAGGGCGGCGCAGATTGCCAGGTACAGGGGATTGCCGCTTGGACCGAGGCGGTTGGGCAGCTCGGCGTCGAAGCGGACCGACTTCAGAGGCTGAAGCTTGTACAAGGCATCGTCCGGCTCCGGCACACCCGTGAGCTCCTCGGCCATGGCGGGCAGGCGCGCGGCGACGGCGGCCGGGTCGGCGCCCGGGGCCAGCTGCACGTAGGTGATGAAGGACCTGATGGGCTTCGACGACTCATCATGGCCCGGCTTCCCTCGTAGAGTGTGGCGAAGGAGAGCAGCGCCGAGAACTGGAGCAATGAACTGGAGGGGGGCTGCCCGACGATGCCCGTGACCTCGTAGTCGTGCTTCTCGTTGAAGCGGACGACCTGTCCCATGGGGTCGCTCTCGCCGAAGAGGCGGCGCGCCAGGGGCTCGGCGAGGACCATGGTGTAGGGGCGCGTCAGGGCTGTCTCCGGATTACCGCGCAGGAGGGGGAAGCCGAAGATCTGGAGAACGCCGGCTTCTGCGGTTATCACGTCGTCGGAGATCGTCTCCTTTTCCCCGACGCGCAGAGGCGCATGCCAGACCCCGCGGAATCGGACCGCTTCCTCCACCTGGGGCAGCTGCTCCTCGAGGGCCGGGCCCATGTGGA
>CAZEHQ010000386.1:0-1813 GCA_964512165.1 uncultured Gemmatimonadaceae bacterium | reverse complement strand
ACCCCATGGACGACGAGGGGTTCGTCCACGTGTCGCGGGAGCCGGGGCTGGGCATCGCCTACGACTGGGACTACATCGAGGCGAACCGGGTGGACTGACGGCGGTTCTGCCGGAGACCGCCCATCGGCCATGGCCACCGATCCCCTGGATACGCGCATCCGCCATCAGGCCTTCGACTGGCTCGCGGAGCAGATCGAGGTCCACGGCGATGTGCTGCCGCGCCAGCTGCTGGCCCGGGGGTTCGAACGCGAGGGGCGGCGGATCCACCTGCTGGGACCCCAGGGCATTTTCAAGCCCCGAGACCTGAGGCTGCCTCTCTCCATCACCACGGCACCGTCGGGGCCGTACGACGACTCCTTCTCAGGAGACCTCCTTCGTTACAAGTACCGCGGCACCGACCCGGCCCACCCGGACAACGAGGGGCTGCGCCAGGCCATGGTGGAGAGGGTGCCCCTGGTCTACTTCCACGGAATCGTGCAGGGGAGGTACGTGGCCGCCTGGCCGGTCTTCATCGTCCACGCCAACCCGGCGGAGTTGACTTTCCACGTCGCCGTGGATGCCGCCGAGTCGCTCGGCGTCGGCTGGACGGATCGGATCGGCGAGGGCCTGAGCGGGAACACCGCCCTCGACGAGGGCCGGCGGGTCTGGGTGACGCGGGAGTTCCAGCAACGGCTGCATCAGCAGGGCTTCCGGGAGCGGGTGCTGCGCGCCTACCGCGGCCAGTGCAGCCTCTGCCGGCTGCGCCACGAGGAGCTGCTCGACGCCGCTCACATCATCCCCGATCGGCAGGCCGGGGGCGAGCCGGTGGTGATCAACGGCCTCGCCCTCTGCAAGCTGCACCACGCCGCCTTCGACCGGCACTTCGTCGGCATCCGGGCCGACTACCGGGTGGAAGTGCGGGCGGACATCCGCGGCGAGTCCGACGGCCCCATGCTGCGCCACGGGCTCCAGGGTCTGCACGGACAGCGGATCCAGCTTCCGCGGCCAGCCGACTTGCGGCCCGACCCGGATCGCCTGGCGTGGCGCTACCAGCGCTTCCGCGAGGCGGGGTGAGGGCTGGCGGGCCGCTGAGGTCCTCTCCAGGAGGCGCAAGACCCGGGCAGTGACGACCGCGCCCGGGGATGAAGGGGCGGGACCTGGCAAGGGGGCTGCTCGGCGGGTCTTGCGGGGCGGATGGCGGCGGCGGGAGTGAGGCCCGGCAGCGGTCCCTCGACCTGGGCGATTCGCTCGCCCAAGTGGGGCTCAACGCGGAAACTCTCTCGCTCAGCCCCTCTGTTGACACTGTCCATCCCGCCTTCCATCCTGACGCCATGCTCCTCGCCCTGACCCGCAAAGAGCTGCTCACCAACCTGCTCACCGCCCGTCTGGGTCTGATCCTGGTCTTCGCCGTGCTGCTCTGCGGCCTCGCGGCCCTGGCGGGCAGCCTCGACTTCTCGCAGCGGGTGCAGGACTACGAGGAGGAGGTGCGGCGGGTCGAGGAGCAGCTCGAGGAAGCGACGGTTTACGCCGAGGTCCGGCCCCACGTCGTCGCCCCGCCGGAGCCACTGTCGATCTTCAGCCGCGGCGTCGACAAGGGCGCCGGCCAGCGCTTGGGCATCCAGGTGCACTGGGTCGCAGCCGAGCTGACGCGCCTCGGCAGCGCCGACAACCGCCTCATGAAGCGGTTCGTCGAGATCGACTTCGCCGCCGTGGTGCGGCTGCTCCTGAGCTTCATGGCCGTCATCCTGGGCTTCGACGCCATCTGCGGCGACCGCGAGCGGGGCACCCTGCGCCTGATGCTGGCCAACCCCGTCTCCCGGGGCGCGGTGGTGGG
>CAZEHQ010000385.1:0-1851 GCA_964512165.1 uncultured Gemmatimonadaceae bacterium | reverse complement strand
AACTCGCTGGCAACTGCCGACACGCCGCCATCGGCACCGACCTCGACGGCGGCTACGGCAAGGAGCAGGCCCCCGCCGACATGGAGACGATTGCCGACCTGCAGCGCATCCCCGCCATCCTGGAGGAGCGGGGCTACCCGGCGGATGACATCGCCGGCATCATGCACGGCAACTGGGTCCGCCGGCTCAGGGAGGCGTGGGGCGCATAGCCGCGTGAGGAGCCCGGCCGCCCCAACCTCCAGCGCGGGGTCCTTCCCGAGCACCTGGAGCCAAGTGACGAGCGTCTCCCGGGACAGGGGCTGCCAGTGAAGCAGCCCAACATCCTGTTCCTGATGACGGACCAGATGCAGGGGCGGGTCCTCGACCCGGACCACCCCTGCCGGACGCCGAACCTCGACCGCCTCGCCGCCCGGGGCGTTCGCCTGCCCAGGGCCTACACGCCCAACGCGGTCTGCTCGCCCGCCCGGGCCAGCCTGATGACCGGGCTCCTGCCCCACTCCCACGGCGTCCTCGAGGTGACCCACACGGTGGACGACGACCAGTCCTGCCTGCGCACGGAGTTCCCCCACTGGGCGCAGCGGCTGGAGCAGGCCGGGTACCGCACCGGCTACTTCGGCAAGTGGCACGTGGAGCGCTCCGGCGACCTGGCACGCTTCGGCTGGCAGGTGGCCGGCACCCCGGAGGCGGCCCGCAAGCAGGACGGCCGCCTCTCCCTGCAGAAGTGGGACGAGCATCCGGAGGGTTACCGGAGGACCCTCCTCTACGGCGTGACCGACGTTCCCCCGGAGAGGCGGGGCGTGGGCCTCACCACCGACTTGGGCCTGGCCTTCCTCGAGGAGGCCGCCAACGGTGAGCAGCCCTGGTGCTGCTTCGTCAGCATCACCGAGCCCCACGACCCCTTCGTGACGGGCCACGAAGCCTTCGCGCAATACGACGTTGGGGCCATTCCCCTGCAGCCCAACGTCGGCAACGACCTCAGCGGCCAGCCGAACCTCTACCGCAAGGCCGGGGCCGCGTGGCGGAACATGGACGAAGGACAGAAGAGGGAGGCCGCCGCCTGCTACTACGCCTCGATCACCGAGATCGACACCCAGTACGGGCGCCTCCTCGACTTCCTCGAGTCCTCCGGTCAGCTCGACGACACGATCGTCGTCCTCACCAGCGACCACGGCGAGCTGCTCGGCTCCCACGGCCTCTACTGCAAGAACTTCACCGGCTTCGAGGAGGTCTACTCGATCCCCATGGTGGTGGCGGGTCCGGGGGCGCTCCGCGGCGTCACCAGCCAGGCGCGAGTCGGCCTCCACGACCTGGGCCCGACCCTGCTTGAGCTGGCCGACCTGGAGGCGATCGGCGCGCCGGACTCACGCTCCTTCGCCAGCGCCCTGCAGGCCCCCGAGGGAGGCGCCGGCGACTTCACCCGCGGCTTCGCCGAGTACCACGGCAGCCGCTACCGCGTCTCCCAGCGCATCGTCTGGGACGGCCCCTGGAAGCTCTGCTGGAACGGCTTCGACTTCGACGAGCTCTACAACCTCGACGACGACCCCTGGGAGATGACCAACCTGATCGACGTGGACGGGCACGAGGAGGTGGTTCGGTCCCTCATGCGCTACGCGTGGCAGGTGGTGCGCGACACGGGGGACGAGACGCTGCTCAACTCGCACTACCCGATCCTGCGGCTGGGGCGGTACGGGCCGGGGATCCTGGGGGAGTGAGGGGAGTGATCTGAGGGACATCCAGCCTCGGCCTCTCGACCGGGATGCCGTTTGCGGATCCAGTCCATTTCCGTAGACTGTGGGAACGAGTGCGGCCCCCCTGACAGCTGACTCTTTCCAACTGCCTATATTCAGTCGG
>CAZEHQ010000384.1:0-1866 GCA_964512165.1 uncultured Gemmatimonadaceae bacterium | reverse complement strand
CCCGCAGCGGTCTTGGACTGAACGGCACCGGCAGCATGGATTGGCCGGTCCACACCCATCGCTGGCCGGGGACCGTGGCCAGCCGGACATCGTCCTCCAGCACCGGATCGTAGCGTCCCAGCCGGACGCTGTCGGTCCACGTGGTGCCTGGCTCGGGCGCCTGCCTCACGACCGGGAAGGCGACCAGCCAGGCGCCGTCGTCGAAAAGGTCGAAAGCCACCAGCGGGGATCCGTCCGGACCGGACCGGCGCTCGGTACCGAGCCGGTCTCCGTTCTGCCCGATGGCGGACACGCGAGAGAGCGCTCGGTCCCAGATCAGGAACGCACCGTCCTCCCGCCGCCCCAGGTAGCGTGGGCTGCGGAACTCTCCCGGCCCCTCGCCCCGTCCGCCGGTGCTCCACAGGTGACGGCCCGCCGCGTCGTAGCGGCGCACTTCGGCGGACCCGCCATCCACCACGATGACCTCCCCGCCGGCGAGCAGCGCGACATCGAGAATCCGGAAGAAGCTGGAGGAGGGATCGTCCCCGGCGTCGCCCAGCCGGAAGACGGGCTCCGGATTCACGCTCCACTCCGTCCCGGGCGGCCATGCCGGGGCCCGGCTCTCCACGATCCGGACGCCGGCGCTGTCGACCTCGATGGCGGCTTCCGGTTCCCGGTCCGCGCATGCCGTCGCGGCGCCGAGCGCGAGCGCGGGCACGAGCGCGAGGCGGGAGCGGACCACCGGGGACAACGCGGCCCTCCAGACCGGAAGCGCTGCGATTCGAGAGGCCGCCACTGAGCGCATACTCCCTCCTGGTGGGGTCGGCATCCGGCCTCCGACCGGCCTGTCCTTCACGACCTACATCCGGCGGTAGGCCGGCCCGCTGCCCCCTTCTCTCGGCGTCCAGCGCGGCCCGAGCACGTCGGTCGCCTTGCAGTCCACGCAGTTGGGGGCGTTGACGACCAGCTCGCCGTCTTCGCCCTCCTCGTACACCCCGGCAGGGCACATGCTGGCGTAGAACGCGGCTCCCTCCGGAGGGACCTCGTCGCCTGCAAGCACATGGCTCGGGATGTCGTCGCGGGTCTGGTTCCCCGACTTGTACACCGCGTCGACCTTGGAGAAGGTGAGTTCTCCATCGGCTCTGAATGCCGGGGGTGCGCCGGGGCGTCGAGCCTCTTCGGCGTCTTCCGTTACCGGGATGCGGGCCCCGGGAAAGGCGCCGCCCGTCACCGTCATGAGCCCCGCCTGAATCCCGCCCGCCCAGAAGCCCTTCTTGAAGGCCAGGCGCAGGTTGCGGGTGCGGTGCAGGTCCTTCATCACGTAGGAGTCGCCCAGGGCGCGGCTGAAGCCGGCCAGGCCGTCGCCCTCGCCCTTGAGTTCGGCGAAGATGGCGTGGGCCGCGTAGATGCCCGACTGCATCGCGTAGTGGATGCCCTTGAGGGAGGGCACGTCCACGAGGCCGGCCGCGTCTCCGCTGACCAGCAACCCGTCGCCATGGCGGCGCTCCGGAACCGAATGGTAGCCCCCTTCGGGGATGGTCTTCGCGCCCCATTCCAGCATCTCGCCGCCCTCGAGCGTCGGGCGAAAGAGCGGGTGCAGCTTCATCCTCTGGAGAAGCTCGTGGACATCGAGCGAGGCGTCCCGGTAATCCAGCCCCACGACCAGCCCCAGCGCGACCAGGTCGTCGGCCAGCGGATACATGAAGCTGCCCCCGAAGGCATCGCGCGGAAGGGGCCATCCGAGGGTGTGCACGACGCGGTCCAGGGGCCGGCGGGTGCGCCAGAGCTCCTTCACGCCGAGGGCGTAGATCTGGGGGTTGGGTGAGCCGATGCCCTCCCGCTCCAGCCAGGCCTGTGTAAGCGGGCCGCGGGTGCCTTCGGCGAGTA
>CAZEHQ010000383.1:0-1871 GCA_964512165.1 uncultured Gemmatimonadaceae bacterium | reverse complement strand
CCGAGATGTAGGCCTGGACGGGGGCGTCCCCGTCACCCTTCGGGACCTGGGGGTTCCCGCCCGAGAGAAGCACCGGCGTCCCGTCGGCGTTGCGGGGGAGGGGCCACTCGGGGGTCCCCGCCGACGCCTCTTCCCCTCCTGCGCTCATCGGGATCTCTCCCCTCCGCGCGACCGAGCCGGCGCAGCGCCGCTCACGTCGAGGCGGAACGGGCGCAGGATACTCGAAGCCCTGTCTCCGTCATCCCGGCCGCGCTCCCCGGAGGGGCGGCCTCCACCGCGGGGTCGTTCAGAGAGGGGGACGCCCGCAGGCGACTAGGTGAGCATCCGGCGGGAGCCGACGGTCACGGCGAACGTGGACGGCAGGCCGGTGGTCGGCGAGTCAGGCTGGGTGAACTCGCCGCGGACAGCTTCGGGTGTCGAGCGGATCCAGCGCCCCGGGGCGGCCGGCGGCTACTCCCCTGGCTTGAGGGCCAGGATGCTCATGCTGTGGATGCTGGAGAGCCAGCCCTCGTCCCCCCACGGCGCCGAGGAAACGACCCGGACCTCTCTGAAGCCGGCGGCCTCTATCCGTCCCAGGTAGACGTCCCTCATCTCCGCCCCCGCGAGGCACGACACCCAGTTCGCGATGTCCTCCGCCTCGTCGCGGGGAATCTCATCCACCTTGACCAGATCGGAGACCATCAACCTGCCTCCCGGCCTGAGGATCCGGTGGGCCTCGCGAAAAACGATGTCCTTGTCCGGCGCCAGGCTGATCACGCAGTTGGAGATGATCGCGTCCGCCGTCCCATCCTCGAGGGGTGTCTCCTCCATCTGCGAGAGGTGGAACTCGACGTTGCCGAGGCCGAGCCGCGCGGCATTGCTCCTGGCGAGCTCGACCATCTCCTCGGTCATGTCGATGCCGACCACGCGGCCCTGCCGGCCGACCGCCCTGGCCGCAATGAAGCAGTCGATGCCGCCGCCGCTGCCGAAGTCCACGACGGTCTCACCCCGCCTCAGCGAGGCGATGGCGTGGGGGTTGCCGCACCCCGCCGACGCAGCGAGGGCCTCCTCGGGCAGGCCCGTCGTCTGGCCCGGGGAGTAGACCAGGGAGACATCCAGACTCTGAGCGTCATCCGGGCAGCAATCGGTAGCGCCGCCGGCCGAGCCCGAGGCTGAGCGCCTGGCGAGCTCTCCGTACCGCTCGCGCACGACGTCCCTGACTCTCGCATCGTCCGGCCGTGCCATCGCCGCTCCGCATCTCCGATGACTCTGGTGCCCGGGTTCGGTGCCACCACCCTCCATTGTACGGACGGGATGCGGAGCCCCCGGGTGTGAGGTCCCCCCCGATGGGGCGTCCGACGACCTCCCGCGTGGGCCACCAGCCGCCCGTCCCGGGCGGCCAGGGCCCTCGAGACGAGCCCTGGCGGTGCTCCGCACCGCCGTCAGCCTGCCGTCATTGGGTGGCAGTTGGGGAGATGGGTCTCCCCGGGTGCACGGTGGGCTGACCATTATTGATACTAAGTATCAATATCACTATCGTAGCCGGTCGAGGCACACCGGGTGCCCGGTTCGGTGCTCACGGAGGGAGATGCGAATGACCTACCGGCGAACTGCGCAAACAGGTCACAGACTGCTGGCGCTCGTGGGAGGGTTGGCCCTGATGATCGCTCTCTTCACGATTGCGTGTTCGGGCGAGGAGGAGCCGGCCCCGACTCCGGTCGCGACGGCAGTCACGACTCCGGCGGCGACGGCGACCGCAACGCCGGCCGCGACTTCGGCCGCAACGCCAACCGCAACCCCGGCCGCGCCGGCCGCGACGCCAACGGCGACGCAGAGCCCCACCCCCACCCCCGCACCAGAGCCCGCCGGTGTGAGGATCGACAACTGCGGTG
>CAZEHQ010000382.1:0-1875 GCA_964512165.1 uncultured Gemmatimonadaceae bacterium | reverse complement strand
CCCTGCGCCTCGACCGGGAGGTCCCCCGGCCGGGCCGCCTCGACAGCATCCGGGTGCGCCTGCCCGCCGCCCTCGGCGACGCCCGCCGGCTCTTCGTCCTCGACGCGCGCCAGAGCCTGACGCCCCATCCGGAGGGCGCCGTCCTGGCCGTCCGCCTGGAGACCCTGCCGCGGGAGGGCCTCCCCGTCTCGGAGGTCGCCGCCCTGGAGGAGCTCGCTCCGTACCGGGCGCCCTCCCTGTACATCCAGTCCGCCGCGCCACGGATCCGCGCCCTGGCCGCCGGCCTCGTCCCGGACCCCGGGGTCGACAGCCGCGACGCCGCCCGGGTCCTCCACGACTGGGTCCACGACCACATGGAGCCGGCCCACACCGACGTGCGCTTCAAGACCTCCCTCGAGGTCCTGGAGGACCTGCGCGGGACCTGCTCCGAGTACACCGTCCTCTTCGCGGCGCTGAGCCGCGCCGCCGGCATCCCCACCCGCGTCAGCGTCGGCCTGGCCGTCTCCGCCTCCGGCGAGCTGGTCCCCCACATCTGGCCGCAGGTCTACGTCGGCCGCTGGGTCGAGGTCGACCCCTCGTGGGACGCCTTTCCCGTGGAGGCCGCCCACCTCAAGACCGGCCAGGGGCTGCTCCACCCCGCCCACCTCGAGCGCCTCAACCTGCCCCTGGAGCGCATCGCCGCCGGCGCCGTGGACGGCATCCGCCTGGAGCGCTATGACGCCGCCGGGCAGCCCCCCTGCCTCGCCGCGGCCGAGAGCCTGCACGCGGCGGCGCGGGAGGCGGAACGCAACTTCGACGACGAGGCCGCCCAGGCGGCGCGCTACCAGCTCGCCGCCCTGCCCCTCAACCGCCGCAGCGCCGCGGCCCTCACCGCCATCGCCGGCTTTCACCTCGACCGCGGCCGGCTCGAGGAGGCGGCCTGGGCCCTCGACCGCCTGGAGAGCCTCGACCCCGCCGCGGCCGACGCCGTCCTCTACCACCGGGCGCGGCTCCACGAGGAGCGCGGCGACCCGGCCCGCGCGCGGCGACTGCTGGAGGAGCTGGCCGCCGCCCACCCGGAGTCGGATCTGGCCGACGACGCCCTCGCCCGCCTGGCGGCGCTGGTCGCCGACGCCGAGGGCTGCCGCCGCGCCCGCCCCCTCTACCAGCGGCTGGTGGAGTCCTACGCCGGCTCCGGATGGGCCTCGGTGGCGGCCGCGGCCCTGCGCCGCTGCGCCGAGCGCGAGGCCCTGCTGGGCGATCCGCCCCCGGCGCCGGTGCTCGTGGACTCTGTTCGAGGGCAGCCCTATCGTTGAATACATGAAAGCGAAGAGCGGATACATCGCCCGCGCCGCGGCGGCCATCGGCCTCGCCGGCCTGGCCGCCCTCCTGGCCGCGGCCTGCGCCGAGCCCGACCCCGAGCCGCAGATCCAGGCCCTGCGCAGCCTGCAGGCCGAGGTCCGCGAGAAGGCGGCGGGCAAGCTCCTGCTCTACGGCGACCGCGTCGTGCCCCGCCTCATCCAGGAGACCAACTCCTCGTACATCCGGGTGCGCTTCGAGGTCGCCCGCCTTCTCGGCCGAATGCGCGATCCCCGCGCCGCCGACGCCCTCATCCGCCTCCTCGACGACGACTCCTTCAAGGTCGCCGCGTACGCCGCCTGGGGCCTGGGGGAGATGCAGGTGAAGAAGGCCCTGCCGTCGCTCCTGCGGTTCACCGAGACGCCCTCCCAGTCTCTCCGCAAGCCGGTGGTGCAGTCCCTCGGCCCCTGCTTCGACGACACCCTCCACGCCGCCCTCGCCGACTCGGTGCGCCGCGTGATCGAGCGCGCCTTCCACGACCCCGTCCCCGGCATCCGCATCGCCGCCCTCGGCAGCGCCCGCCACCTCGGGTACGAG
>CAZEHQ010000381.1:0-1876 GCA_964512165.1 uncultured Gemmatimonadaceae bacterium | reverse complement strand
CGATGGAGATTATGGTCACCCCCTTCGATACCATGGACTTCAGGGGTCCGGAGTACAGCACGCCGTCCCGCCTGAGCGCAGGACAGACGATCGGCTTGGGGATTTTGATGACAGATCACGATTCTGAGGAACCGGCCTATCTCTACCTGCTGGGAAACCCCGAGTATCCTCTCTACCGCGCGGAGAGCTTCGCGGACGCCTTGCTGGTGCCCGCCGCCGACCGGCGGACCACGGTCGAGAAGACGACATGGGGGCGCCTGAAGGGGGAAGCCGCGGCGGGCGACTGATGCCTGGCGGGCACGCAGCGCGCCATCGCCGAAGAAGGCGGATGCACAGGCTCCTGACCCCTTGCCTGCCGGTGCTTCTCCTGGCCGCGGCCGTTGAGGCTCAGCCCCCCGTATCTGTGTACGAGGTCGGTGCCGGGGAGCTGTCGATCGACGGCTCCCTCGAGGACTGGCGCCGGCTGTCCATCCCCTCCCTGACGGAGCAGGACCTCCCGCTCTTCCCGCTTCTCCCGCGTCGAGAGCGTATCGCGATACCTCCTCCGGGAGCCCCGGAGCTGACCTTTGACCTCCGTCTGGCGTGGTCCGCTGAACCGGGCCGGGTCTTTGCCGCCTTCGAGATCGTGGACGACGATCCCCACGTCGAGGCGCCGGGAAGGACCTGGCCTGCTTTCAACGAGGTCGACTACGTGGCCATGGGCGTGGACGGCGACCATGGCGGTGGGTGGTTTACCGCCCCTGGCAGGTTCGGGGGACTGCTGGGTCTCGGTCGAGGACGCCATCGAGAGGGAAGCCTGGGAGTGTATTCCAGACCTGTACTACAATCAGCGGGTTGCCCAGTTCTATGACGTGTTTCCAGACCCCAACGGATTCTCCATGTGGAACCAGAACGGTTTCTCCCTATGGAATCAGGATGTCGCCCGGTGGCCGAGCGGTTTTGACCCCTGGGTCCTGGAGGGTTCGATCACCGCCGCCGCCGCTCGGGTGGAGTCCGGTGTCTCCACTCGCACGACGATTGAGGTGATGACCACCCCTTTCGATACCCTGGACTTCCGAGGTCCGGAGTACAGCACGCCGTCCCGGCTGGCGGCGGGGCAGACGATCGGCCTGATCGTCTTCGTGCTGGATGCCGATCCAGCGGGAGATCGACCGGTGCACCTCTACCGGCTGGGAGACCCCAACGAGTTTCAGATGGGCCGCGCGGAGACCTTCGCCGACGCCTTGCTGGTGCCCGCCCCGGACCGGGGAACCGGGGTCGAGGAAACGACGTGGGGGCGCCTGAAGGGGAAGCCTCGCCCGCCCTAGCCGACGGCTGCTTCGACCGCGTCGGCGAAGCGCTCCGTGATCGCCGCGGGCACGATCTTGCGCAGCCCGCGGGTGAGGGTGCCCGCGTCCTCGGACAAGGCCTCGGGCAGGACCAGCAGGCGCACGGGCGCTCGTGACCGCTGAAGCCGGCGGCATCGGCCTCGGCCGCAGCTGCGCGCGGATGCGCTCGTGGAGCGGCTCGAAGGCCCGGAGTTGATCCTCGTCTCCCGGCAGGCCGGGCAGGTCCGTCTGGTGGCCGGCCTCCTCCACGTCGAGGGTGACGACGATGACCGGGTGGCTCCACTCCTGCTTGCCGGTGACGAGCACGTGCTCCACCAGCGCCGCCCGCGAGTAGACGCGCTCGAGCAGCTCGGGGTTGACGAACTCGCCGTTGGCGAGCGGCCCACGCGCCCGCGGAAGGTCCGGACTGGGGGTGTACGCGCTGATGGCCATGGGCCGCTCTACAGCACCAGCTCCCGCTTCGCCGGGATCTTCGGCCCCCTGATCTTCGCGCTGGTGAGCCAGACCGCCGGCGACAGCCGCCTCAGCATCGTCGCGCTGGTGATCTT
>CAZEHQ010000380.1:0-1878 GCA_964512165.1 uncultured Gemmatimonadaceae bacterium | reverse complement strand
CGAAGGTGCCGGCGCTGGTATTGGCGTTCTCGCGGGTGAGGGCCCGGGCCAGGTCCTGAACGGTGATCTGGCGGGCGGCCATGGCCCGGGGATCGACGATGACCTGGAGCTGGCGGTCGTAGCCGCCGTAGATGTCGCTCCGGGAGACGCCGGGCACGCGCTCGAGGGCGGTCTTGACGACTTCCTCGGCGAAGTCGCGGTAGCGCTCGATATCCAGATCGCCGCGGTCCGGCAGGGGTTGGAGCATGATCCAGGTGATGGCCCCGCTCGGCCCGGTGCCGCCGGCCGAGATCACCGGCCGCTCGGCGTCGAGGGGATAGCCGAAGACCTGGTCGAGCTTGTTGGAGACCAGCAGCATCACCGCGTCCGGATCGACGCCGACGCTGAACTCGAGGGAGACGACGCCGCGGCTGTCGTTGCTCTCGCTGGTCATCAGCACCAGTCCCTCGACGCTCCGGAGCTGTTCCTCCTGGCGCTGGACGATCTCCTGCTCGACCTCTTCCGGGCTGGCGCCCGGCCACACCGTGGAGACGGTGATGATCGGCCGGTCGATGTCGGGGGTGAGCTGCACGGGGATGCGGAACAGGGAGATCAGGCCGAAGAGCGCCACCAGGAGCACGCCGACGGTGACGCTGACGGGCCGCTGGATGGCTGTGGCGATCAGGCGCATGGCGGCTTACGGCTGCCGGCGGAGGATGCGCACGGCCTGGCCGTCACGGAGGCGCTCGTTGCCGCGCACCACGGCCAGGTCCCCGGGTGCGAGGTCGCCCGTGACGGCCACGTAGCCCTGGTGGGCCAGCCCGGCTTCGACGGGGCGGCCGAGGGCCTTGCCGTCGCGGGCGAGGTAGACCACCTGTCCCCGAGGCCCGGTGACCAGGGCGTCCTTGTGCACGAGGAGCGATGCCGTCGCCTGGGCGATCCGGAAGCGCACCCGCGCCGACATGTTGCTGCGCATCCGGCCCTCCGGATTGGCGGCTTCGACGATGACCGGGAAGGTGCGGGAGGCGGCGTAGCCCTCGGCGGAGATGACCGTTACGAGGCCGGTGACGGGATCGCCGCCGAGGGCATCGACGACGATGGCGGCGCTGTCCCCCAGGGCCAGCTGCGGCACGTGGTGCTCGGGCACCTCGACGATGACGCGCACCGTGTCGATGGAGATCACCTGGGCGATCTCGCCGCCGCGGCCGACCCACTCGCCGACCTCGGTGGAGGTGCGGACGATGTGCCCGGAGAAGGGGGCGCGGACGAGGAGGTTCTCCACCTGGGCCTGGAGGCCGCTCAGCCGGGCTTCGGCGCGGGCCAGCTCGAAGGCGTTGACGCGCAGGTCCTGCTCGGAGACCGACTCGGAGGCGCGCAGCCGGCGGCTGCCGTCGTGGATGAAGCGCCGCAGCGCGAGATCGGCCTCCGCTTCGTCCAACGCCGCCTGGAGAGGATCGTTGGCCAGGGCGAAGAGGGGGTCGCCGGCGCCCACGGTCTGGCCGGCGTCCTCGAACCGCTGCACCACCTTGCCTTCGGTCTCGGCGGCGACGCGGCTGGAGCGCACCGGCAGGATGCGCCCGACGAAGGAGAGATCCTCGACGAGGGGCTGCTCGAGCACCTCGGCGACGATGACCGGCGTCGGTGGGCGCTCCTGGCCGGCAACAGCGCCGGGCAGCAGGGTCAGGAGGAGGAAGATCAGAAGGGCAGGGGACATCCGGTTCTACCTCGGCGGAGTGAGTGGATCCCGGAAGCGCGGGGGTAGAATAACCAGTCCCGACCCAGGTGCGTCCAGCGGCTCAGGCCGGGGCCTTCTCCAGTTGCTCCGTCCGCAGCTGCCGCGACCAGTCGAAGTAGTCGTCCAGCCGGATCAGCTCGAACTCCTCGACGATGTCGGCGGCG
>CAZEHQ010000379.1:0-1883 GCA_964512165.1 uncultured Gemmatimonadaceae bacterium | reverse complement strand
TCGCTCGGCCCGGGCCGAGCCCCGGACGGGCGGCCGCGAACGTCTCCGGGGTGAGCCCCTCGGCGGCCAGCCCCGCCGGCCAGGCCGACCCGGTGACGAGGGCCGTGCAGGCGGCGGCGGCGGCGGGCGATGTCATGATCCCGTAGCCGCCCTGGCCGGCCAGCCAGAAGAAGCCCGGTTGCCCGGGGTCTTCCCCGATGACCAGGGTCCGGTCGGCGACGAAGCTCCGCAGTCCCGCCCACCGGTTCTGGATGCGCCCGACCTGCAGGGTGGTCGCCAGCTGGATGCGCTCCGCCACGATGGCGATGTCCAGCTCCTCCGGCTGGGCGTCGCAGGGCGGCGAATCGGTTTCGTCCGCCGGGCTGGCGAGGATCCGGCCGGCGTCGGGCCGGAAGTAGAACGCCTCCTCCACGTCCAGTGTGACCGGCCACGCGCCGATGTCGATGTCAGGCGGAGCCGCGAACACGATGGCGGTGCGCCGCTTGGGCACGAGCCCGATCGGCCGGCACCCGGCCAGGCGGCCGATCACGTCGCACCAGGCGCCGGCGGCGTTGACCAGCACGGGCGCCCGGAACGCTCCCTGCGGCGTGTCGGCCTGCCACTCGCCGCGGTGCCGCTCGATGGCGCGCACCTCGGCGTTGCACACGGTTTCGCCGCCGTGCGCGCGCAGGGTCCGCAGCCAGCCCTGGTGGATGCGGTCGACGTCCATCTCGCGGCCCGCGGCCTCGAAGTAGGCGCGCGCCACGTACCCCGGCCGGAGCACCGGGACCCGCGCCGCCGCCTCGTCCGGGGTCAACTCGATGATCGCCGGATCGAGCGCGCGGGCGGCGCCGAATTCGCGGTCGAACGCCTCCGCCTGGTCGGCCCTGGCGATGAACAGCGCCCCCCCGCACCCGCCCAGCAGCGGCCCCTCGAAGTGCGCCTCGGGCTGTTCGAAGAACGCCCGGCTGGCGCGGGTGAGGGCCCGGATGGTGGGGTTCCCGTAGCTCTCGGTGAAGAACGCCGCGGACCGGCTGGTCGTGTGATAGCCGGGCATCGGCTCGCGTTCCAGCACGGCCACCCGACCGTGGGGAGCGAGGCGCGCCGCAACCGACGCGCCGGCGATGCCGGCACCGATTACCAGTACATCGAACGACCGCGACATCCGATTTCTCCTGCCATGGCGTGCGGCGCCGGCCGGACCGATCGCCGGTCGCCGCCGGTAGAGGATTTAGCGGCCGACGGCCCCCGACACCACCCCCTGACGGCCGCCGCGCCGTTTGCGCCCCCCTCCCCCATGCGGCAGTATCCCGGGGGGCGGAAAGCCGGGGAATGTCCGCGGCAGGCCCGGGACCAGGGAAGCTCACGCCATGAATAAGATTCTGCTCGTGGTCGTACTCGTAGTCGGCTTGGTGGTCGGATACTTGGGGGCCGGTGTCATGTCGCCGGACGCTCCGCAACAGGCGGGCGACGCCACCACCACGGCGGCGACCGACGCCGGAGACGCCGCCGAACCGGGGGCGGGCAGCGGCGCCACGGTGCGCTGGAAGATGCCCAGCACGTTCCCTGGCAACCTCGTCATCCTCGGCACCATCGGCAAGGAGTTCGTCGAGCGCGTCGAGGAAGTGTCGGGCGGGTCGATCCAGATCCAGTTCTTCGAGCCCGGCGCGCTGGTCCCGGCCTTGGAGATCTTCGACGCGGTGTCGACCGGCGCGGTCGACGCCGGCTGGTCCACGCCGGGCTACTGGGCAGGCAAGGTGCCGGCGCTGCAGTTCTTCACGGCCATTCCGTTCGGCCCGCTGCCCGGCGAGGCGATCGCCTGGCTGCGCTATGGCGGCGGCAACGAGATGTTCGCCGAGCTCTATGCCGCGCACAACATCCACCCCATGCACTGCATGATGATC
>CAZEHQ010000378.1:1685-1921 GCA_964512165.1 uncultured Gemmatimonadaceae bacterium | reverse complement strand
CGGCGATGGGGCAGCGCTCGCGGCCGGCGCCCTCCACCAGCTCCGGGCAGGCGTTGGACAGGCCACCGGCGCCGACGTCGTGGATGGAGCGGACCGGGTTCTCCGGTCCGAGGGCGGCGCAGCGGTCGATCAGCTCCTGGCAGCGGCGCTGCATCTCGGGGTTGTCGCGCTGCACCGAGGCGAAGTCCAGCTCCTCTAGGTTGCTCCCCGTGTCCATGGAGGAGGCGTAGCTGCCG
>CAZEHQ010000378.1:0-1590 GCA_964512165.1 uncultured Gemmatimonadaceae bacterium | reverse complement strand
CCTGGTCCGCGTCGATGAGGCCGCTGCCGCCGGCGACCATGATCGGCTTGTGGTAGCCGCGGTGGCGGCCGTCGACGACCTGCTCGAAGGTGCGGAACAGGCCGAGGACGTTGGGCCGGCCGAACTCGTTGCCGAAGGCGGCGCCGCCGAGGGGGCCGTCGGTCATGATCTGCAGGGGCGCGGCCAGGCGCGCGGGGGCCTCGGCCACGGGGGCCTCCCAGGGCTGCTCCCAGCCGGGGATGCGCAGGTGGGAGACGTAGAACGCGCACAGCCCCGCCTGGGAGCGGGCGCCGGCGCCGGTGGCGCCCTCGTCGCGGATCTCGCCGCCGACGCCGGTGGAGGCCCCGGGCCAGGGGGAGATCGCCGTGGGGTGGTTGTGGGTCTCCACCTTGCAGAGGATGTGGGTGTCCCGGGCGTGGTAGCGGTAGCGGAAGCCGTCGCCGTCGGGCCGGAAGACCTCGGCGGGGAAGCCCTCGATGACGCCGGAGTTGTCGGAGTAGGCCTTGATCGTGTGCTCGGGGTGGCGGGCGTGGGTGTGGCGGATCATGTCGAAGAGGGAGCGCTCCTGGCGCTGGCCGTCGACGATCCACGAGGCGTTGAAGATCTTGTGCCGGCAGTGCTCGGAGTTGACGTTGGCGAACATCACCAGCTCCACGTCGGTGGGATCGCGGCCGAGGCGGAGGTAGGTGTCGGCCAGGTAGTCGATCTCCTCGGCGGACAGGGCCAGCCCCCAGCGGGCGTCGGCCTCGACCAGGGCGGCGCGTCCGTCGCGGCCGAGGGGGACGGACTGCAGGGGACGGGGCTCGTGGCGCGCGAAGAGGCTCTCCGGGTTGTCGATCACCGCTTCGGTCATGCGGTCGTGCAGCAGGGGGAGCAAGGGGTCGAGGTCCGGGACGCCGACGCCGGCGAAGGTGTAGCGGGTGCCGCGTTCGACGCGGTCCACGGCGGCGCCGCAGTTGGCGGCGATGTCGGTGGCCTTGCTCGACCACGGCGAGATCGTCCCCGGCCGCGGGGTGACGAGGAGGGAGGAGGTCGAGGGGTCGGACGACAGATCGAGGGAGTCGCGAGGCGGGCCGGCTTCCAGGACCTCCCCGAGGCGGTCGACGGCCGCGGCCGCCGGCGGCTCGTGGAACCAGGCCATGTAGAGGAAGCGGGCGTCGAGGGCGCGCACGCCGGGCGCGCCCTCCCGGCAGCGTTCGAGCAGGGCCGCCCGCCGGAAGGGGGACAACGCCGGCGGGCCGTCGAAGAGCTGCAGCGGCATCCGTGTTCCCGGGAGGAAGGCGGGGCGGGGAGGCGAGCCCAGAAGCTACGGGGGCCGCCGGACGGGCTCAAGGCGCCGGGAGGAGCGCTCTTTACCGTATTCCCGTGGGCCAGTATCTTGCAATGCTGCCTTGTAGTTACGCACGATGCGCGGCCCCCGCGCGGCCCCTTCACCGGCCATGTCTCCCATCGATCTGAACAGCTCGAACGCCGACTACGTCGAGGCCCTCTACCAGCGCTACCAGGCCGATCCCGCCTCGGTCGATCCCGAGTGGGCCGCCTTCTTCCGCGGCTTCGACTACGGCTATCTGCGCGCCGAGGAAGAGGAAG
>CAZEHQ010000377.1:0-1940 GCA_964512165.1 uncultured Gemmatimonadaceae bacterium | reverse complement strand
GGATGACGACTTCATCATGGCCACACCGCAGGGTGGCATGAGGCTGATCGACTACCTGCAACTGCGCACCATGGAGCTGATAATCCACGGCAGCGATTTCGCCCGCGCTCTGCGGGTGGAAGCAAAGCCTCCCGACAGCGGGGTGCAGGTGGCGCTGCAGGTGCTGATGGGCGTGGCCGTGGCCGAGGGCCGCGGCCCTGACTTGGCCAACGCCCTGACCGGCCGCACCGCGCTGCCCATCGGCTACAACCTGCTGATCTGATTACCGGGTCATTCCAGGAAGGGATCACGTGGCAATCTACTCACCGGAATTTCGCACCGCAGGAATCTTTCTGCTGCTAACGGCGCTGGCCACCGCGATATCAGTGCCGGCGCGATTGGCGGCGGATGCCGACCTGCCTGACCTCGACGATTCGCTGGCGGCCATCGGGGCGGCCAAGATGGCCTACGGCACGGGCGGCACGGCGAGAATGGTGGGAGGCCTGTCCCTCGTGGCCGCCGCCATACCGCTCTGGCGCTGCATGAGGGCCTACAACTCCACTGCCAGCGCCGCGACGGCACTGCTGTTTGTCGCCTCCGGCCTGGCCTCGATGGTGTCCGGGGCCGCGGCTCTGGCGCTGGCGGTTACCGCTCCGACGGACTTGGTGCCTCCCGAGTTGAAGGTGCTGCCCGAGGAGGAACTGGCATTCTCCGTCAGATGGGTTGCAGGCACCCTGGGGTTCACCCTGGCAGGGCTGGCCCTGGTGGCCCTGGGCCCGGTGCAATGGCGGATGGGCGGACTGCTCAGGGGGATCGCAGTCGTAAACGTGGTGCTCGGCGTGGCGATGCTGTTCATCTGGGTGGACGCCGCCACCGTGGTACACCGGATCACCGGCATCGCCTTCCTGGTCTGGCTGATAGTGACGGGTGTATGGCTGGTGGTACACCGGCTGCGGGAGATGAGCATCTCACCGGAGGCCGCAAGGACCTAGACGCTTCCATGGCGCGATGATCCGCGGTTGTCAGCCCGCCTGTTCCTGCAGCTTCTTCAGCAACGGGATCTGCCGGATTTTCGCCTTGGGAAGGGCGTCCCAGTAGATGCCCGTGGGACGAGGCATCTCGCCGTGGCACCGGATCGTTTCATCGGGAGTAACGACATAGTCCAGGAAGACGTCGTGGCGGGTGTAGGGCAGGTCCTCTTCCAGCACCTGCATGGCGTGTACTGTGCTGACCACCGGGGTCTGTGGCGAAACGATCCCTGCGGCGATGGCGAGGCCGTACTCCAGGTCGGCGAAGCCCCCACCCTTGCCGACGCGGGTGCCCAGGCTGTTAACGGCGACGGAGCCGGAGATCACGAGGTCGACGGGGCGCATCTCCTCCACGTACACCGGGCGGCCCCAGCGGAAAGCCCCGGCGATGGTGGAGGCCTCGGCGGGCGAGGCGCCCATGGTGGCCGGGTCAAGCTCCACGAAGCACTGCTCCTGTCGCAGGCGAGGCACCGCCATGTAGAGTGTCTTGCCCTCCTCCAGCGCCTTCTGGCGCAGGGGCCGCTGCGCCTTGTCGGGGTTGCCCTTGATCACGCGGGCGTCCTGCCACGCCTGCAACTCCCCTACCCGGTCGGCGGCCGCCTCGCAGCCTCGGAAGTGGGGGATCTTGTCGTTCAGTTTGCGGGTGTGAGCGGCGCGGGCTTCCTCCATCGCCGCCCAGACCGCCTGTCGAACCTCGTCCTTGGTTCGCATCCGGCTTTTGCTCCACTGTAGAGTCGTACTCTCTTGCCGGTACGTGCAGCTTTACGCCGACAGTGTCGCCGCGACACCTTCAATCTTGGCCGGGCCCGCTTCGGTCAGCTCCCCGATCGCCCTGACGATGTTCGGATGTTGCAGCCCGGATACCAGGAAGGTCCAGCGGCAGGCCCGCTGCGTGTGGGCCGTGATCTCCTCTTTCTCGTCAGGCGTGAAGGC
>CAZEHQ010000376.1:0-1953 GCA_964512165.1 uncultured Gemmatimonadaceae bacterium | reverse complement strand
GATGCGAGTCCGCGACCGCACGGGGCTAACGAGTGTCGCATGCCGCACCGGGGCACAGTATGTTGCCCTGTTCGAGGCGGGGGCGCGCGAAACACCAGGTTCGGGCGCCATCCTTGGGCCCTGCAAGGGGGAGAATCGAGATGTCAGAGGATCGAAAGGGCGGGATCGAGCGCAGGCGTTTTCTGGGGATGGCCGCGGCAGGAGTCGCTGCCGGGAGCCTTCGCCCGGAGATCGTCCTGGGTGAGGAGCGTCTTCCGCCCCAGGCCGCAGCCCGGCTGCTCCAGGAGGCCCAGGAAGCGGAGCTGCCGCCGCTCGGCAACGGCGAGCCGCCGGCAACCCAGTTCCAGGCGTATCCCGGAGGCACGGGATCGCTGCTGGAGACGCTGTGAAGGACACCGGAGGGTCCCCCTTCGAGCGGCACGAGATCGAGATCGGACCCTGGCCGGGACCGGCCCCGACCGATCCCCAGGAGATCGCCTTCCTCCCCGCGCATCGGCTGGGCGCCCTCATTCGCGAGCGCAAGATCACGTCCGAGGAACTCACCGAGATCTACCTGGACCGGATGAAACGCCACGATCCGACGCTCCTGTGCGCGGTCAGCATCCTGGAGGACCGGGCCCGCGAGGAGGCGAAGCGCGCCGACGCCGATCTGCGCGCCGGGCGCTGGCGAGGGCCGCTGCACGGGGTGCCGTGGGGCGTGAAGGACCTCTTCGCCGTGCGCGGGACCCGCACCACCTGGGGATCCGCCGATTTCCAGGATCAGGTGATCGACGAGGACTCGGAGCTTGTGGTGCGTTTGCGCGAGGCGGGGGCCGTCCTGATCGCCAAGCTCGCGACCGGGCAGTTCGCGGCGGGCGACAACTGGTACCGGGGCGAGACGAAGAACCCGTGGAATCCCGAGCAGGGGTCGAGCGGTTCGTCGGCTGGACCGGGCTCCGCCACGGCGGCGGGGCTGGTCGGCTTTTCCATCGGCACCGAGACCCAGGGCTCGATCGTGAGCCCGTCTCGGCGCAACGGGCTGAGCGGCCTGCGGCCGACCTTCGGACGCATCTCCCGTCACGGCGGCATGGTGCTCTCCTGGACGATGGACAAGCCGGGGCCCATGTGCCGCACCGTCGAGGACTGCGCGCTCGTTTTCAACGCCATCCACGGGGCGGATCCCAAGGATCCCGCGACGCTGACCGCTCCCTTCCGCTTCGAGCGCGACCCGGACCTGTCCCGGATGCGCATCGGCTTCACCGAAGATGCGCCTGAAGCCTTCGTGGCGAAGCTGGCGGAGCTCGGAGCCGACCCGCAGCCCATGGCGGAGCTGCCCGAGGGCGGCTCCAACTCGCTCGGCGTCGAGTCATCGGCCGCCTTCGACTTCCATGTGGCGCCCGGCGGCGTGCTGGAGCAGGTCCCCGAGCCGCCGGAGGGAGAGGAAGCCCGCCCGCCCCGGTTCCATCGCGGACGTGACATCCCGGCGCTCGACTACGTCCAGTCGCTCAGGCGCCGCCACATCCTGATGAAGGAGATGGCCGAGACGATGGAGGGCTTCGACATGTTCGTGACCGGGTCCGGCGAGGTGCGGCTCACGAACCAGACCGGACATCCCGCGGTGGTGTTGCCCTATGACTTCGGCGACGGCAACACGGAGGACGACTTCGACCACGAGCAACCGATCTGCACCACGATCATCGGCGACCTGTTCTCGGACGACAGGATCCTCAGCGTGGCGCACGCCTACCAGTCGGTCACCGACTGGCATCGCATGCACCCGGATCTGGCTTAGGGGGAGGGGTCCGCAGACGCATCCGCGCGGGTACCTGGAGCGGGCCGGCGTCGGGAAGAGCGGCTGGGTCAGAGGCCCGTCACGTACACGCGGCGCAGCGGCCGAAGAGAATCAGCTCGTGGCTGTCGACCTCGAAGCCGTCCGGCGCCAGCGCCTCGACTTCGTCCGGGCACCGATGGATG
>CAZEHQ010000375.1:0-2037 GCA_964512165.1 uncultured Gemmatimonadaceae bacterium | reverse complement strand
CAGCTGCGGCAGTACATGCAGTCCGCCGGCCGTGTGTACGTGGTCGGCGACCGGCGCATCGGCAAGACCTCGCTGATCTTCGAGGCCGGGCGCCGTCTCACGGGCCGGCGCCTGGTCTACGCCGACCTGATGGCGATCAAGTCGGTGTCGGACCTGTCCCAGCGGCTGGCCCAGGCCGTGGTCCAGGCCGAACGGCAGGAGTCCGGTGTCATGACCCTCCTCCGATCGCTGGCAGCGCTGCGACCCACGATCTCGGTGGATCCCGCCACCAACCTGCCCACGGTCGGCTTCGAGGCGGGCAGCGGCGACCGGCCGGAGACGCTGGACGGCATCTTCGCTCTGCTGGGCTCGTGGGAGGCCCCCGTCATCGTCCTCGACGAGTTCCAGGACATCCTCTCCCTTCCCGCGGAGGAAGCGGTGGTGGCGAGACTTCGCGGACTCGTGCAACAGCAGGAGGGCTCGGCCTTCGTGTTCTGCGGCAGTCAGCGGGGGGCCATGGAGACGATCTTCACGGACCGCGGCTCTCCGTTCTTCAACGCCGCCATGCGCCTGCACGTCGGGCCCATCGAGCGGCGCAGCTTCCGCCGTTTCCTGGAGCGCAAGTTCCTCGCGGCGGAGCGCCGCCTGGAGGCCGGGTTGCTGGACATCATCCTGGACGCATGCCAGGACAACCCGGGGGACACGCAGCGCTTCTGCACCGCCCTCTGGCAGGTGACGGGCGCCGGGCAGGTCATCTCCCGTGACGACCTGGCGGCCGCCTGGAGCGCGATCTGCGCCATGCAGAGCGACCAGTACGAGCTGGTGATGCAAAGCCTGAGCCGCCAGCAGGCCGATGTCCTGCGAGCCCTGGGCCGGTCCGGGGGCGAGTCGAACCTGAGCCGGGACTTCGTGGAGAGCACGGGCATACCTCTGCTGCCGTCGGTGGCCAAGGCCATGCAGGGTCTGGTGAGCAAGCGCATCGTGACGAAAGTGGGTACGAGATACCGCCTCTCCGACCCCTTCCTGGGCGCCTGGCTGGCGCGCGAGGGCCGGGCGACCTACACCCAGTAGAGGCCGTGGCCCTGGGCGCCGGTGATGACGTCGATGGCCAGCCAGAAGGCGATGACGGCGAACTGGCCGAGGATGAAGCCGAGGAAGAAGGGCCGCACCCGCCGCAGCAGGTTGGGGCCGCCGTAGCGGATCAGGCAGGCCTTCACCAGCCACACCAGGAAGACGCTGAACCACATGTGGCGGGTCAGCATCATCTGCGACACCGCCAGCCCCATGGGATGGACGGGGAAGGCGAGGACGTGGGCCCGCACCCAGTAGAGGGCGAGCATGACCGCCGCGCCCACCCCGATCAGGCCCATGCCGGCCAGGTCGGGGCCCACGGGCTCGCGCAGGTACCTGGCGGCGAAGTCGATGGTGTACCGGGGGCCGCTGAGGAAGAACCAGGCGTTGGCGTTGTTGGCCCCTGTCTGGTAGGCGTAGTAGAGGGTGGTCCACACCGAGATCCCCAGCCCGAGGACCACGGCCAGGATCATGCTCCACAGCAGGACGCCCTTGCGGGTCACCGACTCGGCCACCTTCAGGCCGTTGGCGGCCGAGGCCATGACGAAGGTGCGCACGTCGCTCATCCACACCTGGCCCAGGGCGAGGACGGTCACCGCCCCGGGGCCGCCCAGCCAGGCGGTGCCGTACGCCGTGCGCACGACGGTGGGGGTGATCAGCTGGGCCCGGGTGGCCGCCAGGCCCGACTCGCAGAGGATGCGGGTGATCCCCAGGAAGGTGGCCGCCGCCACCAGCACGAAGGTCACCGCCGCCCACCAGGGCACCCCCGCGGCGATGAACCACCCCGTCATCAGCACCAGCCCCAGGATCAGCTGCCCGTAGACGCTGCGCATGGAGAACTCGCCGGGGTCTCCGCCTCCGCCCCGGAAGACCGAGCGCCAGGTCTGTCCCAGGTACCCCCGCGCCGTCCACAGGGCGTAGCCGGTGAGGGCCATGAGGGCGCCGAACTGCAGGTACGAGAGGATCGGGCCGCCGTCGCTCTGGGCG
>CAZEHQ010000374.1:1372-2086 GCA_964512165.1 uncultured Gemmatimonadaceae bacterium | reverse complement strand
TGGCTGCGCTCGCGGGGCTGTCCCCCGCCGGCGCCCAGGAGCTGCGCTTCGGCCGTGACGGCAACATCACCTGGGAGGGGGAGGTCTCCGGTTTGGAGGGCGTGGCCACTATCCAGCCCGAGTTCCGCCCCTCCCTCACGCCGGGGGTCACCGCCATCGGCGTCGCCCCGGACGGCCGCGTCGAGCTGGCCCATGCCGACCATCCGCAGGCCATCCTGCCGGTGGAGCTGGACGCGGGCGAGAACCTGTCCGCCAGCCTCGTGGCCAACGGCGGCAGCATCGTCTCCGAGACCGCCCTGGAGCTCGACAGGAGACTGCTGGCCGAGATCCTGCAGGGCCTGCTCACCCCCGAGAAGACGGGCACCGCCTTCGAGCGCAAGGGCGACAAGATCCAGGGCACCCTGCTGACGGTGGACCTGGGGGCCATCGTCGGCGTCAACCGCCTCCGGTTCTTCCCGCGCAACACCCTTCTGCCCGCACCGACCACCCCCTTCGAGGACGACTTCCTGCGCAACTTCGAGGTGCGGATCCACGACGGCCTGCTCCTCAACGAGGCCGGACTTCCCGCCCTGGGCACCTGGGAGTCCTTCCTCACCGTGGAGGACAACTCGGAGCCGGTGACGGTGGTGGAGATCGACCCGCCCCGGTACGTGCGCTTCGTGCGCCTGCGGGCCACCTCCGCCATACCCTACGAGATCGAGAAGTTCCAGATCT
>CAZEHQ010000374.1:0-1362 GCA_964512165.1 uncultured Gemmatimonadaceae bacterium | reverse complement strand
GGGCACCCCCAGCAACTGGGGACAGGTTCGCTTGGAGACCAGCGTGACGGGAGAGGAGGCCCTCACCGGTCTCTTCATCCGCACCCGCACCGGCAGCGACGATACTCCCTTCGTCTACAACCGCCGCGAGGTGGGAAACCCCAACGCCCAGGACATCCCCCGGTCCGTCGACAATCCGGGGGAGCCACTCTCGCGCAAGGAGTTCCTCGCCCTGCCCGCCGACGGCGCGGCCACCGATCTCTGGGAGCGCGGATCCATAGGGGACGATGTGGAGAACTGGAGCCCCTGGTCGCCTCCCTACCCGGCCACGGAAGGCCTGAGCGCCGCGGGCACCCGCAACGTCTCCCCGGCGCCGCGGACCTACTTCCAGTTCCAGGTCGAGTTCCTCAGCCGGGGGCTGCACTCGAGCCAGATCCTCGAGAGCATCGCCTTCGAGTTCACCCGGCCGGCCCTGGCCGACGCCCTCGTGGCCGAGATCTTCCCCCGCGACGTGGAGGCCGCCCGTCCCACCGAGTTCGTGTACGCCGTACGGGCGGACATGAAGCGGGCCGAGGTGCAGGGGTTCAACGCTTTCGAGCTGTCCACCCAGGGCCGGGCCGAACGGATCGAGGGCCTGGAGATGGTCGCCGCCGACGGGACGACGATCCTCGCTCACCAATTCGAGACGCAGGACGCGGTGACCGACGAGGGCGAGGCGGCCATCACCTCCTTCACCGACGAGGCCTTCACCGTCCGCTTCCCGCGGATCACCGAGGACGGCACGGTGCTCAAGATCCGCTTCGTCAACCAGGTCCTGGCCTACAGCAGCGACTTCGCGGGGCGGGCCCTGGTGGAGGGGACGGAGGCCTTCCAGTGGGTGGAGGGCGGTGACGCCGGCCGGCTGGACGGGGACGACGCGGCTTTCGAATCCGGCATCACCGTCCTCAGTCCGCGGGTGACCCGCGGCGGGCTCATCGGCGGCTTCTCCCTGGAGGCGCCCGTCCTCACCCCCAACGGCGACGGGGTGAACGACCGCCTGCGGCTGAGCTTCGAGGTGCTCACGGTGGTGGGCGAGGCCGACATCCAGGTGGCCCTCTTCGACCTCAGCGGCCGCCGGCTGGCGACGATTTTCGAGCACCAGGGCGGCAACGGCACCTACACCAGCGCCGGCTTCACCGGCCTCGACTGGGGGGGCCGCGACGAGCGGGGGAACCCGCTGCCTCCCGGGCTCTATCTGGTGCAGCTGAAGGTGGACGGCGACGCCCGCTCCACCGCGGAGGCGCGCGCCGTGGGGATCGCCTACTAGGACGCTGCCCATGAGGGATTCCGTGATCCAGAGAGGCGGCCGGGCCGCGCGGGAGAGCCGGAGGGGGCTTCCGGGGC
>CAZEHQ010000373.1:0-2091 GCA_964512165.1 uncultured Gemmatimonadaceae bacterium | reverse complement strand
CTACTTCCCCTTCGGCCCCCCGGGGCTGAAGCTGGGCATCGCCATCCTGCTGGGCATTACCGGCATCGCCATGACCGTGGGCAAGGTGGGCGGCCGGGGGCTGCCCCTGGTGGCCGCCGACCTGCTGAAGTTCAACCTGGGCGCCCGGCGATACGCCGGGTGTCCGGCGGAGCTGGCGGTGAGCGAGCCGCCCCCGCAGCCCGAGGCCAAGCCCGACCCCCTGCGCCTGCTGGCGAAGAAGGCCGTCTCCGGCGTGGGCCGGGCGGTGAAGGCGGCGCGGAAGAAGGGCCGTCCCCCCTTCCGGCCCCACAGCTGGTTCGGCAAGGGACGCCGCCGGAAGGACGCAGGAAATCAGCAGTTCCGGCCCCAGGAGAGCAACCACAAGACGCCGCCGCATCAGGGCCGGGAGCGGAAACCCTGGTACCGGCTGCTGGCGGTGGCGGGGTTGCTGGTCCTGACCATCGTTGCATTGCCGTCCTCAGCGTTGGCCGACGGCCCGGACGACAACCCCTACGGCGACGCCTGGCGGCTGGACGAAATCTACTTCGAGCCGCCGGACCCGGTGCCGGGCCGCCGCGTTTTCATCGAGAAGGTGGCCGTAACCGGCGACACCGCCGCCGTCACCCTGCGGGCGGCCCACAACCTGGACCTGAAGGGACGGGTCTACGGCGGGAGGACGGGCCGGACGTTGAAGATGGGCGTGAACTCAACGTTCGCGGCGGGCCAGGCCAGGACCTACAACCTGTCCCCGAACGGCCCGTCGCCCTCCTTCACCTTCTCCTGGCAGGACGAGTTGGGCTTCTCCGGCGCGGCGTCGGTGAAGAGCCACCAGATCCCCTACCCTCTGCCCTCCGCCGACGGGGAGCTGTGCGACCTGGAGGTCACCTCCCTGGAGTGGACGCCGGGCCGCATCCGGGGCGTCGTCGCCTCGGAGTGCGTCACCGAGACCCGCCACGAGGAGGACCTGACGATGTACGGCGGCCACTTCAGCCAGAACGTCCCGGCCCTGCTGGACGCCACCGTCACCGGCATCACCGGAACGGTCACCGTCTCCTGGGGCGGCCACTCGGCCACGGTCGCCTTCGTCCCGGACGGAGAGACCAGCTTCACCCTGCCCATCGCCAACGCGAAAGCAACGGAAGACCTGGAAATCACGGCGGACCTGACGGCCACCCTGAACGTCCCCCGGCCGCCCATGTTGCAGACGGTCCACCACCCGGCCCGCACCGACGTGTACACCCGGCGGGTGACCTGCACCTGCGGCGAGAGCCGGACCGTCAAGACCGTCCGCATCTACGTCCACCACCCGGAGCACGTGCGGGCGACGGAGCACCAACGCGGCGACGTGACCCGCACCCGGCCGGAGAGCATCCCCCTGCCTTCCGGCCTGGGGGTAGGGGCCGACGCCCCCTACCGGGCCCTCTACGTTCCCCCACCCCCGCCCCCGCCCCCCAAGGCGGAGCAGACGCCGGTGGGCGGTTCCAACTGGTGGAGCTGGCTGTGGCGCCGCGACTGAGCGCCCTCCTGCTTTCCACGGCGGCGGCCCTGGCGTCGGCGGCCGCCGCCCCGCGGCAGGACGAGATGGACAGCCTGACCGCCGCCTTCGACTCGGTGCTCACCGGCATGGCCTACGTGGGGGCGGGCCTGTGCCTGTTCGGCATCGTCTGGGCCGGGTTCCTGCTGATGGCCGAGGGCGCCGAGGGCGAGGGCCGGGGCAGCCGGGCGCGGAACGCCGCAATCATGGCAATCGTCGGCCTGGTGGTGGTGCTGCTGGCCAAGGGCATGGCAACCGGCATCGTGGGCCGGATCATCACGGTCCTGCCCGGCGCATAAATCAAACGAAAAAGGAGTTGTAAATGGCAAAACTGACCTTACCCAATCCGAACCAACTGAAGGACCTGGCCCGGCGCTGGCCGCCGGGCCGGTCCCAAACCCAACCCTCTGAAGATGCCGTTGACGGCGTGGCGGAACCAATGGCCGAACCCAAGCCGCCGCCCCCGCTATCCCTGTTCTTCATGCTGTCCCACCTGGAGGAGGACGGCCCGGTGCGCCTGGACGGGGTGAAGCTGGCCGTCATGGAGGTGATGGGGC
>CAZEHQ010000372.1:0-2124 GCA_964512165.1 uncultured Gemmatimonadaceae bacterium | reverse complement strand
TCCGACAAGGTGTAGGCGATCCAGGCTCCGTCGGGCGACCACGAAGGATGACTCCCGCGCTGGCCTTCCGGCAGCGGCGAGAGGATTCCGCTGTCGGGGTCCAGGAGATGGATCCCCCAGGCCTCCTCCGGACCGGAGACGCAGGCGATGGACGAGCCGTCGGGGGACCACGCCGGCGAGAAGGCCCATGGGGCCGCGGGCTCGGAGGTGAGCTGCTCCACGCCGCTGCCGTCGGCGTTCATGACGAAGATGTGGTCCGTCCCGGCCCGTTTCGACTCGAAGGCGATGCGCCGGCCGTCGGGCGACCAGGCGGGAGCCGAGTCGTACGCGTCGTGGCGGGTGAGGTTCACCGGATGGCCGCCGTCGGCGTCCATGACATAGATCTCTCTGTTGCCGTCCCGGAAGGAAGCGAAGACCACCCTCGTTCCGTCCGGCGACCGCGCCGGCTCCTCGCCGTTGCGCGTCTGGTAGTGTTGCTCCAGGGAGTCGGGCTCGGAGCCGTCGGAACGGGGGACGGCGGCCAGGACCGAGCACAGGTTCACGACCTCGCCCGTCTCCAGGTCCAGGGAGTGCACCTCGCGACGGGACAGGTAGGAGCCCTTGAGCCGTCGATTCGAGGAGAACAGGAGCTGCGAGTTTCCCAAGGGTGGGCCGGGCCCCTCGGGGGGGACCACCTCCACGCTGTCCTCCGGCTCGGGCGCGGCGAACTCCACGGCGACGCCGCGCTCGAGCAGGGCGGCGGCCTGTGACAGCGCTTCGTCGCTCAGCGGGTTGCCGGTGAGATCCAGGCTCTGCAGGCTGTCGAGATCTGCAAGGGCCGACAGATCCGTCACGGCGTTGTCGGCGAGAAGCAGCACCTGCAGGCCCTTCAGCGACGCCAGGGCCGACACCTCCTCGACCCGGTTGGCCCCCAGGTCGAGGTAGCGCAGCCTGCGGAGTTCCGCCAGCGGCGACAGATCCCGGATCTCGTTGCCGTACAGGTCCAGGACCTCCAGCCGCGTCAGCTGCTCGATGCCGCCGAGGTCGGCGATCCCCCGCTCCTTGGCCGTCAGCGAGACCAGTCCCGCCGCGTCGCCGGTCCCGGCCGCGGCCTGCTCCACCGCCGACTGCAGGGCCGAGTCGGCGAAGGCCAGGGACGTGCCGACGCCGCCGGTGCCCCCGGGGTCGGGGTCCGGTCCGCTGGGGCCCTCCGGACCCGACCCGCAGGCGGCCAGGGCCAACACCGCCAGCATCGTGCCGCCGAGGATCTCCGCCGCCGTCCTGCCTGCCTTCGAAGGGTCCATGAACCACCGTCCTTTGAGGAGTCCTCGTGAGCTATTGGCAAACGTGGACCCGGTCAAGCTCGGCGCTCCTTGACCCCACCCCACGGCCGCGCCTGCTTGTGCTGCCATGAGCTGGCCGCCGCGCGTCATCCACAACACCGACGGGCACTGGATCATCAACTACCAGGACCGCCGGGACCCCAACGACATCGTCAAGCTGGTCCCCGTCCTCGCCGAGGCCGGGGTGGACGCCCTCTCCGTGCTGGCCGGCATCGACGACGACATCTCCTGGCGGGGCAGCCCGCACGCCCAGCTCTACGGCGACCACATCACCGAGTGGCAGCCGGACCCCGTGCCCCGGGACATCCACGGCCATCCGCTCGAGACGGACCGGGCGCCCCACATCCACGGCCGGCCCATCAAGGAGGTCGGGGGCCGTCGGCCGGCCGACGCCCACGAGTTCCTGCACCTGCTCCTCGACCAGGTGATCGCCGACGGCCACGAGCTGATGCAGATCTACATCGACGGCGCCCGCCGCAGCGGCCTGCCGATCTTCGCCGGCTTCCGCATGAACGACGCCCACGCCTGCGACGAGGCCCGGGGCTGGTACGGGCGCTCGCGGCAGAAGCAGGAGCGCCGCCACCTCCTCATCGGCGCGCCGGTGCCTTTCGGCTGCCGCCACGGCGCCGACTGGTCGTTCTCGTGGGTGTGGAACTACGCCGAGGAGGAGGTGAGGGACCGCTTCCTCGGGCTCTTCGACGAGACCCTGGAACGCTATGACTTCGACGGCCTGGAGCTGGACTTCAGCCGGGCGCCGCCCTTCTTCCGCAGCGGCGAGAAGTTCGCCAACATCCCGGTCATG
>CAZEHQ010000371.1:0-2125 GCA_964512165.1 uncultured Gemmatimonadaceae bacterium | reverse complement strand
CCACCCTCATGCTCCCGGGGCAGGTCCTGCTGATACCACACTACCTGATCTACAAGAACCTCGGGTGGATCAACACCTACAAGCCCCTCATCGTCCCCGCCTGGCTGGGGGGCAGCGCCTTCTTCGTCTTCCTCTTCCGCCAGTTCTTCAGGGGAATCCCCGGCGATCTGATCGATGCGGCGAGGATCGACGGCGCCAGCGAGCTGCGCATCTACGCGAACCTCTTCGTGCCCCTGGCCAAGCCCGTCATGCTCACGGTGGGCGTCCTGTGCTTCATCCAGCATTGGCAGGAGATGGCGGCCAGCGCCGTGGCCCTGGCGCCGCTGCTCGTCCTGTTCTTCCTGGCCCAGAGATTCATCGTCAGGAACCTGCTCTTCACCGGATTGAGAACCTAACAAGGGAGGTCTGGTCCCATGGAACTGATCAGCGAGCTCTGGAACGCAATGGCCTTCACCGGCAAGACGGTGGTGATCGTGCTGGCCCTGCTCTCCATCTACTCCTACGCCGTGATGATCGACCGCGCCCTGGCCCTGCGCTGGGCGCGCGAGAGATCGGAGGCGCTGGCGGCGGACTTCGAGGCCGTCATCGACAGCAGTGTCGATGTCGACGAGCTGAGCGACCGGGTGCAGCAGGCCGAGGAGGCGGGGCACAACCCGCTGGCCACGGTGCTGCGGGGCGCCCTGAAGGAGTATGTCATGCTCAGGGGTGAAGAGGAGTCCGACCAACTGGTGACGGAGGGCGTGGAGGTCGAGGTGGGCCGTGGACTGGACGTGGCCGTGGCCAACCTGCGGGTGCGCCTGCCCGGCATGGCCACGATCGTGGGGGTGGCGCCGTTCCTGGGGCTCTTCGGAACGGTGACGGGACTGATCGCGGCCTTCCGCGGCATCGCCACCGGCGGCGGCGGCGGGCTGGCCGCGGTCTCCGCCGGCATCTCGGAGGCGCTGGTGACCACCGTCATCGGCCTCTTCGTGGCCATGCCGGCCCTGTGGGCCTACAACGTCTTCATGAACCGGGTGGACAACCTGGCCATCGGGCTGCACAACGCCGCCTCCCGCCTCTCGGGCCACTGCGTCCGCCGATTGCTCCGCGCCCGACGGGCGGCCTGAAGGGAGGCCCTGGGCAATGGCCAAGAAGAGGGTATTCGACAGCCTGACATTGCGGGCCAAGCCTCGCAAGAGCCCCCTGCCCGACGTGACCCCCCTGGTGAACGTGGCGCTGGTCCTGCTCATCGTGTTCATGGTGGTCATGCCCATCATCCAGGAGGGCATCCGGGTCAACACACCGGAAGCCGTGAACCTGACCGAGATCAACGAGCAGGGCCAGGAGCACGTCGTCATCTCCTGCAAGAGTGACGGGAGCCTCTACCTGAACATGCGCGAAGTACCCCTCGAAGGGCTGCGGGAGGAGCTGGCCAGGGTGTACCGGGGCAAGGAGCATCTTCCCGTCGTCATCAAAGGTGCCCGCAACCGGCCCTACAGCGACATCCTGCAGCTGATCGAGATCTGCCAGAACGCGGGAGCCTCGGGGGTCGAGCTGATAGCCAGGAAGAGGAAGGGGGGAGGCTGACATGTACACGACCAAGAGCACGCGCTCCGAGTCGTCGATCAACGTCACGCCCCTGGCGGACGTATCGCTTTCGCTCCTGCTCGGATTCATGGTGATCACGCCGATCATCTTCCAGACGCTCTCGGCCACCCTCCCGCAGGGAGCGGGCACGGCTTCGGGCCAGGTCAAGCCGGATCCGATCGTGGAGTACACGGCGGACAGGCGCATCCTACTGGACACGAAGGAGGTCACCATGGAGGAGCTCCTGCGCAAGATCGATGTGCTCTTCCCGCCGGGATCCAAGGCCAGGCGCAAGGTGATGTTCACGGGCTCCGGCGACCTTCCGTACGAGGAGATCATCATCTTCCTGGATCAGCTTCGGGAACACGGCGTCCAGACGATCGGCATCCGGTGACGGGAGAGTCTGTCCATCGATCCGCCCGGATGCGGTCCGACACGCACGCCTGAGCCGAAGCCGCAATCGTCCGCCGCCCGGTGGACATGCCATGGCCCGGGGAACCGGGGCCGCCACCAACGAGTCCCGTTGGCGGCGCCGGGCCGAGAGCCGCACGCCTCGGCT
>CAZEHQ010000370.1:0-2156 GCA_964512165.1 uncultured Gemmatimonadaceae bacterium | reverse complement strand
GCCTGCCCCACATCGGCACCTTCGCCGAGGTGGCGCGCACCAGCTTCGTGCGCCGCGCCTTCGAGCACCTCACCGGCCGGCCCACGCGCCTGCAGGCGTTCTCCGACGACATGGACGGCCTGCGCAAGGTGCCGCAGAACGTCCCCAACGGCGAGATCCTGGCCGCCCACCTGGGCCAGCCCCTGAGCGCCGTTCCCGACCCCTTCGGCCGCTGCGCCAGCTTCGCCGATCACAACAACGGCCGGCTGCGGCGGTTCCTCGACGAGTACGGCTTCGACTACGAGTTCAAGAGCGCCGCCCGGGCCTACGGCGACGGCGAGTTCGACGAGGGCCTGGCCATCCTGCTGGACAAGGTGGACGAGGTCCTTCAGGTCATCCTGCCGACCCTGGGGGCGGAGCGCCGCAAGGGCTGGTCCCCCTTCCTCCCCATCGGCCCGGGCTGCGGCTCGGTCAACGCCACGCGGGTCACGGACTACCACCCGCAAAGGCGCGCCGTCTCCTTCGTCTGCGACGGCGACGAGCCCGCCGCCCGCGGCTGCGGCGAGAGCGGCGAGACCTCCGTACTGGGAGGAAAGGTGAAGGTGGGCTGGAAGGTGGACTGGGCCCTGCGCTGGTTCACGTATCGAGTCGACTACGAGATGTACGGCAAGGACCTGATCGACTCGGTGAAGGTCTCCAGCCGCATCGTGCGGCTCATGGGCCGGCAGCCGCCGGCGGGGATGACCTTCGAGCTGTGGCTCGACGAGGAGGGGCGGCGGATCTCGAAGTCGGCGGGGCGTCCGGGGATGACGGTGGAGCACTGGCTCGACTTCGCCCCCATCGAGTCGCTGCTCTACCACATCTACCAGAACCCCGGGCGCGCCAAGCGCCTGGTCTGGGAGATCGTGCCCCGGTGCGTGGACGACTACCTCGAGGGCCTGCGCCGGTGGCCGGGGCTGGACGAGGAGGGGCGCCTGGCCCACGCCCTGTGGCACATCTTCGACCGCGGCCGGGGCGTGCCGGAGTACGCCGGCAGCGTCAGCTACAGCGTCGTCCTCAACCTGATCTCGGCCCTCGGCAGCGACGACGAGGAGCTGCTGAAGGAGTTCCTGCGGCGCTACGATCCGGAGGCGGCGGGCTATCCCGCCGTCCTCGACGCCCTCGTGCACAAGGGCCTGGCCTACTACCGGGAGCAGGTCCTGCCCGGCAAGCGCTACCGCCGCCCCGACGACGACGAGCGCGCCCTGCTGTCAAGGGTCCGCGACCGCCTGGCGGCCTCCGGCAACGGCGACGAGCAGGCGCTGCAGGCGATCCCCTTCGACGTGGCCCGCGAGGCCGGCCGCGAGCCGAAGGAGCTGTTCCGCTGCTTCTACGAGGTCGTCCTCGGCCAGGAGCGGGGGCCGCGGTTCGGCACCTTCGTGGCGCTCCTCGGCAAGGAGCGGGTCCTGCGGATCCTCGAGGAGAAGACGGCCGCCTGAGGCGGCTCAGGGAAGCTGGATCTTCGGGCTCTCGCCGTCGGGCCGGTAGAGCAGCACCGTGCGCCCCAGGACCTGCACCAGGTGAGCCTCCGAGGCCTCGGCCAGCAGGCGCCCCGCCTCCCCGCGGTCCAGCTCGCACGATCTCTCCAGGCGCGCCTTCACCAGCTCCGAGGTGTGGAAGGCCTCCTCCAGCGAGCGCAGCACCGCCTCGCTGAGCCCGGCGCGCCCCACCGACACCTTGGGCCGCAGCCCGTGGCCGAGGGAGCGCAGGCGGCGCACCTGGGCGGGGGTCAACTCCACCGTCATTCCACCGTATAGGTCCCGCGCACCTCGCCGGGGCGCAGGCGCCGGTGCACCTGCCTCTCCAGGAACCGCTTGAGCAGACGGCGGGTGCCGGGGACCAGGGCGCTGAAGCCGACGGCGTCGGTGAGCAGCCCCGGCGTCAGCAGCAGCAGTCCGCCCCCCAGGATCAGGACCCCGTCGAAGATCTCGTCGCCGGGGAAGGAGCCGGCGCCGACGGCCGCCTGCAGGCGGCGCAGGGCGCGCAGGCCCTGGGCCCGCGCCAGGAAGGCGCCGGCCGCGCCCGTGGCCAGGACCAGCGCCACCGTGGGGGTCACGCCGATGCGGGAGCCGATCTCCACGAGCAGGGCCAGCTCGATCACGGGCAGGAGGGCGAAGAGGAGGAACAGGCGGAAGAGC
>CAZEHQ010000369.1:0-2161 GCA_964512165.1 uncultured Gemmatimonadaceae bacterium | reverse complement strand
TACGCGGCGACGGGGGTGAGATCGTCGCCGCCGCGGCGGTGCTCCAGGACATCTCCCCCCTGGAGGAGCTGGAGAGGCAGAAGAGCGAGTTCCTCGGGATCGTCAGCCACGAGCTCAGGACCCCCCTCGCCGCCATCAAGGGATCGTCGGCGACGGTGCTGGGGAGCGCGGATCCCCTGGACGAGAGGGAGGTGCGTGAGTTCTTCGGGGTCATCGACGAGCAGGCCGACCAGATGCGGGAGCTGATCAACAACCTGCTGGACATGACCCGCATCGAGGCCGGCGCCCTCTCGCTCGTCACCGAGGCCTTCGACCTGCGCGAGGCGCTGGAGGCGGCGACATCGACGTTCGCCCGGAGCGGCGGCTACCAGGAGGTCGTCATCGACTGCCCGCCCGGACCGACGCCGGTGCAGGCCGACCGGCGCAGGATCGGCCAGGTCCTGGCGAACCTCCTGGGCAATGCGGGCAAGTTCGCGCCCGAGGACTCCACCATCTCGATCCGGGTGGAGACCGACGCCGAGAACGCCGTCGTCCACGTCACGGACCGGGGTCGGGGTCTCAGTCCCGCGAGCCTGCCCCATGTATTCCGGAAGTACGTGCAGGCGCGGGGAGGGCCGGGAGGCACGCCTCCGGGCAGCGGTCTGGGCCTGGCCATCTGCAAGGGAATCGTCGAGGCCCACGGCGGGCGGATCTGGGCGGCGAGCCCGGGCGAGGATCAGGGCGCCACGGTCAGCTTCTCGCTGCCGCTGGCGCGCGGCGCGCCGCCCGCGCCGCCCGCGCCCGTCAGTCGCCGGTCCCAGCACATGGGGCGGGTCGCCCAGGGGGGCGCCCGGACGCGTGTCCTGGTCGCCGACGACGATCCGCAGGCCCTGCGCCACATACAGAGCATGCTGCAGCGCGCGGGCTTCCGGCCCATCGCCACGGTCGATCCCTCCGAGGTCGTGGGGCTGGTCGTGCTGGAGCAGCCGGAGCTCGTCCTGCTGGACCTGATGTTCCCTGGCGCGAGCGGCTTCGATCTCCTCGAGCGCATCCGGGAGGTCTCGGGCGTGCCCGTGATCTGCGTGACGGCCAGGGACGACCCGGAATACACGGTGCGGGCCCTGCGGATGGGGGCCGACGACTACATCACCAAGCCCTTCTCGCCGCCGGAGCTCTTGGCCCGGATCGAGTCCTCCCTGCGGCGCCGCGTGCTCGCGGATCAGATGGAGGTCCGGCCCCCGTTCGAATGCGGCGACCTGGCCATCGACTTCGCGTCGCGGCGCGTCTCCTCATCCGGGGAGGAGATCCGGCTCACGCCCACCGAGTACAAGCTCCTCTACGAGCTCGCCACCCACGCCGGCCGCGTGCTGACGCACGACCAGCTCCTCCAGCGCGTCTGGGGACCGGAGTATTCGGGCGAGAGCCAGCTGCTGCGGGCGATCATCCGCAACCTTCGCCGCAAGCTCGGGGACGACGCGAGGAAGCCGCGGTTCATCTTCACCGAGCCCAAGGTGGGCTACCGGATGGCCGGAGCGCCGCCGGCCTGACCCACCGGCAGAGCCGCGTCCCCCCCGCGACGCGGGTACCGCGTTCCCGTTCCCGCCGACGTTCACACGATCCGCACACGGGCAGCCGCCTGGAGCACGCGCCGTCGACGACGGGGCGCCTACCGTGCTCCGACACCACGCGCCGCTGGAGGTGAGGATCATGAGCGACGACACGGAGATGGCACGGGGCGTCGTGCCGGTCGGGGCGAGGTCGAGGGGGATGCGCTCCCTCCTCGACGATGTCGATCGGCTGATGGGCGGCTCCTGGGGATGGCCGCCCCGCATCCGACCCTTCGCGCACTCCCTCCGTCCGGCCTACGACTGGACCCCCGACATCGACGTCTTCGAGAAGGACGGCCGGCTGATCGTGCGGGCCGACCTGCCGGGAATCGAGCGCGACGACATCGACGTCTCGATCGAGGACGACACGCTGGTGGTCCGCGGCCATCGTGAAGAGGAGAGGGAGCTCGCGAGCGGGACCTGCTACGGCTCGGAGCGGGCGACCGGGAGCTTCTACAGGGCCGTCGGCCTGCCCGCCGGCGTCGATCCCGACGAGATCGAGGCCTCCTACCGGGACGGGGTCCTCAAGGTCTCGGTGCCCACGAAGGCGGCGCGCGAGCCGCAGAGGGTCCGGG
>CAZEHQ010000368.1:0-2204 GCA_964512165.1 uncultured Gemmatimonadaceae bacterium | reverse complement strand
CCGGCCGCGCCTTTGGCGGCGCGTACGCCGGGCCTGGTTGGGGGGGCTATCGCCTGGGGGTGGGTTCGTGGGGCTGGCGAGCCCCTCGCTGGCGCTCGGGTCTCTGGGCCCTCTTGGATGCGGGTGGTTGTTGACCCCGGCCCGGCGTAAGGCGCCGCACCGGCGCGGCCTGCGCCGCCGGCACCGCCCTCCTTGGTTGCAGGACCGCACACGCACTCTTGTGGACCGTGTGGCGCCTGACAGGGGTCTGAGCCGATGGGACTTCCGGCGCCACTCGACCTGTGGAAACGCCAGCTTGGTGGCCTGCTGTTGACGGGGTAATCATCACGAAGACATGGAATGACCAAGCCTCGCCGAATGAGCCGCATCATCGAGCACTGGACCCTGCCTCGGGCGTCCCAGGTGCTCGATCATGTTCGCCGGGGGCGGATCGAGCTGGTGCAGGTGGGGAACTTCGGGGCCGACTTCTACTCGCTGGCCGGCGACGAGAGTATCCCGGCGTCGTGGTCGGGCATGCCGCTGGGCAGTGTGAAGGCCAGTCTCGACCTGGCGGCGGAGGTCATTTCCCGGATCCAGGAGGCCGGGGCCCGGGTCACGGGGCAGTTGTCGACGACCATGCACTTCGGGAACCACGAGGAGGGGATCGGTCTCTTCGGCGAGAACTGGTCCCGAATGTGGACCGACGATCTGCTGGGCCCGCCGCCGTGCGCCTCCGCCGAAGAGGTGACGCAGCGCGATGCCGACGGCTCCCTGCGGTGGCGCACCATCCCGGGCCGGCCCTACCGCACCTACCGCGGCTGCATGAGCAACCCCGGCTGGCTGGCAGTCCTCAAGGCGATGGTGCGCAAGGGGATCGCCCTCGGCCTGGACGGCTTCAACGCCACCCACCACTACGAGTCCCTCTGCCACTGCCGGCACTGCTGCGACTTTGCGCGCCGCTACCTGGAGACGCGGCTGACGAAGAAAGAGGTGGAGGCGATCTACGGATGCGCCGACCTCGAGGAGGTGCCCGACCTCTTCGCGGCGCAGCCGGATGGCCCGCCGGAGCTGGCCGCTCGTCTGGAGCTCCTCCTCGCCCAGGGCTCGGCCCTCAAGCGCAAGGAGTCCTTCGACGAGGTCTTCATCGAGTTCGGACGGTCTCTCAAACCCGACCTGCTGCTGGCGCAGTGGTACCACAAGTACGACTTCCGGCCCCACGACGAGCGGTCCCTGCTGCCGCGGGAGTTGTGGGCCCGGGGCGAGGACTATCTGTGGTACAGCCAGGGGCCGTCCAAGGCGGTCTGCTCCCTCGCCCAGGGCTACCTGGCGGACATGGGGCTGCCCTCCCGGTTCATGTACGCCGCCGGCGGCGGCCGGCCCTTCGTCATCAACAAGTACGACTACAGGCGCTGGCGCATCTGGGCCGCCGAGGCGATGGCCCATCACGGCACGGCCCTGGCCTTTCACGCGGGGCCTCCGCGCCTCGAACAGGAGGAGAGCGGCAACGTCGCGCCGGAGGACTACTACGGGCCCGTCATCCGCTGCCAGCGCTTCATGCACCAACACGAGGAGCTGCTGCACCCGGCGGACCCGTGGTCGCAGGTCGCCCTCGTCTACCCGCGAAGGGCGGAGATGCAGGCGGAGATGGACTGCCTCGACGCTCTCAAGCGGCTCGGACAGCACCTGGAGGACGGTCACTGGCTCTTCGACATCATCCTCGACGAGCAGTTGCTGGAGCGCGCCGGCGACTACGAGGCTCTCGTCCTGCCGGAAGTGCAGAGGCTGAGCGCGGCGGAGGGCGAGCGGCTGGAGGCGTTCGTCGGCGAAGGAGGCCGCCTGGTATTCACGGGCAACAGCGGGCTTCTGGATGTGGACGGATCGCCCCGCGAAGAGCCGCCGCTGCAGGCCTTGAGAGCATCGCCGGCCGCCGGAGCGATCGGCGGCCTCACGGATGGCGCCCTGCACATCCCCGACGGCCCCTGGACTCCCGAGGTGCTGGCGATCAAGGGGCTCCCGCAGGAGATGCCGGTCTTCCCCCGGCTCGAGGACGATCCCTTCGGCCAGCGGTTCCTGGCGGAGCTGGAGGACCTCCTCGGCCGGCCCCGGCTGGTCACGGACGCGCCCTGGTTCGTGCGGGTCCGCGCCTGGCGCCCGCGGGAGGTGGACGCCGTGGTCATCCACTGGATCAACTACCGGCAGGACGAGGACACGGCCATCGAGGTTCC
>CAZEHQ010000367.1:1534-2222 GCA_964512165.1 uncultured Gemmatimonadaceae bacterium | reverse complement strand
CACTGCCTACGTCATCGACCCCGAGGGCGAAGACGCGGACATGGCCCGCGCCGCGGGCGGGCGCGTGCTCTCCCCCGGCGTCCCCGGACAGGGCATGAACCCCTTCGTCATCAACCAGGGTGACGCCGAAGAGCTCCTCCTGCGCATCGGCAGCCTCCGCAGGCTCATCGAAGTGATGGTCGGCGAGCGGCTCAGCGCCGACCGCCGGGCGTCCCTCGACCACGCATTGGCCGGCTACTACTCCGAGGCGCGGGAGCGCACCGGCTTCCGCGACTTCTATGCCTACCTGCAGGACGGGGAATCGGAGGATCTGGCGAGGCTGCTGCGGCCCTTCGCCACCGGCAGCCTCCGCCACCTCCTCTCCGACGAGGGTGACGACCTGCTGGCCAACGAGGCCCTGGTCACCGTCTTCGACCTGCGGCTCCTGGAGCCCGACCTCCGGCCCGCCGCCACCATGGTCTGCACCGAGACGGTCTGGGCCGCGGCGGCCCGGGACCCCCGCCCCCGCCTGCTGGTGGTCGACGAGGTCTGGAGCATCATGCAGCACCCCGAGGGGGCCGCCTTCATGATCTCCATGGCCAAGCGGGCCCGGAAGCACCGCCTGGGGCTGCAGTTCATCACCCAGGACGTGCAAGACCTCCTCTCGGAGGACACCTCCCGGGCCATCACCGGCCACTCGGGCCGGGCC
>CAZEHQ010000367.1:0-1524 GCA_964512165.1 uncultured Gemmatimonadaceae bacterium | reverse complement strand
CTCCTCCTCCAGCAGGACGCCGCCGCCGTGGGCGCCGTGGGTGGGGCCTTCGACCTCCCGCCGGAGATGCAGCGCTGGCTCCTCTCGTGCCCCCGGGGCGACGGCCTGCTGCTGGCCCGGGGCAACCGCTTCCCCATCCGCATCGAGGCCACGGCCGAGGAGACGGCCATCATCGAGTGGCGGCCCGGCCACCGGTAGCACCAGCCCTGCGAACGGTGTCCCATTCACGCGCAAGGAGTTTCATTTATGGAAAGTAATCGAATCGATGAGCAGGCCACCATCGGCGACGCGCCGGTGGACACGCCCGCCGGGGATGCGGCCCCGGAACCCGCGGCGCGGCGCGCCAAGGGTGTGAGCCCCCTGGACGTCCTCCTGGGTCCCGACCGCCGGCGGCCGCCCCCGGCACTCCTGGCCGTCGTCCCGCCCCGGACCGGCGACAACACCCTGCTGGGCGTCGAGAACCTGCTCCAGTCCATCGCCGTGCCGGAGCCCTTCGCCCTGGAGCTGGCGGGCGACCACCGGGGCGTCACCCTCCTGGCCCGCTGCCTCGACGGCGAGGTCGTCCGCAGCCAGCTGGCCGCCCACTACCCCCAGGCCCGCCTGCGGGCCGTCCCCCCGGAGGAGGACCCCCTCCGGCTCCGCCCCGGCGAGGCCGCCTGGGGCATGACCCTCACCGTCCAGGGCCCCGAGTACGTGCCGCTCCGCACCTTCCGAGACCAGGACCTGGTGGACCCCGGCTCCGACCCCCTGCTGGCCCTCCTGGGCGCCATGGCCTCCCTCCGGGAGGGGGAGCGGGTCGTCTCGCGGCTCCTCCTCCGCTCCCTGGGCCCCGACTGGTCCAGCCGCCACCAGGAGCGGGCCCTCCGGGGGGCCGGGCAGGAGCGGGCCCTGTCGGCCCACGGCGAGCAGGTGCGCGGCCACCAGACCGACGTCGTCAACCTGGCCCTCCTGGGCGCCGGGGTCCTGACCGCCATGCGGGGCTACCTCTGGGTCCGGGACGGCGAGACCCTGAAGGCGGGGCTCTTGGCGGCGGGCGCGGCGGCCGGTCTCGCCCTGGGCGGCTGGGCCTGGTGGCGCTGGAAGCGGGGGCGGGCCCGCCTCTACGATCCCCTCCTCATCCGGGAGAAGGTCTCCCGCATCGCCTTCGACGCCGAGCTCCAGGTCACGGTGGTCTTGCCCAGCGAGAACGCTGCGCCCAGGGCCGGGGAGATCCTCAGCCGCCTGGCCGCCGCCTACCGCCACTTCGACCACCCCGCCGGGGCCCGATTCCGGGTGGGCAAGACCATGCCGACGGTCCCGGCCCCCGTCCTCCACCCCCGCGGCCCCGGCTTCCTGGGCGGGCGGAGCGTGCTGGGAGTCCGCGAGGCGGCCGCCCTCTGGCACCCGCCGGGGGCCCGGAATGAGACCCCCCTCGTGGGCCGCACCGGCTCCCGCACCCTCCTCCCCGCCGTGCGGGGCTCGGGCGCCCTGGTGGGGGAGACCACCGAGGAGCGGCCCCGGGAGGTGCGCTTTCCCGACGACCTG
>CAZEHQ010000366.1:0-2232 GCA_964512165.1 uncultured Gemmatimonadaceae bacterium | reverse complement strand
AAGATCACCAGCGCGACGATGCTGAGGCGGCTGTCGCCGGCGGTCTGGCTCACCATGGCGAAGATCAGGGGGCCGAAGATCCCGGCGAAGCGGGAGCTGGTGCTGTAGAAGCCGAAGAACTCGGCCGATCTCTCCGGCGGGATCATCGAGGCGTAGAGGGAGCGGCTCAGGGCCTGCGTGCCTCCCTGCACGAGGCCGACCAACACCGCGAGCATGTAGAAGTGGAGGGCGGTCTCCATGAAGTAGCCGCCCAGGGCCATCAGCGTGTACACCCCCAGTCCGGCGAGGATCGACCTCTTGGTCCCCAGCACGCCCGCCAGCCTCCCGAAGAGGAAGGTGCAGGGGATGCCGACGATCTGGGTCACCACCAGCGCCGTGATCAGGTCGTTGCGGCCGATGCCGACCTCGTCCCCGTAGGCGATGGCCATCTTGATGATTGTTCCGATGCCGTCGTTGTAGACCCAGAAGGCGACGAGGAAGAGCAGCAGCTGCCGGTAGCGGCGCACCTCGCGGAAGGTCTGGGCCAGGCGCGAGAAGGCGGCGCCGAGGCCGGCGCCGCCCGTGCCCTCCCCGGAGAGGCGGGGTTCCTCGACGCGGCGCAGCAGCGGCACGGTGAACAGGGCCCACCAGACGGCGACGCTGAAGAAGGTCAGGCGCAAGGCGAAGCCGGTGCCGGGAAGCAGGAACCAGCCGGGGTGCATGATCCAGAGCAGGTTGATCACCAGCAGGATGCCGCCGCCGATGTAGCCCATGGCGTAGCCGCGCGTCGAGACGCGGTCCAGGTCCTCGGGCCGCGCCACGTGGGGCAGCAGCGACTCGTAGAAGATGTTGCCGGCGGCGAAACCGATGTTGCCGGCGATGAACAGCACCGACCCCAGCAGGTAGTCGTCGTCACCGAGGACGACGAAGAGGGCCGAGGCGCAGATCCCGAGGCTCGCGAAGAGGACGAGGAACCGCTTCTTGCTGCGGGCCTGGTCGCAGTACGACCCGAGGACGGGGCCGATGACGGCGACGATGAGCAGGGCCAGGGCGGTGGTGTAGCCCCAGGCCGCGGTGGCGTCGGCCTCGCCGAGGCCGGCGGTGGTCGCCATGGACCGGTAGAACAGGGGGAAGACGCCGGCCATGATGGTGGTGGCGAAGGCCGAGTTGCCCCAGTCGTAGAGGCACCAGGCGTTGATCCTCCTGCGGTAGTCGCGGTCGTTCGATGCGGGCATGTCAGAAGAGCTGGGAGAAGGTGATGTAGAGGCCGCTGCCGCCGCTGGAGAAGCCGCGGTCGGCGCGCACGATCGTGCTCTGCCAGAAAAAGCGGAGCCCGAGGCCCGCCCCCCGGCGCCAGTCGCTGCGGGCGGGCCACTCGCCGCCGCCGAAGATCTGGCCGGCGTCGGCGAAGAGCAGGCCCCCGAGGTGGATGTTCTGCGCCGAGGACAGGCGCAGGCCGCGCCAGCGCAGCTCCCCGTTGAGCAGGACCCGCGCCTCGCCGCGGTCCCGGGCCTGGGGGAGCCCGCGGACCGTGCTGCTGCCGCCCAGCGCAAGCTCCTCGAAGAACGGCAGGTCGCCGGCGGTCCAGTCGAGGGCGATCCGGTGGGCGGCGACGAGGCCGGGGAAGAGGGAGGCGAAGTGCCGGTGCTCAAGGCGGGCCTGGAAACCGTTGTAATCGCCGCTGGCGCCGAAGGTGTACTGCACGAGAGCCTCCTCGAGGAGCCCGGCGGAGCTGTCGTTGTAGTTGTCCCGGGTGTCGTAGCGCAGCGCCGCGCCGGCCTGGGCGAGGGGGCCGCCGTCGGCCCCGAGGGGGCTCTGCTCGAAGAGGATGTTGCCGGCCTCCGCGTTGGGGGTGATCTCGTGGTAGCTCAGGCGGCTGCCGAGGCGCAGTCTCCACGGCGTGGAACCGCGCGGCTGTCCCAAGGGGCGGATCCACCTCGCCTTGAGCTCGGGGAAGGCCCGGGAGAAGGTCCTCCGGTCGCGGTCGAGGCCGCGGGTCTCCTCCTTCGAGAGGCCGCCGTAGTAGTTGGCGAACTCCTCCTTCTCGAAGACCAGCTCCAGCTCCAGGCGGTCGCCGCCGCGGAACCGCGGCGTGTCCATCAGCAGCCGGTGCACCCACTTCCCGCGGGTGGTGAAGAACAGCTGCGCCGAGTACTTGCGGCGGTAGGGAACGGTGCGGCCGTCGTACTCGAAGAGGTTGGCGCGCAGCCCGTACCCGGCGCCGTCGTCGGAGCTGAAGTTCAACAGGGGGAT
>CAZEHQ010000365.1:0-2247 GCA_964512165.1 uncultured Gemmatimonadaceae bacterium | reverse complement strand
ATCTCGCCGTGGAGGGCGGGCTCGTGCCGCGCGCGTCAAGGCAGTGGCGGTATGCGGTCGTCGACGGGGAGGGCAGGGAGATCGCGGGTCCAACGCGGGTGGCGGAACCGGCCATCCCCATCGGCGAGGAGGCGCAGCCGGGGCGGTTCGTCGGCTACCGGATGCAGAGCCGCACGGGCGAAGGGGAAGGGTGGAGCAAGAGGGTTACGGTGTATCTCTACAAGCACGAGGACGGCCGCATGCAGCTGGTGCGGATCAACCGGGAGGAGTAACCGATGGAACTGGCGGGATTCGCGTTCTTCGAGGGGTTCATGCACTACCTCGGCCTGCTGCAGTGGCCGCTGGTGATCGTCTTCCTCGTGTTCATCGCCTGGCAGATCAAGGGGTTCGCGCCGGAGGAGCGTCTGCAGACGGGGCTGATGTTCTTCTACTTCTTCCTGGTGATCACCACCTTCTGGATCCTCAAGCCGGTCAAGAAGGGTCTGTTCATCAGCTACTACAAGGGCGTCGGCGGCTTCGACCTGCTGGGCTGGCAGATGGACGCGGCCCAGGCGGAGCTGCTGGCCAAGGTCCTCAACATGGTCGTGGCCGCCGTGGCCGTGGCGGTCTTCACCCTTCTCGCCCGTTCCTTCCGGCGCCAGCAGCTCACCTGCATCCTCTCGGCCTTCTTCATCCTCTGCTACGTGGTCTACAGCCTCATCCTCGACAACGCCGGGGGCGGCACGGTCTGGACCTTCTACCTCTTCGGGGACCTCTTCAGCACGCTGATGGTGGCCACCTTCTTCGCCTTCCTCAACGACAGCGTCGACTCGGGATCCGCCAAGCGGCTCTACGGGCTCATCGGTCTCGGCGGCGTTTCGGGAGGCTTCTTCGGCAGCGCCGTCGTCGGCGTCAACGTGAAGAGTCTCAGCCCGGCGCTGTCCATGTGGTTGTGCGTGGCCATCGCCGTCGTCATCGTGCTGATCGCCCTGGCCGCGGGCCGGGTCGTCAGCCGCAGGCTGGCGGCGCCGGTGGACGAGAGTGACGCTCCGGAACCATCCGCAACCGAGGCGGCCCCGTCCGAGGATTCGCCGAAGGGGAACCCGGCCCTGGAGGGAGCGAGGCTCGCCCTGCGCTCCCCCTACCTGCTGTCGGTGGTGGCCATCGTCGGTCTCTACGAGATGGTCTCCACGATCATGGACTTCCAGTTCACCTCGACGGTGCTGCACTACCTCGACGGCCCCGAGATCGGCGAGCACTTCCCCCGCGTCTTCACCTTCACCAACATGGTCGCCCTCGTCGTCCAGTTGTTCCTCACCAGCCTGGTGATGACGCGGTTCGGCGTCGGAACGGCGCTGCTCTTCCTTCCCGTGGCGGCCCTCCTGGGCTCGGCCGGCTTCCTGGTTGCGCCCGTGCTCCTCATGGGGAGCCTGCTGAACACCACGGACAACGCCTTCAGCTACTCGATCAACCAGTCGGCGAAGGAAGCCCTCTATGTTCCCACCACGCGGGACGAGAAGTACAAGGCCAAGGCTTTCATCGACATGTTCGTTCAGCGCTTCGCCAAGGCCCTGGCCGTCGGCCTGAGTCTCCTGATCACGACGCTCTTCGCGGGTTATTCGAGCATTCGCTGGCTGTCTCTCCTGACCGCCGTCATCCTGTTGCTGTGGATCCTCGCCGCCCGCTACGCCGGCCGCGTGTTCCACGAAAAGGAGTAGGGCGGCTGCCCGGCATCGACGGGGCTCCCGGAAGGGTGTCACGGGCCGCAGCGGTTCCCGCGGCTGGAGGAGCGGGTCCTCTGCTGGCTGGACACCGTTGCGCCGCGGCCGCGCCACGACGGGAGTTCGTGGTGAGGCGCCTCTCAGGCCATATGGGAACTGGACCGGCAGCCTTGTGGTTGCTGGCGGCGGCTCTTCTGACGCTCCTGGGGGCGGGCTGCAGCCAGACCACGCCCTATGTCGCCACGCAGGAGGTGGTGGAAGGGCCGGCCGCCGATGGCGGGATCAGGCACCGGATCCTGCTGTTCGGAGACGGCGGCGCACCATCGATCGACGCGACCCTTCCCGACGGAGAGCTGTACAAAGGCGACGCGACTCTGGCGAGCCTCCACCAGTGGGCGAGCCAGGCGCCGCGGAAGACCACGGTCATCTTCCTCGGCGACAACATCTATGACGATGGCCTGCCGGAGAACACCGACGAGGGGTACGAAGAGGCCGAGAACAGGCTGCAGGCTCAGCTCGGCGTGGTCCAGGCCAGCGGCGCCCGGGC
>CAZEHQ010000364.1:0-2249 GCA_964512165.1 uncultured Gemmatimonadaceae bacterium | reverse complement strand
CCGCGAGCAGCTCCCCGGAGCGCTCGTGGAAGGCGGCGAGTCGGGCGTTGCGCACCCCGTGGCGCCGCAGGCCGGCGATGCGATCGCCGTTGAGGCCGTGCATGTCGGCGGCCACCCGGTGGGCGGTCCGTGGCAGCCGGCCCCCGCCGTCGGCGGCGAACCCGGTGCCCCCGGGGGTCTCCGGCGAGCCGTTGAGCAGCAGCAGCCGGCGCCCCAGGCCGTAGCGCCCGCTGGACATGACCGCCTTGAAGCGGGTCTCCGGCGGCGCGAAGAGCACGCCCACCGGCTCGATCCAGGAGCCGACGCGGTTGCGGTAGCCGAAGAGCTCCATCTCCGGCGGGGTCAGGGGCAGGCAGGCGCCGAAGACGGCGGGCTCGGCTTCCCGGGCCGCGTCGATCACCCGCAGCCGCTCCGGGGTCAGCAGGTTGCGCGGGTCGAAGAGGGCGAACAGGGCCGTCCCCCGCAGCGGCGCCGTGACGATCTGCACCTCCTCCTCCTCGCCGTCCATGAGCTTGGTCAGGGCCCGCCCCGGCAGGCGGCGCTCGCCGTTGACGCCCCAGTCCGGGGCCTGGGTCACGGCCCCCGTCTCCGGGTCCAGCCCGTAGGCCTCCAGGCGCACCGGCCGAGTATAGATGATCCCCGACTCCAGGCCCGGGATGCGGTAGCGGCCCGAGTCGCCGGCCACGGCCCAGAAGTCCGGCCGCACCCCGCCCAGGGTCGGCTGCCGCAGGCGCACCCGCACCAGGGCCCCCGCGGTAGGCTGGTCGGGCAGGTAGCTGCGGGGGCCGTAGTGGACGACCTCGCCGTGGACGGTGCCGAAGGCGTCGTCGCCCCAGGCCCAGTCGGGGAGTTGCGGGTCCCCGGCCAGGCCGATCACCAGGTGGGCGAGCAGGTCCACCTGGCGCGCCAGCCGGGCGCAGTCCACCTGCTCAGGCAGGTCCGTGGGCGAGTCGAACCCGGCGCGGCTGTCGTTGGCGGTGACGAAGCTCAGGGACGGGCAGCCGGCGAGGGCGGCGACGGCCGCGTCGAGGGGCACGGTCTGCGCCAGGCCGCCGAGACCCTGGCGCGACAGGTCCGGCTTGAGCCCGTTCACCAGCAGGGGGGCGCCCCCCGCGGCCGAGTCCTCGTACGCGGCGGCCAGCTCCAGGACGCGGGCGGTGACCGGGGGGGCGAGCAGCGAGGTGCGGTAGGGGTCCCGCGGCTTGAACACCCCCAGGCGCGAGCTGCGCGCCGACAGGTCGAGGCCGGCGACGAACCGCAGGTCGAGGCCGGAGAGCCGCCGCAGCAGGGGCGAGTCCTCGACCTGGTCCTCGCGCCGGCCGGCGGCTTGCAGCAGCAGGGGCGTGAAGTGGCGCATGCCGGCGAGGTTCTGGAAGTGGCCCGAGGTCCACAGGAGCACCACCGTGCGCGCCGGCGGTTGCGCCGCCAGGCGCCGGGCCAGCTCCAGCAGGGCCGCGGCGCTGGAGGCCTGCTGCGCCCCCGGGGCCAGGGCCGGCACCGGCGAGACGGCGTCGTAGTAGGCGGTGAGCAGAATCGCCTCCCCGCGCAGCGCCGGGTCCCGCCCATCGATCACGGCCACGAGGTTCCGGCCGGTGGCCTGGCGCCAGGTCATGCGTCCGGAGAGGCGGACCCTCGCTTTCTCGCGGGCGAGCTGCCGCAGACGCTCGGCCTCGGGCGCCTGCGCGTAGAGCCGCGGCAGGTCGGCGGGCACGTCGAGGAACTTCAGCTCCGCCTCCTTGCGGTGGGCTCCCGGCGACTCCAGCAGCACCACGGCCGCGGCCCCCAGGTCGAAGGCGTCGACCCAGGCGCGGCCGGATTCGTAGTCGAGGAGCACGATGCGCCCGGCCACCGGCTGGCCTTCGAGAGCGCGGCCGTTGCCGCCGTCGACCAGAGGACCCTCCAGGCCGCCGGCAGGCAGGGTCGGCGTCCGCGCCAGGTTGGGCCACACGCCCAAGAGCTTCAGGGACTCGCCTCCCGCCTCCGCGCGGAAGCCCTCGTCCACCGGCACGGCCACGGGGAACTCGTGGCGGTGGATCTCGGCGATGCCCATGGACTCCAGCTCGGCGGTGAGCCAGTCGGCGGCCTGGGTGATCCCGGGATAGCCGGTCATCCGTGAGGCGGGGGTGGAGAGGGCGGTCACGGTGCGGCGGAGACTCTGTTCCAGCTCCGGCGCGGGATCCGCGGGAGAGGGAGCGGCCAGCAGGGGCGCGAACAGGAGCAGGAGCGGGGGGAGGGTGGAGGTCCAGAGG
>CAZEHQ010000363.1:0-2269 GCA_964512165.1 uncultured Gemmatimonadaceae bacterium | reverse complement strand
ACCGACTTCCTGACCCAGGCCAAGATCTATGAGGAGTTCCTTCGCCTTCCCCATGTCGGGCTCGCCCTGGATCCGGAGTGGAGGCTCAAGCCGAACCAGGTCCACATGGTCCAGGTCGGCACGGTGGACGCGGCGGAAATCAACGAGGTCTCGGAGTGGCTGGCCGGCATCGTGCGGGAGGAGGCTCTTCCCCAGAAGCTGCTCATCGTTCACCAATTCCATGTCTCCATGATCACGAACCGTCATCGGATCGAGACTCCTGCCGAGCTCGCGGTGCTGATTCACATGGACGGTCACGGCAGTCCGAGAACCAAGCAGCACACCTGGGATGTCCTGACCGCGGCGCCCGACGCCGACGGGTTCTACTGGGGTTGGAAGAACTTCTACGACGAGGACTCCCCGATGGCCGGGCCGGAGCAGGTACTGGACCTCACCCCGACACCGGTCTTCATCTCGTTCCAATAGGGGTGCGAGGGGACATCGAAACCAGCCACGCGGGGCGCCGAGCAGGAGACCCACGGCCGCTGGCGAGGGGTGCGAGTATCCTGCTGGCGAGGCGCGGGGTAGCGAGGGAGAGTGACCGTGAGTGGTGGCGAGCTTGCCGTGGTGCTGGCCAGCGTGGCCGTCGTGGTGGCGGTCGGGGTCCTCGGAGCCATCGGCATGAGCCTCAGCCGGGCGTTGCGCGATCTGCGACGCCTGCTGAGCGAGATCCGCCGCGACCTGTTGCCGGCCGTGCAGCGCATCGAGGAGGCCTCGGGGCAGGTGACCGGGGAGGTGCAGCGGGTCGGAGGTCTGCTCGACGTGGCCGAGCGGGTGTCCGAGCGCGCCGAGACCCTGTCCCGCGTGACCTACCGGGCACTCGTGGAGCCCTTCGGCGCGGTGGCCTCGCTGTTCCGCCGCGGCCCGGCGGGCGAGCCCGATCCTCACGCGGCCGCGGAGCCGGTTGCCACGGGCCGGGGTGCGGTAGCACCCGCCGGGTCCCGCCCTACCCGGGGCCGTTCCTGGCCGCGGCGGTTGACCGCACACCTGCTCCGCACCGGCTACCGCTCGGCCTCCGCCCGTGTCGCCGCTCGCCTGGCCGCCGCGCAGACGCAGCGCCCCTCCGGCGCGACCACCCGGGCGACCGACGGCGCCGCAACTCCACCTCGGCGGGGGGCAGCGGACACCGCCGCCGGCGGATCAGCCGGCTCGCCGTGGACTCGCCAACTCCTGGACTCCGTGCGGGAGGTCACCGAGGAGATCTCCGCGGCCCTCGAGGAGGGCCGCCGGACGCTCCAGGCCGAACGCCGTGATGAGGGCGGGCGCAAGTAGCACCCCGCCCCGATCCGCCAATACCCTCGACCGGAGATCTCCTGCCACCGAGCAGGCGACAGACCCGCAAACCCCCACTCCACGCCATGTCCGGAACCACAGCACGCGAGTTGCGCAGCATCTTCACCGGCTTCTTCGCCGAGCGCGACCACACGATCGTTCCCTCGGCGAGCCTCATCCCGTATGACCCCACGCTGCTGTTCACCGTCGCCGGGATGGTGCCGTTCAAGGCCTACTTCACCGGTACCGAGCCGTCGCCGTACCGCCGGGCCACGACGGTGCAGAAGTGCGTGCGGGCCGGCGGCAAGCAGAACGACCTCGACGAGATCGGCCGCACCCGCCGGCACCTCAGCTTCTTCGAGATGCTCGGCAACTTCAGCTTCGGCGACTACTTCAAGGACGATGCCATCGCCTGGGCCTGGGAGCTGTCGACCGAGCGCCTCGGGTTCGACCCCGACCGCCTCTGGATCACGGTCCACCTCAGCGACGACGAGGCCGCCGAGATCTGGCGGGACGCCGTCGGGGTGCCCGCCGAGCGCATCCAGCGGCTCGACGAGGACAACTTCTGGCGGATGGGCGACACCGGACCCTGCGGGCCCTGCTCGGAGATCTTCTATGACAAGGGCGAGGCGTACGGCCCCGCCGGCGGGCCGGCCCGCGGCGGCGACGAGCGCTACGTGGAGTTCTGGAATCTGGTGTTCATGCAGTTCGAGCAGCAGGCCGACGGCTCGATGCTGCCCCTGCCCAAGCCCAGCATCGACACCGGAGCCGGCCTCGAGCGGGTCCTCACGCTGCTGCAGGGCGTGGACTCGGTCTTCGAGATCGACGAGATGGCGCGGTTGGTCGCCAAGGCCTCCGAACTCTCCGGCGTGCGCCTCGGCGACGCGGAGGCGTCCGACGTGTCGCTGCGCATCCTCGCCGAGCACGCCCGCACCATGGCGTTCCTCATCGGCGACGG
>CAZEHQ010000362.1:0-2288 GCA_964512165.1 uncultured Gemmatimonadaceae bacterium | reverse complement strand
ATCCCGCGATCGCCCACGGTCTCTCCAACACCCCCCGCTACAAAGATGGTTCGATTGCTAATGGCCACGGAAAACTGCACGCTGGTGGCCACGAAACTGCACGGCCATGGCCACGGGAAACTGCACGCTGGTGGCCACGAGGGGCAATGCCGCTGACCTGATTCCTCGCTGATACACGCGATTTGCCCGCCGGGAGCCTAAGCCCCCGGCGGAGGCTTCTCCGGCTTGACTTGCTTGTCAACCACGACGAGCGGCAAGCAGGAGTCGCCCAGTGAAAGTTTCCGAGGAAATCATGGACATTCTCAAGGCCTACGACGACACCCGGTCGCTGCGGGCCGCGGCCGAGCAGTGCGGCTGCTCGCCGCACACCGTCAAAAGGTACGTCGAGCTGCGCGCGCAAGGCCGGCTCGGCGATAGGGTAAAGCGCCCGCGCGAGTCGATCATCGAGCCCTTCCGCCCCCACCTGGAAGAGTGGGTCGCCGACTCCGGCGGCCGGGTCCGCGGCGACGTCTGCTTCCAGCGGCTCAGACGGCTTAACTACAAGGGTTCGTACCGCACCGTGCGGAGGGCGCTGGCCGAGATCAAGCGAACCTGGCGCAAGGACCACCGCCGCATCCTACGCCCCTGGATCACCGAGCCGGGCAAGTGGGCCCAGTGGGACTGGGGCGAGGGGCCGAGGGTCAACGGCGAGCGGTCCTACCTCTTCTGCGCCTGGCTGGCCTTCTCGCGCTACCGGGTCGTGATACCCGCCCGGGACACCCGGCTGCCGACCCTGATCGCCTGCCTGGACCGGGCGATGCGGGCCTTCGGCGGGGCGCCCTCCTACTGGCTCACCGACAACCCCCGGACGGTGACCACCACCCACGTGGCCGGCATCGACGTGCGCCACCCGGACCTGGCCCGGGTCGGTCGCCACTACGGCTGCCGGATCCTGGCCTGCCAGCCCCACGACCCCCAGAGCAAGGGCGGGTCGGAGGCGACCGTGAAGATCGCCAAGGCCGACATCGTCCCCACCGACGCCAACCTGCTGGGGGCGTACGCCAGCTGGGAGGAGCTGGAGGACGGGTGCGAAGCCTTCCTGGTGATGGTCAACAACCGCGAGCACTCGGTCACCTGCCGGGTGCCGAACCAGGTGTTGGCCGAGGAGCGCGAGGTCCTGCATCCCCTGCCCTCCGAACCGTTCACGGCCGCCTTCGGGGTAACCCGACGGGTCACCGACATGGCGGTGGTGAACTTCGGGCGGGCCCGCTACTCGGTCCCGCACCGGTTCGCCGAAGAGAGCGTCTGGGTCCGGGAAGAGGGCGGCGAGCTGGTGATCGTGGCCGACGACGACGGTCTCCGCGAGGTGGCACGGCACCCTCTCCGGGACCGCGGCCAGGCCTCGATCGACAAATCCCACTACGGCCGGGAACCGGAGGGGCCGCTGAACCGCCGACCCAGGCCGCGCAACGACGTCGAGAAGGAGTTCCTGGCGATCGGCCCAAACGCCGAACGCTGGCTCAGGGCCGCCGCCGCCTGCGGGACCCCCAAACTGCCCGCCATGCTGGCCGAGATCGTCGACGTCAGCCGCCTGGCCGGGAAGGAGGACGTGGATCTGGCATTGGGGGTGGCCGCCGAGTGCGAGCGGTTCGGCTTCGGCGACATCGCCTCGATAGCGGCGGCCGCCTCGCTGGGACCCATGTACCGGGCCGACGGCGAATCCTTCCTGCAGGGCGGCACCGGCGCCTGGAAGGACTTCGGGCAAAACGGCCATGACCGCGGCGAGAACGCCGACGACTGCGGGGAGACGGACCGATGACCGACGCACTCCAACCCATAAACGAAGTGGTGGGGCACTTGAGAACCCTGCGCCTGCCCTACATGCGCCGGGCCGCCCCGGAACTGCTAAGGACCGCAAGATCCCAGCGCTGGGATCCGGCCGAGGCGATCAGGGCGCTGCTGGAGGAGGAGGTCAGGGGACGCCGGGCCTCATCGATCGATCACCGCCGCCGGGCGGCGGGGTTCCCTTCCGGCAAGACGCTGGCGACCTGGGAGGAAGGGATCTCCTCGATCCCGCTGCCGACCCAGCGCGCCCTGCAGACCCTGGAGTGGATCGAGCGCCGGGAGAACCTGGTCATCTACGGTCCCTCCGGCACCGGCAAGAGCCACTTCCTGGAGGGACTGGGACAGAAGGCGGTCGAGCAGGGCTGCAAGGTCTACTGGTTCTCGCTGGAGGACCTGGGGGTGCTGGTGCGGCGCCACAGCGCCGACAACTCGATCGGGAAGGCGGTGACCAGGATCCTGAAGGC
>CAZEHQ010000361.1:2082-2295 GCA_964512165.1 uncultured Gemmatimonadaceae bacterium | reverse complement strand
ACGGCGCATCCGGAAAGCGAGGGCTGACTACATTGGCCTGGTTCAGCAAGCAGAAGAAGCGCCTGACTTCGGAAGGGCGGCGGGATCTTCCCCGCGATGTCTTCAGAAAGTGCGACGATTGCGGCGAGATCCTCTACCGGGAGCGCCTGGAACAGAACCTGGGCGTCTGTCCGGAGTGCGGAAGCCACTTCCGCATTTCCGCCGGGCAGTATG
>CAZEHQ010000361.1:0-2072 GCA_964512165.1 uncultured Gemmatimonadaceae bacterium | reverse complement strand
CATCGGCCTCCTCGAAGGAATAGGTATCGGCGAGCAGCAACACTTCCGCATTTCCGCCGGGCAGTATGTGGAGCTGCTCGCCGATACCGATTCCTTCGAGGAGGCCGATGGGGACATGACGAGCGGTGATCCGCTCGCTTTCTCCGATCTGAAGGACTACGGCGACCGTCTCGCAGCCGCGAAGAAACGCACGGGCCGCGCCGAAGCCGTCATTACGGGAAGGGTGCGTATCGAGGGCATCCCCGCGGTTCTTGCCGTCATGGATTTCAGCTTTATCGGAGGGTCGATGGGTTCGGTGGTGGGGGAGAAGATCGCCCGCGCCGGACGCGACGCACTCGACGGCGACCTTCCCCTGATCGTGGTGAGCGCTTCCGGCGGCGCGCGGATGATGGAGGGGATCTACTCGCTCATGCAGATGGCGAAGACGTCGGCGGTCCTGGCCCGCATGCACGAGCGCGGCCTCCCGTACATTTCGGTGCTGACCGACCCCACCACCGGCGGCGTCACGGCCTCCTATGCGATGCTGGGCGACGTCAACCTGGCCGAGCCCGGCGCGCTGATCGGCTTCGCGGGTCCGCGGGTGATCGGGGAGACCATCAAGCAGGAGCTCCCGCCAGGCTTCCAGAGCGCCGAAGTCCTCGAAGAGCACGGAATGGTCGACCGGGTTGTGGACCGCCGCGAGCTCAAGAGCGCCATCGCCCAGCTGCTGCGGCATACGCGGGAAGGGTGGAGACCCTGGGGTTGAAGGGGCGCTCGCCCGGGAAGGGCCCGGCGGCTCCAGGTCCCGACCCCTTGATGGACGCCCTCTTCCCGGAGGCTCCCAGCGCGGTCGACTGGGGCCTCGACCGCATGGAAACCGCCCTGGCCGAACTGGGCGACCCGCACCGCCGCTACCGCTGCCTGCACGTCGGAGGGACGAACGGCAAGGGGTCCGTCGCCTCGACCTGGGCCTCCGTGCTGCAGCGCGACGGCCGCCGGACGGGACTGTACACCTCCCCTCACCTGTGTTCCTTCCGCGAGCGCATCATGGTGGACGGCAGGCCCGTCTCTGACGCGCGCCTGCACGCCGCCGCGGCTCGGCTGCGGCCACTCGCCGCAGGGCTCCGCATGTCCTTCTTCGAGGCGACCACCCTGCTCGCACTGACCGTCTTCGCCGAGGAGGAGGTGGATGCGGCGTGCATCGAGGTCGGGCTGGGCGGCCGGCTCGACGCCACCAACGTGATCCGCCCCGAGGTGTGCGCGATCACCAATGTTGCGCTGGACCACCAGGACTATCTGGGCGACACGCTCACGGAGATCGCGCGCGAGAAGGCGGGGATCATCAAGCCGGGCGTGCCGGTCGCGACCGCGGAGAGCAGGCCGGCCGTACTGAACGTGCTGCGGGCCCGCGCGGCGGAAGTAGGCGCCCCCCTCCATCGCCTGGAGCCCTGGGAGGATATCACGGGACTGCAGCTGGGCCCGCGCCGAACCCGCTTCGCCGTTCGCACCGCCGGGGGTGAGCTCCTGGAGCTCGAGACGCCACTCCCGGGGGCCCACCAGGCCACCAATGCCGCGCTGGCGGTCCGCGCCCTCCAACTCCTCTCTCGTCCCCCTTCGCGCGAGGCCATCGAGGCGGGCGTGGCGGGCGTCCAGTGGCCCGGCCGCGGCCAGATCCATCGCCTCGGCGACCACCTCTTCGTCTTCGACGTCGCCCACAACGTCGCCGGGGTGGAGGCGCTGGTCCGCGTTCTCGGCAACCTGACCCCCCCCCGGCCCCTCGTCCTCCTCGCCGGCATCCTGGGCGACAAGGACTGGTCCCGGATGCTCCCTCCCCTGATCGATCTCGCCGACCACGTTGTCTTCACCGTGCCCTCCTCCGCGCCCGAGGGGAGGAGCTGGGACCCACGCGCGGTGGCGGCCGGCGTCTCGCGAGGCACGCCGATCGAGGTGGAGGACCAAGTCGGCGCCGCACTCGATCGGGCCACCGGTTATGCGCCGGCCGGAACGGTGGTCGTCACGGGTTCCTGCTTCACCGTGGGAGATGTCCTTCTCCTTCACGTCCTCAGGCCGTTCGGGTCCGCCGACCCCGTCGG
>CAZEHQ010000360.1:1033-2323 GCA_964512165.1 uncultured Gemmatimonadaceae bacterium | reverse complement strand
GCAGGGAGATGGCCACGAGGCTGAAGATGAATTACTCCACGGTGGTGGCCACGATACTTGTCAGCAGGGTGTAGATCCAGGGCAGCCAGGTGCTGTAGGTATTGCTGTACTCGGTCACCGCCGCGGGAGCCCACACTCCGAGGTACACGTTCCCCAGGATGTAGAAGAGGGTGACGTATCCGAGGTGGGCGAAAGCCAGCCCGTAGCCGATGAGGACGACCCGGCCGAAGGCGGCAGAGCGCCAGCGTCGCGGAGACAACCGGGCCAGGGGATCGCTCCCGCTCGCGTCCCCTGCGGCGGCGCCTCCGGCCGTACCGAACAGGATGACCATGACCGCGATCAGGGCGGCGGAAAAGACACCGCTGAAGAGGAAGTTCAGGATGAAGGAGAGGTACGACTGCGTCGTGTCGTACCCGAAGTACGAGAGTGGATAGCCGTTGAGGGACCCGACGTAGCTGAGGGCCCCGGTCACCACTCCCACGACGACGGGGACGCGCCAGCTCAGCTCGCGCCGCCGGTACTTGCGCACGAGGAAGACGGCGGTGGCGATGACCAGGGCCATGGCGACCGCCGTTGCGACATTGTAGATCAGGCCGGCCCGGGAGCGGATCTCGCGGTAGTCGCGGGCGAAGCTCTCGGGCACCTTGAGGTATTCCCCGAACCCGCCGGCCCTGTCGCCCTGCACCGTCACCCAGAGCCGGTAGTGGCCGTCCTCCCCGACGACCCAGTCCCGCTTCCGCCAGGTGAAGGTGTGGTCCCGCCGAGCCGGGCGGTCCACGCTCGAGGCCTCGATGGGTTCGTAGTCGTCGAGGGAGAAGCCCTGCACCTCGGCGAGGAAGCTCTCGGCCACGGCCCGGGCCTCCTCCTGGGGCAGGCTGGCGCCCTCGTGCGACTCGAGGATGGCGTGGGAGAATCGCGTGACCCGCCCGCCGGGATCGAGGTTGACCCGCAGCTCCTCCTTCTGCAGCGGCTTGAACCAGCGGATCTGCCAGGACCAGATCGAGATCCAGTCCCGCACGAGACCGTTGGCCTCCGCCAGCCCCAGGGTGCGCTCCAGGAAGACCTGGGGCAGCCCGGCGCGGGAGAAGATCTGCGCGCTCTCGTACTCCGAGAGATCGTAGCCCAGGCGGTCCAGATAGCTCTCGGCCGCCTCGAAGGCCTGCTCGCGGTCGACCCGGAAGTTGAGGGAGGCCACGGGCCAGGCGCGGTCGTAGAGCCCGATGTAGCAGGCCAGGCCCAGGGCTCCCGCGGCCAGGAAGCCGAGGATCCAGAGGGTGTCGCGGCGGCTTG
>CAZEHQ010000360.1:0-1014 GCA_964512165.1 uncultured Gemmatimonadaceae bacterium | reverse complement strand
TCCACCGGACGGGAGGGATGCGCCTTGCGAGGGACCGCGGAGGGGCGGGGCCTTCGAATTCCCGGGGTGTCCCGGTCCGTTGTTCAGGGCTGGCCCGAAGCGCGGCTGATCCTGTTCTTCTGCCCTGCCCGCGCCGGGGCCCGCGATCACGGAGGATCCGCCCTGCGTCGGCGCCGGAGCCAGCGCGGGACCGGGGCGCGAGCGAATACAAGGAGACCAAACAGTGGAGCAGGAGAGACGACGACAGATCCAGGGATCCCTTGGTGACCGGGGCACGAGGCCCCGGACTCGATGACCGACAGGACCCCCCACTCCATGACCGGGTCCCGCGGCGTCGTGGCGGCCGAGTCCGAGCTGGTGGCCCAGGCCGGCGAGCGGGTCTTCGCCGAGGGCGGCAACGCCTTCGACGCGGCGGCGGCCGCCTGCCTCGCCTGCGCCGTGCGCCATCCCGACAAGAACGGCGTCGGCGGCTATCTCATGGCGGCGGTGGTTCTGGAGGGCGAGAGCGGCCGCGTGTGGTCCCTCGACGCCAACGCCCGCGCCCCGGCCGCCGCCCACGAGCACATGCACGACATCGGCCCGGTGCGGGACGGCTCCAACGGCACCAACGAGGACGAGTACGACTGCTCGGTGGCCGGCAACGCCAACGTGCATGGTCCCCTCGCCGTGGCCGTCCCGGGCCAGATGGCCGGCATCGGCACCCTGTGGGAGCGCTGGGGCCGGCTGCCCTGGCCACGGATCGTGCAGCCCTCCCTCGACCTCGTGGCCGGCGGCTTCCCCTTCGGCGAGGCCCTGCACGGCTCGATCGCCAATCTGGAGCCGGTGATCCGGCGGTTCCCGGCCAGCGCCGAGCACCTGCTGCCCGGCGGGATGGTGCCTTCGCCCGACGACACCTGGCACCCCTCCGGCCTGGAGCGCACCTTGCGCCGGCTGGTGGAGGCGGGCTGGCGCGACTTCTACGACGGCGAGATCGGCCGCGCCGTGGCCGACAGCGTCTCCGAGGCGGGGGGCGTG
>CAZEHQ010000359.1:0-2327 GCA_964512165.1 uncultured Gemmatimonadaceae bacterium | reverse complement strand
TCATCCAGTACTCGACGATGGAGAAGTTCGCCGTCTTCGCGCCGGGCTCCAGCCACATCCGCCTGAGCACCTTTCTCGAGGCCGTCGACCAGCAGGTCACCTTCTCCCTCCTCGACGGCGTGCTCGCCGGTCTCTTCCTCCTGTCGGCAGCCGCACTCTTCTACGGGGAGGCCCGCCGGCGAGCCCTCACCGGCTTCCTGCAGGACTGCTTCGCCAGTCGGCGCCGGACCTTCTGGCTGCTCCTGGCCTCCCTCCTGGTCTGCGGCCGCTTCTACCTCGCCCGCGGCGAGCTGAGCTGGGGCGGCGACGCCTCCCACCACATCGCCCACTCCTGGCTCGCCGCCCGGGCCATCGCCGACGGCCAGGTACCGGTCTGGACGTTCTTCATCGGCACCGGCTCCCCCGTCTTCCAGACCTACGGCTTCGCCTTCTTCTACCTCGCGGGACTCGTGGACCGGGTCCTCGGGGACCTCTCCCTGACCTTGAAGCTGGTCATGTTCGCCGCCCACATGGTCTCCGGCCTCGGCATGTACCACCTGGCCGCCGGGCTCTGCCGGTCCCGCGCCGCCGGGTTCATCGCCGGGCTGGGATACGCCCTCTGCTTCTGGCACACCCAGCACGTGCTGCTCATGGGCCGCCTGCCCCTGTCGCTGTTCTACGCGGCCCTGCCCTGGGCCTTCCACTGGATCGAGGAGGTCGTCGACTCCCCGCGCAGGATGCGGGCGGCCCTCCTCGGCGGGGCGAGCCTGGCCCTGCTCGCCTTCACCCACCCCGGGTACGGCGCCTTCGCCATGGCCCTGGCCGGCTGCTACGCCCTGGTGCGCATGTGGTCCTGCCGGGGCCGTTCCGACGCCCGGGCGATCCTTGGCGCCGGCCTGCTGCTCTTCGGCCTGGGCGCTGCCTTCGGCGCCTACATGAACGTGGGCCTCTACTTCGAGCGCGCCTACACGGGGATGCACGACTTCGCCATGGACCTGTCGAGCGTCTCCGACCCCACCTGGCAGCACCTGCTGGGCTGGTCGAACATGCGCTTCTGGCTGATCCCCCCCCAGCCGTATCACTGGTACGGCGGCTACCTTGGGATCTCCCTGTGCGCCCTGGCCCTGGCCGGGGGGGTGGTCCTTCTGCGCCGGCGGGACGGCCGTTTCGCCGCCTGCTGGGTCTGCCTGATCCTCAGCCTGCTGTTGGTCGCCGCCTACCGTCTGCCGCCGGTCAGCTCGCTGCCCCTGGTCCACTCCTTCAACACGTCGCGCTACCTGCTCTTCCTCTCCTTCTTCCTGGCCCTGGCGGCGGGCCTCGGAGCCCACCTGCTCCTCGAGCGGGTTCCCGCGGCCACCGGACGCAGCCGATGGTGCACGGTCCTGCTCCTGGCGATCGGCGTCGATCTCTTCCCCACCACCTTCCAGCAGCCCTACCTCGGCAGCGGCTACCTGCCCACCGGATGGAAGGCCGACACCTTCGCCGAGGCGGCCGAGGCCGCCCGGCCCTTCGAGGAGCGGGGCGAGCTGCCGGCCTACCGGGCCCACTGGATCGCCGAGGGCGTCTACCCCTACAAGCGGCGGGCGAGCATGCTCCGCGAGGGGGGGACGCCGATCGCGGAGTCCTTCCATCCCGGGGAGCTGCGCACCCTCGGCACCTTCACCGCGCCCTTCACCGCTTGGGCCACAGGGGTCCTCCCGAAGATGGACTCGCTCCAGCCGCTGGGGGACCACCCGGGCGGCGAGGCCCTGATGGACGGACTCCGCCTTCTCGACACGCGCTTTGTCGTCGCCACCTCCAACGCGCGCCGGACCGGCTTCGCTTTCTCCATGGAACACACTCCCCTGGTCGTCTCCGGGCGCCTCGCCGCTTTCGACGAGGGATCCGTCGACCGCGCCGGCCTGGCCGCGCACTTCGGCGAGGACCTGGACGAGCGGCAGGCGCGAATGCTGTGGATCATCCTGGTGACGGGGCTCCACCCGGGCAGCGGCCTCTCCTGCGAGCGCATCCTCGTCCGCGGCCTGGAGGGCGGACGGGATCTGGGGACTGCGCCTACGGCGCGGGTCCTCGCCCACCGGGTCGACCACCAGGAGGTGGAGATGAGGGTGGCGGTCTCGGCCAGGTGCTTCGCGAGGCTGGCCTACGGGTACTGGCCCTATCTCGAGGTCACGGTGGACGGAGCGCCGGTGCGGCCCATGGAGACGGCCGGCCGCTTCCTGGCCATACCGCTGGAGGCCGGCGAGCACGTGATCGCCATCCGGGCGCGCCTGTCCCCACTGAGGAAGGGGTTGCTGTCGCTGGCGGGGGTCTGCCTCGCGGGAGCCCTGGCCCTGGTCATCCGTGAACGC
>CAZEHQ010000358.1:0-2342 GCA_964512165.1 uncultured Gemmatimonadaceae bacterium | reverse complement strand
GGCGCGGATGGGCGAGCAGGGCTTCGCGTCCAAGCGGTGTCATTCCCGCTCTCGTTCGCTTCGACCTGAGGGCCGGTCGGGCCACGGCCTCGCCGGTGTGGGCTGGACTCGCGCCCCTGTGCGCTCGCCTCCTGGCCAGCCAGTCACCGGGCAGGCGGGTCCACCACCTTCCTCAGCTCGGGGACCCATCCCAGGCGCGTCTCGCTGAGCATCCCGTAGTTGGTGATGCTCAGGTCGTTGAAACCCATCTGGCCGATGGTGCCGAATCGGCGCCGGGCGTCGTCGAGGGTTGCCAGGTATTGCGGTGCGAGGTTCAGAACGACGTTGATCCTGGATCGGTCGAAGTAGCGGCCTGCGTACCGCAGCTCCGAGCGGGTCCACTCCTCGTCGACTTTGGCCGCGCCGGGACCGCCGGCGGTGTAGCCGAAGACGATCAGTCGATCGAGGAACCGTGACCAGGCTGCGAAGTCCGTGCCCTCGATCCACGTGCTGTGTTCGAGCGTCGGCGGGAAGATGGCCGAGAAGGAGTGGAGTTCCGTGCCCGCGTCGCGGCACCGCGCGGCCAGCGAGGCGACTAGCGACGACACCGTTGCCTGCCTGTACGAGATGAGCGCCCGAAGGTCGTCGTTGGCGTCAAGCTCGTCTCTCACCTCTGCCACTCCGACGCTCGAGACGTCCTCGCTCCACCGTCTCTCCAGCTCCCGGCAGATCGCGGCCCGCAGTCCGAAGATCGAGATGCCGTCGCCCCGGGCCCCGGCCATGCATGCGTCGCAGAAGCACAGCGACAGGAGCAGCTCCTCGAGCGGCCCGTGGCCTACGTACTCCGCCTCATGATGGTGGAAGTGGCGGTAGCCGAGGTAGCCGACCGACTCGAGTTGGATCGCCCCGAAGATGCGTGATCGGGCCAGTTCGCCGACCAGGGACTCGGCGAATCGGCGGGCTTGGGGATGGGAGGGGCAGAGCGCGTAGGCATAGGGGTCTCCGAAGCAGTTGCGCACGATGCCGAGAGGGAGCCTTCGCCCGAGTTCCGAGCCGTGCATCGGCATCGCCCAGGCGTTGAGGCGGATCCCGCGATCCGAGAGCGCCTCCGCCAGTTGCCACCAGAACCGTCTGCCCCCTCCGAGCGCGAACTCCGATTCCATCCCGCCGAAGGGTGCCTCGAGGCTCTCGAACGGGAAGTTCGCCCCCGGGCCACCGAGAAGGCGCACCTTCTGCCTCTGTGCTCGCGGTAGCAGCGCACGGCCGGAGTGATAGAGGACGCTCGGACTGGCCGACGTGACGCCCAGCCGTTCCAGGCGCGCCGCGAAGCGGTCGATCCCCTCGTCCTCGATGTCCCACGGGAATACCCAGAAACCGACTGGCATCCGTCCTCCTGTCGCCGCCCTCAATCCTCTACCGCGGCGGGCGTCCCTGACTCCGAGGCTTGGATTATCGCCTCCACGACCGCTTGAACATGCACCGCGTCGTCGATGGAGGCCACGCCGGTGTGGGGGTCACCCCGCACATGGGCCAGGAAGTCGAAGAGTTCGTCGCGGAGTGCGCCTCCCACGCCCAGTCTCCCGGCGGGAAACAGCGTCGACTCCGGCAGGTAGCTCCGCTCGTCGGTCATCAGCATGAGCGACGGGCTGTACAGGGAGAGCGCCTCGACCGCCGACGTGCCGTGCACCTCGAATAGCGCGTCCAGCACGCCCGCGCCCTCGTCCTCGCGTCCGATGGGGCCGACGATGTTGGGCGCCGCTCCGTCGGGTATGAGCCATGAGGTCTCGAGCACGGCCAGAGCGCCACCGTCGAGTTCCAGGACAGCCACGACTGCCTCCGGCGGAGGCCCCCCGAGGAACTTCTGGCCCCATGCCGTCACGCGGACACAGCGCTGCTTGGTGAGCCACGTCGTCAGGTCGATGTCGTGGACCATGCTCTCCCACACGGGATGGCTGAGCTTGCCCCATGTCTCGAACCAGGTGCGGGAGCAGTTCCGCTTGGAGCGGATCAACACCACCGGGCCGAGGCGCCCGCCGTTCACGTGATCATGAAGGAGTTGGTGACGAGCCTCGTACCGGAGGATGTAGCCCGCCTGGTAGATGAGCCCGTTCTGGCGTGCGAGGTCCCTCAGTTCTCTGGCCTCGGCCAAGGACAGGGCCAGAGGCTTCTCGGAGAAGACGTGGACGCCCGCCTCGAGGGCGGCCCGGGTGATTGCGGCATGACTGTCCGAGGACGACGCGACGATCACGCAATCCGGCTCCATCTGGTGGAGCATCTCGACCGCATCGTGGAAGATCTGCGCCTGCGGATGCTCCTGCGCGGCCTGTTGCCTGCGGTCCGCACTCAACTCGGCAATGGCGAAC
>CAZEHQ010000357.1:0-2425 GCA_964512165.1 uncultured Gemmatimonadaceae bacterium | reverse complement strand
CGAGTCCGGCGCCGACTCCAGGACCTGCTCCAACACCTCCGCCGCTTCCTGGTCGCGGCCGCGGCGGATCAGGACCTCGGCCAGGACGGGACCGTACTCGGCCACCTGCCCCCCCTCGTAGAGCGCGCGGCAGGCCTCCTCCGCCTCCGGCAGCCGGTCGGCGGCCGAGTAGAGCAGGGCCAGCATGCCGCGGGCCCGGAGGTTGCCCGGCTTCGCCTCCAGCGCCTGCTCATAGGCGTCCAGGCCCCCCTCCACGTCGCCGCTGCGGAACAGGGCGTCGCCCAGAAGGGTCAGCAGCGAGTCCGCGGGGGCGGCCTGTGCCCTGATCAGCTCCCGGTAGCATCTCGCCGCCTCGGCCGCCCGACCCGAGGTCAGATAGACCTTGGCGAGGGCCATGCGGGCCCCGTGCATCTCCGGCCAGCGCTCGAGCAGGCTCTCGTAGAGGCCGGCGGCGCGGATGTCGTCCTTCTGGTGCCGGTAGTGCCCGGCCAGGGCCTGGTAGGTCTCCAGCCTCGCGGGGTCGAGGGCCAGGGCCGTCTCGTACTCGCGGACGGCGTTGGCGCGCAGTCCGAGCTGCCCGAAGCCGTGGCCGAGCCAGTAGTGCTGCCCGGCGCGACCATCGGCGCCCGCATCGCCGGCGTTGAGGCCGACGGCCAGCAGGAGGCAGGCGGCCGCCGTCGCCAGGGCCGGTAGCCTCGGAAGGGCGGCGATGGCCGTCACCCCGGCCGCGGCGAAGATCAGCAGGACCGGCACCGCCGGGGCGCGCACCGCCGAGTCGGCGGACGGCAGGAGCAGGGCCTGCACGGTGAAGCACCCGGCGAAGAGGAGGAGGGCGGTCTCCAGCGGCTGCGGCCCGGCCCGCAGGCGCGAGAGGATGCCCACCAGGGCTAGGGGGGCCACAAGGCCGAAGGGGAAGGCGAGCCCCTCGTCCCACAGCAACACCGACAGCAGGCTGGAGTGGCGGCTCCCGAGGTAGGGATCCAGCTCCCCCAGGAACTCGCCTCCGTGCCACAGGGCGTGCATCCGGCGGAGGCCCTCCACCAGCCCCGGAGCCGCCTCGGGCGCCCAGGCCGACATCAGCCAGGCGGGCAGCAGGACGGCGGCGGTCCCCAGGGCCAGGCGCAGGGCCGCACCCCGGTGGCTCCGCAGCAGCCAGAGGGCCAGGGCGAGGGCGAACAGGCAGATCCACCACTCGGCGAGGGCGGCGAGCCCCAGGAGCAGCCCAGGCAGCCAGAACGGCCGCTCATCGGAAGAGGCGAGGGCCCGCGCCAGGGAGATCAGGGCAAGCAGCACCAGGAACGTGGCCAGCACCGGAGGCAGGATCTCGCCGGAGAAGTAGATGGCAGGTCCGTAGAAGGCGAGGGCCAGGCCGACCCCGAGAGCCGCTCTCGGCGGGAGGGCGGACCTCGCCAGCCACCAGAGCAGGACGCAGTTGACGGCTCCGAGGGCCACCTGGACACCACGAACCAGATCGAGGTCCCCGGGGACGATGGCGAGAAAGGCGTCGTAGAGGGAGACGAAACCGGCCGCCCCGCCGGAGCCCCGCTCCAGGTGGGCGATGGCGGACCCCAGCGGGACGTCGCGCACAGGGTGGCTGCCGGACTGGTGGACGTAGATCCACCGGGCCGCCAGTCCGGCGGCGAAGATGGCGGCTCCCTGCCCGGCGGCCCTGCGGCCCTTCTCCCCCAGGCTCATCCCTACTCCAGACCGGCGTAGATGGTGACGAAGAACTGGTTGGTGGTCCGGGACTCGCGCTCCTCGAAGGCGCGGTGCTCGACCGAGACGCCCAGCAGCGAGCGCAGGCGGTAGCCCAGGTAGGTGGAGTCGGTGGTGAACTGCACGGCCACCGTGAGGGAGTCGAAGTCCTGCTCGTCGTCGTCGAGATCGTTGAGGTACAGGTACTCGACACCGGTCTGAACCTTGGAGGAGCTCAGGACCCGGGTCTGGGCGATGAGGCCCGCCATCTCGGTGAGACGCGACCGCCGTCCGGCGCCGAAGAGACCGCGGCTCTGGCGGGTGTACTCGCTCTTCCACCGCGGCTCCAGGAGGAAAGGCCCGACCCGGTGCCGGTAGCTGACCTTGTCGATGAGGCCGAAGAAGTAGTCCTCGCCGGCCAGGCCGAGCTCCCGGCGGCGCTCGCCGGACATGCGCTGGTCGTACAGGAGGTGGTTGACCTTGTTGACCACCAGCCACGGCCCCGACTCCAGGGAGTGGCCGAGGAAGAGCTGGTTGATCCAGGTGTCCTGCGCCAGCAGGGGATCCTCGATCAGGACCAGCTCGCCGCCGCGCAGGGAGTTGTCCGGGGCCCACTGCAACAGCGGGTCGGGGATGTCGTCCTGGACCCACTGGGTCATGAGGAAGAGACGCAGGCGGCCGAAGCGGGGCGAGTCCGAATCGATGGTCGCCAGGGCGTAGTTGCTGTGAT
>CAZEHQ010000356.1:0-2432 GCA_964512165.1 uncultured Gemmatimonadaceae bacterium | reverse complement strand
CTGGCGTAGAGCCGCTGGATCGCCTGGGGATAGATGGCGGCGCCGCAGCCGAGGAGGAAGACGAAGCTGATCCAGGTGTTGCAGACCTCCAGGGACGGCGCCCCCACCATGGCCGGCTCGGCAACGCTCAACTCCTCGACGACCGCCGTCAGGCCGCCGCCGAGCCCCGGCACCAGGAACAGGAGAATGCTGAAGCCGGCGAGGAGCACCACCCCCTGGATCGCGTCCGTCCAGGCCACGGACCGCATGCCTCCGAGGGTTTCGTAGACGACCATGATCACCGCCAGGGCGACGATGCCCCAGGCCGAGGCGATTCCGCCGTCGGTGATCCCCTCCACGGCAGCGCCCATCGCCTTGAGCTGGGCGAGGGTGTAGTTGCCGAGGGCGTAGATCATGAGCAGGGTGGCCAGCAGGGTCAGGACGGGCGAGGCGAAGCGGTGCCGGATGTAGTCGCCGGGAGTGATGAAGTCGAGGCGCCGGGAGAGGGCCACGAGGCGCGGCGCGAAGAGGAGATAGCCGACGATGATGGAGAACATGAACAGCACCGAGACGGTCCACTCGAAGCCGATCCGGTAGGCCTTGCCCGTGTAGCCGAACATGGTGTTGCCGCTGTACTGCGTGGCGTAGAGGGTCAGCAGCAGCACCGGCAGGCCCATGGAGCGGCCGGCCAGGTAGAAGTCGGCCATGCTGTCGCTCTGGCGCCGCAGCCGGCCGATCCAGCCGACGCCGATCATCATCACCAGGTAGAGGCCGATGACGACGAGGGCGCCGGTGCCGAAGCCGGATCCGGATTCCACTCAGGCCTCCTCCCGCCACCAGCGGCGGATGACGAACCCCGTCCACAGGGCCATCAGGACGACGGCTCCCAGGCTCACGGCTGCCCACAGGGGCAGGCCGAGGACCAGTGGGCCCCGGTATCCCGTCGGCCAGTACCAGGGAACGGCCACGGCGAACAGCAACAGGTACACCACCCAGATCAGCGGATGCCGCCGGGGCTCGTCGCGGAGCCCCTCCCCCTCGACCGGTGCTTCCGGCTTCATGGGCCGCGCCCTCCGTGCCAGTCCCGCAGGGCGGGATAGATCTGCCGGTACTCCACGAATCCCTCCTCGTAGGCGGGTCGCGCCTCGTCCCGGGGCTCCACCGTCTCGGCGAGCCCGGCCGCGGCGCCGCAGGCTTCTCTGAAGTCCTCGAACAGGCCCGTACCCACGGCGGCGATCAGGGCCGCGCCGAGGGCGGAAGGGTCCTCCGCGGTGAGGACGCGCACCGGCGCGCCCACCACATCCGCCACGATCTGCCTCCACAGGACGGAGCGCAAACCGCCCTCGCCGATACGGATCTCGTGATCCCGCAGCCCGGCGCAACGGAAGCACTCCAGGCACTCGCGAAGATCGTAGGCCACACCTTCCATGACGGCGCGTACCATGTGCCCGCGCCCGTGGCGCAGGTCCAGCCCCAGGAAGGCGCCCCGGGCGGCCGGGTCGGGCCCCGGCGTGGCCCGGCCCTCCAGCCAGGGGGCGAAGACCAGTCCCCGGCTGCCGGCTTCGGCTTGTTCCGCCTCGGCGAGCAACTCCTCGTAACCGGCGCCGAGGATCCCGGTGAGCCAGCGCAGGCTCTCGCCCCCGGTGAAGGAGCACCCGAGCCAGGCATGGCCGCGGGCGTCGGGGTGGCACATGGGCCACAGCCCCTCGGTGGCCGGCCCGGAGGCGGTCTCGAGGCCCGGGGCGTAAGCCGTGGCGTGGGCCGCGGTGCCGATGCCGAGGGCGACGATCCCGGGACCGACCACTCCGCTGCCCACGGCGAGACAGGGCATGTCGCCGCCGCCGGCGCAGACCGGGACGCCGGCCGGAAGTCCCGTGGAGGCCGCCGCCTCCTCGGTGACGGCGCCCACCACTTCGGTCGACGGGGACAGCGGCGGAAACAGGTCCTCGCGCACGCCGACGGCGGCGAGGACTTCCGACGACCAGCGCTTCTCCTTCAGGTCGAGGGCGGCGGTCACGGAGGCGTCCGTCAGGTCGGTCCCGGTGCTGCCCGAGAGGCGGAGCCGCAGCCAGTCCTTGGGGAGCAGGACGACCCGCGTCCTGCCGTAGACCGCCGGCTCGTGGTCGCGCACCCAGAGGATCTTGGCCAGGGTGTTCACCGGCGTCAAGCGCTGTCGGGCCGCCTGGTGGACGCGGTCCCCCGCGGCGCCGTCATCGATGCGCCGGCAGATCTCCGCGGCCCGGTGGTCGAGCCAGATCGGCACCGGCCGCAACGGCTGCAGGGCGTCGTCGAGGAAGAGTCCGCCGTTGAGCTGCCCAGAGAGGGAGAGTCCCCGGATGCGAGCCGGGTCGACCTGCCGCGCGGCTTCGCGCAGGGCCGCGCACGTGGCCTGCCACCAGTCCTCCGGATCCTGCTCCACCCACCCCGGCCTCGGGGTCTGCAGGGGGTAGCCG
>CAZEHQ010000355.1:0-2446 GCA_964512165.1 uncultured Gemmatimonadaceae bacterium | reverse complement strand
GCTCCAGCTGCGGCATGGCGCGGGCCGACAGCAGCAGGGAGAACCGCGGATACTGAACCCTGCAGCGCCGGGGTCCGGCCGTTGGGCCGCACGATGCGCTCGTCGTCGCGAGCCTCCCCGATGCCCGCGCCACCGAGGCAAGGCCAGCGATGAGGGAACAGTCTCTGAACCCACTCCTGCTCCCGATCTTGGCCTCATCCACCACGATCGGCAGCGAGCGACGGCCGTGAGGACCCAGGCCGGGCCACCGTCGCCTCCGTTCCAGAGGCTCGCCCAGCTCGCTTGTCGCAGAAACGCTCCTCAGCGGTCACGCACCACGGCCAAGGCCCGCCGAAGGGACACCCCTTCGGCCTCCAGCACCGCGTAGTAGATCCCCGAACCGACCGGCTCCCCCGACTCGTTGGCGCCGTCCCAAGGCACGAAATACCTCGGGGCATGGCGCGGTCCCAGATCGAACCTGCGCACCTCCCTGCCGTCGGCGGCGTACAGGGTCAGGCGGGCGTCAGGACTGGGGCGAGAGAAGGGTATCCATACCTCGCCGTGCAGCCACGGCCGGAAGGGGTTTGGCCAGACCGCGCCGAGATGGAGAGGGTCTGTCCATTCCGTGTCGTCGTAGGCAACCGCCACCTCGTAGTCGTAGCCGCGGCCGTGGAGCTCGACGTTGCTGAGGACGAGGATGACCTCGTCCCAGGCGTCCCAGCCGGGCACCTCGACTACGCGGTCCTCCCGCAAGTCGCGCACATGGAAGGTGTTGGGCGTGGCTAGGAGGAGGACGTTGCGCCAGCGGCCCCGGGCCTGTTCGATGCGGAGGGTGACGCCCCCCGGGAGCAGGCGCGGGTCCAGGCGGAGGTAGCGGCTGGCCAAGTGGTCGACGGTGCCGCTATCGGTCACGGCGGCGCCCGCGGTCACGGGAAAGGCCAACTCATCGCGGGAGGGGTAGAGATCGCCCTCGGCGAAGAACTCCTCGCGGTGGCGGTCGCCGACGAACCAGGACCAGACCGCGAACTCGGAGAAGGCTTGCTGGAGGCCGGCCTCGGGGCCGCTCACCCCTGCCTCGCCCTGGAAGTCGCGCAGGGCGCGGTCGAGGTTGCCGAGGCTCGCGGACCGGCGCCGGCCGTGCTCCTCCCAGGACCGGCGCACCACCTCGCGTCCGTGGCGCTGGTCGAGGAAGAAGGCGAAGATCGTGCTGCCGTAGGCGTGGAGGTCGACCCGCGGATCGCCGCCGTCGAGAGCGCGGCCTGGGGACCCGAGGAAGTCGCACAGGTACTGGAGGTAGTCGTTGGCGCCGGGGTGGACGACGTCTTCCATCCAGGTGGCCGTGGCCTCCTGCCACCAGCTGCCGTCGAATCCCTGGTAGTACCCGAACTGAACGACGTGGAAGAACTCGTGGGCCAGGGTGACGCGCAGGGCGTCGAGGCCGCGGCTGCCGGGGTAGCCGCGGCAGACGTTGTCGGTGCCAAAGACGGCGTTCTCGAAGTCGTTCTCGATCTCAAGGTAGCTGGGACCGCTGTCGCCGCCCGACATCGGATAGGTGAGGCCGTAGCGCCGGGAGCGGCCGAGGTCGGTCAGGTAGATGTCGATCTCGTCGCCGCCGCCGACGCCGTCGTCCCGCGGCGGCTCTCGGTAGCCGAGGACGTCGATCTGCACGTGCCAGGCGCTGTCGGCCAGGGTCATCGTCAGGTCGACGTAGTCGGGCAGGCCGTTGCCGTCGGCGTCGGCGGCAGCGACGGCGTCGGGGCCCTCGGTGTCGTAGTGGACGCGGAACCGGCCGGAGGGCGAGACCGCCTCGTGGGCCAAGGCCGGCCGTCGCAGGGCGCGGGCCAGCAGCCGGCCGGCGAAGGGGTCGGCGCCCTCAAGCGCCTCCACCGCGGCCACGGCCAGCGGCGTGCCGCAGTAGTGGGGAACGGCGCCGCCGGTGAAGTCTGCGGGCACGGCCTCCGGGGAAGTGACCTCCAGCAGCCGGTAGGCGGTCTCGGCCTCGGCGCTGATCCGGCTCGTCTCACCCACCGCGGCGGTGGCCAACCCCACGCAAACCGCCCCCAGTGCCCGTCGAGCCGCGAAAAGACTGGCCATGGCCCTATCGCTGGTCGGGCTCATTGCGAGGGATTCCCTCCTCAAGTCGGGGCAGCTCGATGTCGAGGGTTTCCAGGACCTCGGCCGGCACCACCACGGGCCGGAAGCGCAGGCCCCTGCCGAAGCTGTGGGGGTTGGGACGGTACTCGGCGCCAGGGATTTTCAGCAGGATGCGGCGCAGGTCCTCTTTGGCCAAGCTCGTTCGATCGAGGGCCGCCAGCAGGCCCGGGTGGGTGCAGGCCACCATCAGGCCGGTGCCGGCCGCGTCGCGGCGGATCCCCAACCGCCGGGCCACCTCGTCGCCGTAGCCCTGGATTGACAAGGCCTGCGCCACGGTCATGTCCTTGCCCTCGTGGCGCAGCGACAGGCCCAG
>CAZEHQ010000354.1:0-2562 GCA_964512165.1 uncultured Gemmatimonadaceae bacterium | reverse complement strand
AAGGCCCACGTGCTCTACAACGAGTACCACGACCAGTACGCCCTGGCCGACGAGGTGGGCTTCGACGGCATCATGACCAACGAGCACCACGCCGCCTACTGGTGCGGAAAGCCGGCGGTCAACCTGGACGCCGCCGTGATTTCCAAGATCACCAAGCGGGCCAAGATCGCCATCCTCGGGAACGTGATCGCCGTCAACGACCCCATCCGCATGGCCGAGGAGATCGCCATGCTGGACTGCTACTCCGGCGGCAGGATCATCTCCGGCTTCGTTCGCGGCGGCGCGGTGGAGACCCTGCAGGCGGGCATCGACCCCACGGAAAACCGGGAGCGGTTCGAGGAGGCCCACGACCTGATCGTGAAGTGCTGGACCACGCCCGGTCCCTTCCGCTACGAGGGCAAGTACTACCAGTACCGGGCGGTCAATCCGTGGGTGCTGCCCATGCAGAATCCCCGGCCCGACATCTGGTTCCCCGGCACCGGCAGCCCGGAGAGCGTGGTCTGGGCGGCCAAGAACGGCCACCCGTACATGAACCTGGGCGCGGTGATGGAGACCACCGAGTGGCTGAAGAACATCTACATCGACACCGCTCACGAGGCGGGCTACCAGGCCGGTCCCGAGCATTTCGGCTACCTGCTCAAGGTCTTCGTTGCCGACACCGACGAGAAGGCCGATGAGCTGGGCCGGCATTTCGTCTGGACCGAGGGACACCGCCAGCGCGGTCCCCGCGAGCACGTGGACCCGCCCGGCTACCAGTCGCGCCAGGCCCTGCAGATCAAGCGCAGCCGGCCCTCCGGCGCCTTCGCCGGCAACGCGGGCGATCCCCAGTCCTACGATCTCCAGAAGGACCACCGCACCATCATCGTCGGCTCGCCCGAGACGGTCATCGAGCAGCTACAGTGGGTGGTCGAGAAGCTGAACCCGGGCTACCTGCTGATCTACGGCAACGAGGGGCCCATGCCTCACGCCGACTGCATGCGCTCCATCGAGCTGCTGGGCAAGGAAGTGATCCCCGCCCTCAAGGAGATCCAGCTCCAGCCCTACGAGTCCGCCTAGCACCCTTCGGATACCGAATCCCCCAACGCCCAAGCCCTCTCCCCCTCAGGGGGAGGGTCAGGGTGGGGGTGAAGTCCCGGCGTGAGGTGATCAGAGAGAGGTGTAGGGGCGGGTTTCAAACCCGCCCCTACAATCTGCGCGTCGGGCCACCCGTTTCGGCCCTGCAGGGCCGATCATTCAGCCGGAGCCCCGCACCGTCAATTGCGCCAGCAGCCGCCGGGACGACTCCGCGACCTCGGCCACCGCAGCCTCGAACGCCTCGGCGTTGGCCCGGGACGGCTGCCGGTAGCCGCTGATCTTGCGGACGAACTGCAGCGCCGCCGCCTCGATCTCGGCGTCCGTGGCGGGCGATTCGGAGTTGCGCAGGGTCTTGATGCTGCGGCACATCACTGGCCTCCCTGTTCGGCGGCACGAGGAACTGGCCGGTACTTGTCGCCCTCCTCGCGGCTGATGCGGCCCGAGGCCATCAGCCACATGCGCGCGATCTCCGGCCCCATGAACTTGAACGTGCGCCGCAACTCCTGGGCCAGCGGCGGGTACTCCTGACCCTCCAGCCCTTCGTAGAACCACCGGCAGAAGCTGCCATGCTCATCGCGGAGGGCCTGCACCCGGCGGGCGTTCTCGATCACCCCCTCGATCTTCAGCCTGTTGCGCACGATGCCGCCGTCCTGCCGCAGCCGTTCCACGTCGTCGGGACCCATGGCGGCCACGGCGTCTATCCTCCAGCCAGCGAAGGCGGTGCGGAAGGAATCGCGCTTGTCCAGGATCATCTTCCAGGTCAGGCCGGCCTGGAACACCTGCAGGCTCATCACCTCGAACAGCGCGTCGTCGTCCGTCGAGCGGCGGCCCCAGATCTCGTTGACGTACCAGTCCCGCAGCGGGTCCGGCGGCGCATCGGGATCGGGGATGGATTCGTGGGGCACATTTCCTCCCTTGTTTCACCACAGAGAACACGGAGAACACAGAGGCTTTTCAAATTTTTCTCTGCGATCTCTGTGTCCTCTGTGTTTGGTCTACCCCTTAGCGGGGGATGATGGGCAGCGTGACGTGCGACGGGTGCGCGTCGTCGTGCAGGATGGTTTGCAGAGCAGGTTTCAGCTCGGTGTCCTCGGCGATGATCCCGCCGGTGTTGGTGTTGCGATCGAAGCGAGGGAAGTTGCTGCTGGACACCTCGAGCCGGATGCGATGCCCCGCCTTGAAGACGTTGCTGGTGGCCCACAGGTCGATTGTGTAGCAGTAGGCGCGGCCCGGCTCGATCAGCGACGGCTCGGACATCGACTCCCGGTAGCGGGCGCGGATGATGCCGTCGGTGAGGTTGCGGGCGCAGCCGTCCTCGCACACGTCCACCAGCTTGGCGGTGAAGTCCGTGTCGGTGGCCGAGGTGGCGGCCCACAGCGTCACCGTTACCGGCCCGGTGACCTCCACGTCCCGCTCCAGCACCGGCGTCGAGTAGACCAGCACGTCGGGGCGCGCCTCGATCTCGTTCTGGTCGTAGGCGCCGTTGGC
>CAZEHQ010000353.1:0-2569 GCA_964512165.1 uncultured Gemmatimonadaceae bacterium | reverse complement strand
TCCTTCCTCTACCGGTCGGATCCCTCCTACCTCAACTACGGTTTCCAGGACTACACGCTGCCGGAGTTCACCCGGTTCTCGCGGCGCAACTAGTACGGCCCACTGGGCAACTTCCTGATCCGTGGCTACGACGTGTACGAGTGGCGGGAGACCCGGGCGTCGACAGCCACGGCCTGGCACAAGTCGCTGCGCACGATCCCCCGTTTTGGACGTTTCGAGCGCAACCTGGTGGCGCGGGAGTCGCACGCGCGGTGGGCGGCGAGCCTGATCTACGGGGAGGAGATCCGCACGCTGTTCACGCCGCTGACCCTGGCCCTGCCGGGCTATGACGGCATCCGCCTGGACAGCCAGGTGGGCCATACCCGTGTGGCCGTCATCGGACAGCGCTACACCGGTCCCTTCGCCGACAGCCGCTACGGCGGCGGTCCCACCTGGCACCACTGGGACTCTGCAGAGGAGATCCGCAGCTCGGCGATGCTTCTGGGGGCCCACGGCGACGTCGAGCTGGGGGCGCTGACCCTGGGGGCGACGGGGGTGAACTTCCACATCTTCGACGCCGAGCAGGAGAGCTTCGTGCTGCGCGGGGGGCTGCAGGCGGAGCAGGTACTGCCCGTGGGCTACCTGGTGCGGCTCTCCGACGATTCGCCGGAGGACCTGCAGGCCGGCGCCGTGGTGTCGGAGGTGCGGCTGAAGGTCAACGGGGAAGACCGGCCGGACCTGCGGCCCTTTCTGGCTCGCATCAACGGCCAGAATCCCACCGCCGTGGGCTCCACCAGCCGGCTCACGGGTCAGTTCCGGCGCGTGGCCTACCTGGACCGAGGCACGCGCTTCGCGGATGTCCTCTACCTGCGCGATCACCTGCGGGGGGAGGACGTGTCCGACAAGGTGAACCTGGAGGAGCTGCTGCGCTGGGTGGAGGCCCTGCCGGACGTGCCCGGGCTCAGGGCCGACGGCCACGAGCAGATCATCGCCTTCTTCGACGTGAGCCAGGAGCCCTTCATCCGCCAGGTGCAGGTGGAGGCGCTGGTGGGCAACGACTACCGCGTCGAGGTGCTGCCCCTCTACGTCTCGGCCCCGGCGGTGGAGAACTACGAGTTCCACTACCGCGTGGGCGGCAATTTCCTGGCGCCGGGGCAAGGCTACTTCGTGGAAAAGGAGACGCCGGGGGTGACCGCCGCACGCCGCTCCCCGGGCAACGTGCAGGACATGTCGAACCTGGAGTGGGTGCGCCTGGATCTGGGGGAGTGGACGGGCCGGGCCCTGTGGGGTCTCAACGGGGCCTGGGAGTGGGGCGACGCCGAGGTACGCTGGGAACACGCCCGCAGCGTGGAGTACCGCGAGTTCCCCGACGGCCGGCCGGGGTACCGCGAGGACCGGGAGATCAGGGGCATCCGCCGCTGGAACGGGGCGCGCAGCAGCACGGACGCGGGGGCGTCCTACGTGAACGGGCGGTGGCGCCGGGGCCGGGTGGAGGTGGGCGGTGAGATGTTCTCCATCGCCGAGGAGTACGACAGCGGCTTCGTGCAGGACAACGACGACGACGACCGCTATCCCGACAGCGGCCCCGGACATCGCCCCATGAGTGCGGACACGGGCACCCCCTTCGACCCGGACGGGGTGTTCCCGGGCAACGACCGGGACAACGACCGGATTCCGGATACCAACCGCAACGGCAACCGGGTGCCCGATTACCTGGAGGCGTTCTTGCTCTATGACGTGGAGCCGCTGGCCTATGCCTACGGACGGGACGCCAACAACAACGCCATCCCGGACCATCGCGAGGACGACCTGGACTCGGACTACCCCTACGAGGTGGACCAACGCGGGTACCACCTCTTCGGGACGCTGCAACTGCCCGGCGGCCTCGATCTCACGGCGGGACGGCTGCGGGCGGAGGGGATCGTCGGCGGCGGCCGCAACGAGAGCACCTACGGCGTGGCCACCCTCCGGCGCCACAACCCCCGGTGGGGCTCACTCCGGGCCGAGACCCGCCTGCGGCGGCTCCACGACGACATCGTCGACAACTACGTCGTCTTCGACGAGGTGTGGGGCCGCTATCCCAACCGGGAGCGGACCTATGCCCCCACCACGGTGCTGGACCTGCTGGAGTACCGCGACAGCCTCGACCGGCAGGCCTACGTCGAGATCGACCTCGCCCCCGCCCCCGGCCTGCGCCTCGACGGCAACCTGCGCCATGCGCTCAACGAGCAGCGCGAGACGATCCTGGCCGATGGCAGCGACCAGGCCGCCGACACGATCACCCGGCTGACGATGGTGGCCCGGGCCGAGTACGTGAGAGAGCTGTCGGAGCGGTGGCGGGTGATCGTCCAGGCCAAGGGGCTGCGGCTGCGCCGGGTCCGCCAGAGCCTGGCCGTGGACCTGGCCAACGAGTGGACCTTCGTGCCGATCCTCAAGGCCACCTGTCACATCACGCCGCGCACCCACCTCTGGCTGGGCACCCAGGGGCTGCCGGGCCTGCCCCTGCGCAAGGAGGATCTGGCCGACGGCCGGGAAAGCTACGAGGAGGTCGTTCGGGTGGTGCAGCTGACGAACTGGTCTCCCTACTTCG
>CAZEHQ010000352.1:0-2583 GCA_964512165.1 uncultured Gemmatimonadaceae bacterium | reverse complement strand
CGCCGGGCTGGCCGAGCGCGTCAGGGCCGCCGGCGGCCAGGCGATCCTCTCGGCCTGCGCCGCCTGAGCGCCTCTCACTCCGTGGACCATCCCCCCGAGGCCGTCGAGGGCCGCGTCTACATCGTCGGCGCCGGTCCCGGCGACCCCGGCCTGCTAACCCTCAAGGGCGCCCGCCTCCTGGCGGAGGCGGACGTGGTGTTCTACGACGACCTGATCGACCGAAGGCTGCTGGAGCACACCCGGCCGGGGTGCGAGCTCATGCCCGCCGGGCACCGCGGCGGCGGCAGCGCCCGCCGCCAGGAGGAGCTGAGCCAGCGGCTCGTGGCCGAGGCCCGCGCCGGGCGCCGGGTGGTGCGCCTGAAGGGGGGCGACCCCTACATCTTCGGCCGCGGCGGCGAGGAGGCCCTGGCCCTGGCCGAGGCGGGGGTGCCCTTCGAGGTCGTCTGCGGCGTCTCCGCCGCCTCCGGCGCGCCCACCTACGCCGGCATCCCGCTGACCCACCGGGGCCTGGCCGCCGCCGCGGTCCTGGTCACCGGCCACGAGGACCCCTCCAAGCCGGAATCCGGCGTCGACTGGCCGAGTCTCGCCCGGGTGCCGGGGACGCTGGTGGTCTTCATGGGCAGCCGCAAGGTCGGCGCCATCTGCGAGGCCCTGACCGCCGGAGGGCGGGCGCCGGAGACGCCGGCGGCGGCGATCCAGTGGGGCACCTGGCCCCGGCAGCGCACGGTGACGGCGACCCTGGAGAGCCTGCCCGGACAGGTCGAGGCCGCGGGCCTGGCCTCGCCGACCCTGATCGTCGTGGGCGAGGTCGTCGGCCTGCAGGGCCGGCTCTCCTGGTTCGAGTCGCGGCCCCTCTTCGGCCGCCGCATCCTCATCACCCGCAGCCGCGAGCAGGCCGGTCCCCTGCGCCTGATGCTGGAGTCGGAGGGCGCCGAGGTGCACCTGCTGCCGCTGCTGGAGATCGGCCCCCCCGACGACTGGACCGCCCTCGACGGCGCCCTGTCGCGCCTCTCCGCCTTCTCGTGGGTCGTGTTCACCAGCCCCAACTCGGTGGAGTTCTTCCACCGCCGCCTGCGGCAGCTGGGGCGGGACTCGCGCGCCTACGGCGGCGCCCGGGTGGCCGCCGTGGGCCTGTCCACGGGCCAGCTGCTGCGCGAGCGCGGCGTCGAGCCGGACCTCGTGCCCGAGATCCACTCCGCCTCCGGACTGGCCGCTGCCTTCGAGTCCGTCGACCTCACCGGCGCCGAGATCCTCCTGCCCGCCTCCTCCATCGGGCGCACCGAGCTGGACGAGAGCCTCGCCGTTCGCGGTGCCCTCGTCTTCCGGGTGACGGCCTACGAGAACCGCCCCCCGGACCCGGCCTCCGTCGAGCTGCCCGACGCCCTCACGGAGGGCCGGCTCGACTGCGCCGTCTTCGCCAGCCCCTCCAGCGTGCGCAACTTCCTCGCCGTCGCCGGACGCGAGGCGGGCCTGGAGCACCTGCGCCGCCTCGACATCGCCGCCATCGGCCCGACCACGGCCTGACGGTGGCCGTGCAGCCGGGGGAAAGCAGCGTGCCCGCCCTCGCGCGGGCCCTGTGCGAGCACTATGGCGGCCGGCGCTGAGGGGGAGCGCCGCTTTGGCGCCGGCAAGCTGCCCGCGGCCGTTCTGGATGAACTGCTGGGCCGCTTTACCGGTGGCGACGACGCGCGCCTCCTGGTGCCCCCCGGCGTCGGCGAGGACGCCGCCGTCATCGACTTCGGCGACCGCTGCCTGGTGGCCAAGACCGACCCCATCACCTTCGCCACCGACCGCATCGGCTGGTACGCCGTCCACGTCAACGCCAACGACATCGCCGCCATGGGCGCGGTGCCGAAGTGGTTCCTGGCCTCGGTGATCGTCCCCGAGGAGCTGGCCACCCGTGCCCTCTTCGAGCAGATCCTGGGGCAGATCCACCAGGCCTGCGCGGAGCTGGGGGTGACCGTGGCCGGCGGCCACACCGAGGTCTCCTTCGGGATGGACCGGCCCCTCGTGGTGGGCCAGATGCTCGGCGAGGTGCCCCGCGGCGGCGTGGTCCGCTCCTCGGGACTGCAGCCGGGGGACGCGCTGCTGCTGACCAAGGGAATGGCCATCGAGGCCACGGCGATCATCGCCGCCGAGAAGGGCGACGAGCTGCGGACCCGCGGCTGGACCGAGGCCGCCCTCGACCGCTGCGCCGGCTACCTGGACGACCCCGGGATCAGCGTCGTCGCCGACGCCCGCACGGCCCTGGCGGCGGGGGGCGTCCACGCCCTGCACGACCCCACCGAGGGCGGCGTGGCCACGGGTCTGGCCGAGATCGCCGGGGCCTCGCAGGTGGGGCTGGAGATCGACGGCGGCGCCCTGCCGGTGAGCGCCGAGTCGCGGCGCCTGTGCGCCGAGTTCGGGCTGGACCCCTTCGGCGTGATCTCCTCGGGCGCCCTGCTCATCGGCTGCGCCACGGAGGCGGCCGGGTCGGTGGCCGCCGCCCTGGAGGGGCAGGGCATCGCCTGCGCCCGCATCGGCACGGCGAGGGAGGCGGGCTTCGGCCTGCGGCTGCGGCAGGCGGACGGCGCCCTCGTCGAG
>CAZEHQ010000351.1:0-2590 GCA_964512165.1 uncultured Gemmatimonadaceae bacterium | reverse complement strand
CTCCGGACCACCAGCTACGACGGCGCAACCGGCGGCTGCCCGAAGAAGCCCTCTCCCTGCATGGAAGGGCCGCGGCGGCCCGGGACCACCGGCCACGTCGGCGCAACCGGCGGCTCGCCTCAGAGATCCTCGCCCTGCATGGAAGGACGACGCCGGCCCGGGACGACGAGCTGCGACGCCGCAACCGGCGGCTCACCGTAGACCCCTCCCCCGGCAGGGCAGGACGGCCACGGCCCGCGGCGGCGAGCTACGACGGTGCAACCGGCGGCTCACCGAAGAGGTCCTCTCCCTGCATGTAGGCAGGCGGCTCGACGCCGAAGAGGCGCAGGATCGACACCGGCACGTCGAGGAGATGCGGATCCTCCCTGCCGATGGGCCGGTTGCAGAACAGGACCCCCGGCACCTGCGCGGGATCGACGCAGTGGTCGCCGCTCCAGTGGCGGGTGTTGTCCTCGAAGACGCGCTCGCCGACCCGCCCCTTGGCGCCGCTCCAGGAGGCGCGGTACCCGGCGTTGTAGCCGACGAGCAGGTCGGGCGCCTCCTTTCTGTAGGGGCCGTGGAAGTGGCTCTCCGCGTCCCACACCTTGCGGATCGCCGGCCGGCCTTCGTCGTCGAGCCCCTCCAGGCCGGCGATCAGCTCCCGCTTCAGCTCCCCCGCCTCCGCCTCGGTCACGACGCCGCGGGCCTCGCGCCCGGCGCGGTTGAGGAAGATCCCCGCCAGGCCGAGGGCGAAGGCCCGGGTCCGCGACCAGTCGACGCCGGCGAACCACTCGCCGCCGGCCTCCCCCGGGCGTGCCGGATCGTCCTCCAGGGCGAGGTAGCCGTTGTCGCGGAGCCAGGTGTTGAGGTTGACCCCGCGCCGGAAGGGGCAGAAGCCGTGGTCGGAGATCACCAGGAGGGTGGTCTCTCCGTCGTCGACGCGCTCCATGACCCGGCCCACCAGGTCGTCCATCTCCCCGTACATGGCCGGCAGGACGTCCTCGAAGCCGGCCAGGCGGCGGCCCTCGTTGGCCGGATGCTCAGGGTCCAGGGTGCGGTAGAACATGTGCTGCACCCGGTCGGGCCCGTCGAAGACGCAGACCAGCAGGCCCTCCCGGGTGCGGTCCAGGCCGTGGAAGAGCATCCTCTCGCGCTCCTCGTGGAGGGAGCGCGCCTGCTCCAGGAAGGCCTCCTCGTCGAGGACCCCGGCGTCGAGGGCCTCCGTGTCCTCGGCGAGGCCGAGGGTGCCGTACTTCCCCAGGCGGCGGCTCAGGTAGGCTGCGTACGAGGCCGGGTGGGACAGCGGCAGGACGGGCCGGTCGGGATCGATCTGGACCGCCGTGAGGTAGAGCTTCAGCGGCTCGGCCGCGGCCAGCAGGAAGCGGCAGATGCCGCGCACGCGAACCCCGGGGCCGCCGCGAAAGGTCAGCTCCACCCACGGGGAGTGGACGCCCTCGCGCAGGTGGAGCCGGCGGCCGCCGGCGGTGAGCCGCAGGCCACCCGCCTCCCCGCCGCGCTCCAGGTCGATCACGGCATGGAGGGGTGGATCGCCGCTGCCGCCGAAGGGAGCCGGAGGCCCCGGGATTTCGACGCGGCTGCTCTGCCCCGGGCGCAGGCCGACCTCGATCCAGCGGCCCACGCCCTGCGCGTCCACGACTCCCGCCGGGTCCGCGCTCTCCGGCGGGGTCTCGACGAGGCAGGTGAACTCCCCCTGCGTCCCCCGCAGGTCGGGGACGCACATGCCCGCCAGCAGGTGGCCGTCGAAGGGCTCGGGCGGAAAGGTGATGGGCACGCGCAGAATGGAGCTGAAGACGCCGTTGTCGCCGAGGAGCTGCCAGAAGGGGCGGCTGCCCTTGAGGTTGCGGATGCGCGGCTTCGACAGGGCCAGGCGCCAGGGTCCGAGCTTCAGGCTCCGGCGCGGCGGTAACACCCTGGCCGAGGAGAGCACCGGTCCGTAGGTCCGGGGGTCGCGGGTGATGAAGTCGTAGATGTTGTGGCCGGAGGCGTCGGTCCCGGTGGCGAAGGAGGACCAGGCCGCCGGCGTGATCGCCGGCAGGGTGGTCCCGAGGGGGCGGAACGTCCCCTGCGCCGCGAGTCGTCCCAGGTTCGGCAGGCGCCCCTCCTCCATCCAGCGGCCGCAGAGGCCGGGGTCGAGACCGTCGAGACCGATGACGACGACGCGCCGGGCCCGCGGCGCGGGGCGCCTCCTCCGGCGCAGCCAGGCCAGCAGCATCCGGAAGGGCAGGAGCAGCAGGACCGCCGCGGCGAGAGCGACGACGAGCAGGGTCCAGAGACCGCCGGCGATGGCGATACCCGCGCCCGGCCCCACGTAGGCATGAACCGCGGCCGGCCCGGGGACAAGGGCGGCCAGGGCGGCGAACAGCCGGACCGATCTCATTGTTTCGCCAAAGATAGGGACTGATCTTATGCCCCGGCGGCCCGGCCGCGGACGCGCCGGGCGCCGGAAAGGCAGGAACCGATGTCGATCCTCGCCCCTCTCGCTCTCGTCCTCTGGATCTTCTCTCAGGAGGCGGAGGCCATGGTCATCGTCCAGGACGGTCAGCCGCGGGCGGTGATCGTCACCGCCGCCGAACCGAGCCCCTCGGCGGCC
>CAZEHQ010000350.1:1931-2615 GCA_964512165.1 uncultured Gemmatimonadaceae bacterium | reverse complement strand
GGCGGGTCCCCGGGGGCGGCTGGAGCTCCTGGAGCCAGCGCTACCTGGTCCCGGGCCAGCGCGTGACCTCGCCGAGCCCGCGGAGGTACCTGCAGATCCAGGCGCGGCTGCTGTCGCAGACGCCGGACCTCGCCGCCACCCTGCGCTCCATCGAGGTGGAGCTGCTGCCGCCGGCGGCCGCCAGCTCCCTGGCCGAGGTGTGGCCCTCGGAGGCGACGCCGGGCCACATGGAGGTCTTCGACCTCTTCGTGCGGCCCACCTTCATCGAGGAGGATCCGGACGGCGAGCCGAGCAGCCGCTTCGACGAGGTCCTGGTCGACGCCGACCCGATCCAGGAGTTCGAGCTGCTCCACATCACCATCGGTGCCGAAGGGGACATGGAGGACGGCGGCATCGCCCAGCGGTTCTCCGAGCCGGCGTCGCGGACCGACCCGGACACCGGGGCTCCGACGAACTGGTTCGAGGGCGACGACGGCCCCTTCCTGGCCCTCCTCGACCCGTCCTCGGGCGACACCCTCAAGGTGCTGCAGGGAGGCCTGCCTGGAATCGCCGCGCCGGAGCCGGAGGAGGCTTCCCGGGTGCTGTTGAGGCTGCCGAGGAGGGTGGCCCCCCTGCCCGCGGGCGACGGCGACCGGCTCTTCCACCGCAAGATCCTCGAGGTCGAGGAGGAGGTGCCGGTGGACG
>CAZEHQ010000350.1:0-1921 GCA_964512165.1 uncultured Gemmatimonadaceae bacterium | reverse complement strand
GAACGAGCTGACCTACCTGGGCCTTCCCATCGAGCAGCAGGGGAGGATCCTGTACTTCGAGATCACCGGGCGCACCGACGCCGGCGGCCCCTTGCAGGAGCAGGTGGAAGAGTTCGACTACCGCGCCCTGCCGGACTCCGCCAAGGGCGAGATCCGCTACTTCCGCAAGCTCATCGGCTCCGGAGGAGAGTTCCCATACGACCGCGAGGGGGTGCCCCTCACCGAAGCCGCGTACAACCAGCTGCCGCAGAACGAGCGCGGCCGCGTGCAGGCCGCCGGCGAGCTGGTACGCATCGCTTTCCGCGCCAAGGTGCTGCTCAACGCAACCACCCTCGACGTGGCCATCCGCGACTCCGAGGGGGGGAGCGGCTGGCAACAGGTCGACCCGGGGAACGCAACGCTCCTGCAGCCGGGTGACGGCCTCAGCATCGCCGTTCCCATCAGCCGGCAGGTGGTGCGCGCCATCGAGGTCGAGCCGAGGACATTCACCCCCAACGGCGACGGCATCAACGACCTCACCGAGGTCCGGTTCTCGGTGGGCAACGTCAACGTGGCGCGTCCCGTGGAGCTGAGGATCCACGACCTCGGCGGGCGCCTGGTGTGGCGCGAGGAGCGCCTGACCTTCGGCGACCAGAGCTTCCGGTGGGACGGTTCCGACGGCTCGGGCAACCTCGTGGCTCCGGGCCTGTACCTGTGCCGCGTGGTGGTCGATGTCGACGACCCCGGCGCCTCCAGAAGGGCAGACCAACGGCTCATCGCCGTCGCCTACTGATACCCAGGCTCTCCCGCGCCAACCTGCTGGCCCTGCTGGGGGGCTTCGGCGTCATCGGGCTGGCCGAGCTCGGCCTTCGGGCCATCGGCTACGGGCCGCCGAACCGCCTCTTCCTGCTCGACGAGACCGCGGGATCCTACACGGCCAACCCCGAGGTCACGCACCGCTTCTTCCCGCCACACCTGCGCCGCCAGCCGGTGGCCCTCGGCTTCGCCGCCCGCAAGCCGCCGGACACGGTGCGCATCTTCGCCCTCGGCGGCTCGACCCTCGTGGGGTTTCCCAACGCCCCCGGCCTCGACTTCCCGCGCTTCCTGCAGCTCATGCTCGCCGATGCCTTCCCGGATCGCCGGTTCGAGGTCGTCAACTGCGGGATCACCGCGGTCAACAGCCACTGCGTCCTCGACTTCGCGCGAGGTTCTCGACTACGAGCCCGATCTGCTCGTCGTCTACATGGGCCACAACGAGTTCGTCGGCCCCTACGGCCCGACGACGCCCTTCGTCCGCCTGGGCCAGAAGCGATCGCTGATCCGGGCGCACATGCAGCTGCAGAGATCCAGGCTCCTCCACGGCGCCAAGGAGGTGTTCTTCGGCCTGTCCTCGCTGGCCGGGGGGGAGCCGCCCCGCTTCGGCCTCCACCTGGTGACCGACCAGATCGGCTCTACCGATGACAGCTACGGGAGCACGGTGGACAACTACCGCGCCAACCTCGACGACCTGGCGGAGACGGCCGCCGGCAGGGGCGTCCCGGTCCTGCTGGGGACCCTGGCGTCCAACCTCGGCGGCTTCTATCCCCTGCGGTCGGACTGCGGCGAGCTCGCCGGCCCGGAACTGGCGGCCAAGGCGGACGACCTCTTCCGTCAGGGCCGGCCGGAGCGGGTGCGGACCCTGGCCAGGGAATCGCTGAGGAGGGACCCCTACTGCGCCGCCGCCCATTTCGAGCTGGCCCGGCTGCGGAGGATGGAGGGGCGAGACCGCGAGGCCCTGGCCTCCTACGCGCTCGCCCGCGACCAGGACCGCGTGCCCTTCCGGGCGCCGTCGGTCTTCAACGAGGTCGTGCGCGAGACCGGCCGGCGCCACGCCAACGTGACCGTCGCCGAGGTGGAGGCCGCCCTCGCCGCCGCCTCCCCAGGGGGCATCGTTGGGGACGAG
>CAZEHQ010000349.1:0-2630 GCA_964512165.1 uncultured Gemmatimonadaceae bacterium | reverse complement strand
CCGCGAGGGTGTCGGCGATCGGTTTCTCCGAGAGGACATGCATGTCGCGGGCCAGGGCCGCGTCGACGACCTCCTCGTGGAAGGCGGGAGGCACGACGATGCTGCAGAAGTCGGCGTCGTTTTCCGCGAAGGCCCGCTGAAGGTCGGTGTAACACTTTTCGGGAGGCAGGCCGAGAAAGCCCCGGGCGTTGGTCAGCGCCTCCGGGTTGGTGTCGACGGCGGCGACCACCTCGATCAGGCCGTCCTCGATGTTGGGAGGGAGGATGCCCTGGCACCAGGAGCGGCCGCGCCCGCCCGTGCCGACCTGGATCACTCTGTATGTCATGGGGCTCCCGGCCCCGCGCATGCGTGCCCGTGGAGCGCAGTCACATCTGGGGCGTCCAGTCGCCGCCGGCCCGGTCGAACTGCTCGCAGAGAGAGGTGACCACCTCCTCGGGCAGATCGCCCCGGGCGATGATCTCCATGTTCTTCTCGGCGTTCTCGATGCGGGACGTGCCGGCGATGGCGGTGTCCACCGACTCGTGGGAGAGACAGAACCGGAGCGCGATCTCGACGCCGTCGGAAGGCGCGCCTTCGGGGACCTCCATGCTCTTGGCCCGCTCCCAGTAGACGTCGGCGTAGCTGTAGCGCGACGCCTCGGCCTTGAAGGCGGCGTTGGCCAGGGGGCGCTTGGCGATGACCCCCATGCCGGCCGCCCGCGCCGCCGGCAGGACTTCCCGCCGCGCCTCCTGGTCGACGACGTTGTACGAGGTCTGCAGGGTGCTGAAGACGCCCATGTCGATGGCCTTCAGTGCGGCCTCCCCGTCGCCGCTGTAACCGACGTAGCGCACCTTGCCCGCCTCCTTCGCCCGCAGCACGGCCTCCACCGCCTCGCCCTCGGCCAGCACCTCCGTCGAGCTGCTGTGGAGCTGTACCAGGTCGATGCGGTCGGTCCGCAGGCGCTCCAGGGACCGGTCGTTGCTGTGGGCGATGACGTCGGCCGACCATTCCTTGCCGGTAGCGCCGCCGGTGACGTGCCCGCACTTGGAGGCGAGGACGTACTCCTCCCGCCGGGCGCCGATCGCCTGGCCGATCTGCTCTTCGCTGTCGTGGTAGCAGGCGGCCGTGTCGACGAAGTTCACCCCCATGTCGAGGAGGCCGTTGAGCAGCCGGTCGCTCTGGTCCGGGGTCACGTCCTCGTAGCCGATGCGGGCGCCGCCGAAGCCGAGGCGGGTGACGGTGAGGTCGGTCTGTCCGAGGGTGCGGGTCTCCATGGTCATTCTCCAGTCACTGTGAGGATCCAGTCGCGCACCTGGTCGAGGACCGCGGGCGAGACCGTCTCCTCGATGGTGGAGTACTCGTCGATCCGGCCCGTGGAGGCGCGCTGGAAGAGGTGGTTGTGCCCGGGCAGGCTGCGCACCGTGACGTTGCGGTTGCCTCCCGCCTCGAGGCCCGCGGCGATGGCGGTCAGGTTCTGCCGGCCGTCGACCTGCAGGTCCAGCTCGCCGTTGAGGGCCAGGACCGGCGCCCGGACGGCGCCAAGGACAGGACGCGGATCGAAGGCGAGGAAGTAGCGCATCCACGGATCGAGGGCCTGGTCCAGCGCCGCCCGCACCTGGCTCTCGTCCTGCTGAGCGGCGGGCACGCCGTTGGCCTCGAACTGGCGGCGGACGATCCCCTCCACCTCGGGGCGCAGATCCGCCTCATCCCGCTCGGAGGTGAGGGCCGCGAAGAGCTGGTCCAGGAGGGCGAGCAACGCCTGGCGGTGGCCCACCGGCATGCCGGCGGCCTCGAAGAGACGCTCGTTCTGCCGGCGCAGCAGCTCGACGCCCGGCACCCCGGGGCCGGCCAGGAGCACGACGAAGGCGACGTCCTCCCGTTGCGCTGCGACGATGGCGGCGATGGCGCCGCCCTCGCTGTGGCCCAGGAGGCCGACGGGACCGATGCGCTCGTCGGCCATGAGCAAGTCCACGCCCGCGGCGGCGTCACCGGCGAAGTCGGCGGTGGTGGGCGGTTCCGGATGCGCGGTCGATCCGCCGGCGCCGGCGTCGTCGACGCGCAGCACAGCCACGCCGGAGCGGGTCAGATGGTCGGCCCAGACGAGGAAGGGCCGGTGGCCGAAGACCGTCTGGTCGCGGTCCTGCAGGCCGCTGCCCGAGATCAGCAGGACCCCCGGGAAAGGGCCATCGCCCGGCGGCAGGGTCAGGGTGCCGGCGAGGGTGACGGGACCGCTGCGGAAGCTGACCTCTTCTGATTCGTACGGATACGGGGGACGGGGCTCCTGCGGGCGGGCCGGCTCGGCGGCGGCTTCCCGCGAGAGACGGAAGCCGAGGTCGGCGGCGCCTTGGGTGAAACGGCCGGTGATGACGTCTCCGTCAAGGGTGCCGCGGAAGGTTGGATGGCCCGGAACGCCCCGGATCGAGAAGGTGACCTCGGAGGCGTCCTCGCTGACCTCGATCCCCTCCAGCGGGAGGCCGGCGGCCCCCTGGGCGGGGATGTCGATCGACCCGCTCCAGAGCCCGCCACTGCTCTCGAGATCGACCTTGACGACCAGGGGCTGGCCGGGGACCTGGATCTCTCCCTCCCAGTGGCCGGCGACCCGGTCGTCGGCGGATGTGGCCGCGGCCAGCAGCAGCCAGACGGCCGCCAGA
>CAZEHQ010000348.1:0-2658 GCA_964512165.1 uncultured Gemmatimonadaceae bacterium | reverse complement strand
ACCAGACAGACAAGGGAGAATCCAGCCTTGTGCCGATTGGCCGTGTTCGTCATCACCATCGCCTCGGCCATGGCCTTCATCCGGATCCTCGTCGAAGTCGCCATCATCGCACCCGAACACCTGATTGTCGTTGCTCCGCCCATCCTGGTTGTGCTGGGAGTCAATGCCCTGGCCGCGGCTCTCCTGTACTTCTTCGTGAGCAGGCAGGCACACGAACCTGTGCCCGATCCGAAGAACCCCGCCCAGTTCATGAGCGCTCTGGTCTTCGGCCTGCTCTATGCGGTGGTCCTGGTACTCATCGCTTTCGCCAAGGATACCCTCGGCCCAGAGGGCCTCTATGCGGTAGCCATCCTGAGTGGACTCACGGACATGGATGCCATCACCCTGTCCCTCGCCAACCTGATGAGTGACGGACGCATACTGCCGGAACGTGGATGGAGACTCATTCTCACAGCCGGACTCGCGAACCTCGTCTTCAAGATGGGACTGGTGGCAGCATTGGGAGACCGGCGGCTCCTGCAACGGTCGGCGTGGGGCTTCGGGGCTGTGATCGCCTCGGGAGTGTCGGTCCTCGTCATGTGGTAGTGGGAAGTCCGGGCCGAGAGTTGTCGGCCGAGGCAGAGCCCCCTCAAGAAGACCCTGGAGGTGAGTTCTTCTGACGCTTCCGGCTGGAGACCCGGGACGGAGGCCTGGATGGCAAGATGTCGGAGATCAGGTCCTTCGTGAGCCTACCTGCGCTTCCTGCCCGACCGCCGCCATCTGTTGCGTCTGGGTCTCACGGGCACGCCCACCTGGTCCGTGTCGGAGCGGGCCTGGGGGTCAAGCTCTACGGCCTCGTGCATTTCAGGCCCGGGCCGTTCCAGATGACCGCCTGCCTCGACCGTGAGAGACGCCCCGGCGACTACGGCCACACCACACTCGCCGCCTTCCTGGGTCTGAAGAGGGGCCGTTTCCATAGTGGGGTCGAAGGCTTCGTGCAGAGCCTGGACGAGGCTGGCGCCAACCCGCGGTTGCGGGGGCTCTCGGTGTTCGGGGCCGAGCGCATCATCGACGGCCTCGAGACCTTCCTCCGGGCCGACTTCTTCGAGCCGCATGCGGGCTCCGGCGAGGACGGGGAACGCTCTCTGCTCGTGGGGCTCAGAATCAAGGCGGCCGAGGCCGTTCACCTCATGCCAACGTGATCGGCATCGAATCCGCGAGCGACGGGGATGTGGAGATGATCGGCCGGTTCACCCTGCATGCCGAGTTCTGAGTTGCGGCAGCCCGGGCCTCCCCGCTAGTCCCGCCCTGCCGCGGCGGCGGCTTGACGGCGCCGGCGGCAATCCCGTTCTACCGTCCGTGAACCATCGACCCATCCGACACGGCGGCGGCAGCGGCGCGCTCCTGCTGCGCCGTCGCCTGGCCCTCGAGGGGCCTTGCCGCGGCGGCCGGCTGCGAATCGCCGCCAACGCTCCCGTGCAGCTCTACGTGGACGGCCTGCGGGTCGGCGGCGCCCCCGGCGGCGCCCTCGCCGAGCGCCCCCTGTGGCAGCTCCTGGTGCTGGAAGGGGTGCTGGAGGCCGGCTTCCACGAGATGCTCGCCGTCGTCGGGTCACCCCCGGACGGCCAGGCTCCGTGGTTCGCCTGCCGTGGCCGCCTGAAGGGGGTGGCCGGTGGTCCCGCCCAACCCGTCGAGTCCGATCTTGGCTGGCAGGCCTTCCCGCTGGCCGCCGGCGAGGGCTTCTCGGCCCTCGATGATCCCCCGGCGGAGGAGGACTGGGAGGGCGTCGAGACCGCCGCGGGGATCGAGGTGCAGGACGAGGCGCCGCGGGCCGACGAGCGGCTGGCGGCCGCCCGCGGCTTCGCGGTCTTCGAGGAGACCCTGCCCGGCGGCGGCCTCTCCTTCGCGCCGGCCTCCGTGGGGCCGGGGGGCTGCAAGTGCGTCCATCGCGACCAGCTGCTGGCCCTGACGGGGCGGACCTCGGTGCTCACCGGCAACCATCGCGCCGTCGCCTTCGTCCTCGACTTCGGGCGGATCGTCACCGGCTATCCGTGTCTGCGCCTTCGCGAGGGGCGAGGCGGTGTCGTCGAGATCGGCGCCGCCGCCGCCTGGGGGCGTATCGACCACGGGCTGCGCTACGTCTGCGCCTCCGGCCGGCAGGAGTGGTACGGGCTTACGCCGGTGCGTTGCCGCTACCTGGTGGTGCGCCTGAGCGGATTCACGGAGGAGGTCGAGCTGGAGCGCCTGGCCCTGAGCGAGCGCTTCGTCGCCGCCGAGGGAGAGGCCGCCCTGGCCGTCGCCCCCGGCCACGACCTGGCGTGGGAGGCGGGTCCCCCCTCCCTTCAGGGCAGCCGCCTCGACGCCTACGTCACCGATCCGCCGCCGGCGGCGTGCGACTGGTGGGGGACCCGCGCCCTGCTGCTGGCCGACGCCGTGCGCACCGGCCACCTCGCCGCTGGCCGCGCCACCCTCCTGGGGCGGGCCCCGGATCCGCTCCGGCCCCGGGCCGGGGATCGCCCCTTCGCGGTCTGCCTGGAAGCCTACCACGACTACTCGGGCGACGCCGACACCCTGGGGCGGCTGCTTCCCGCCGCCGTGGAGACCGCCCTGCGGGAGCGCGATGCCGAGGCCGGCGCCGCCTCCCTGGCCGCGGCGGCGGCCGCCGCCGGCGCCGCGGAG
>CAZEHQ010000347.1:0-2659 GCA_964512165.1 uncultured Gemmatimonadaceae bacterium | reverse complement strand
CCTGCGGCCCCGCCTGACCGTGGACCGCCTCGACAACACGGTGGAGGCCCGCCGGGGGGCGATGAGCCAGCTCTACATGTCGGGCGGCACGATCCCCGACCGCGGCCTCTTCAACCTGCGCCTGGAGGGCTCGGGCGCGAAGCTGGGCGAGCTGGACGAGGAGTTCGTGTGGGAGTCGTCCGAGGGGCAGTCCTTCACCCTGGGCACGCAGAACTGGACGATCCGCAAGATCACCCACAACGACGTGCTGGTGAGCCCGGCGCCGGCCCGCACCGTGGACCTGCCCTTCTGGAAGGGGGAGGGCGCCAACCGCGACTTCCACTTCTCCAGCGCCATCGGCCGGTTCCTCGAGGACGCCGAGGCCGGCCTCGAGGGCCCCGCCTTCCGGCAGCGGCTCACCGGCCGCCACCACATGGACGAGACCGCCGCCGGCCAGCTCCTCGACTTCCTGGGGCGCCAGCGCGAGGCCACCGGCGCCCCCCTGCCCCACCGCCATCACCTGCTGGTGGAGCACGTCGCCTCGGCGCCGGGGGGCTACATGGGCAGCCAGGTGGTGCTCCACACGTTCTGGGGCGGGCGCGTCAACCAGCCCTTCGCGCTGGCCCTCGACGCCGCCTGGGAGGAGCGCTTCGGGGGCCGCATCGAGGTCTATCCCTCCAACGACTGCATCGTCCTCGTCCTGCCCGCCGAGACCGGCTCCGAGGAGATCCTCAGCCTCGTCACCTCGGCCCGCGTCGAGGAGCTGCTGCGCCAGCGCCTGGAGGCATCCGGCTACTTCGGGGCCCGCTTCCGCGAGTGCGCCCAGCGGGCCCTGCTGCTGACCCGGCGCAGCCTGACCGAGCGCATGCCCCTGTGGCTGAGCCGCCTGCGCTCGCAGCGGCTGCTCGACACGGTGATGCGCTACGAGGACTTCCCCATCCTCGTCGAGGCCTGGCGCTCCTGTCTGCAGGACGGCTTCGACCTGCCCGCCCTGCGCCTCGTCCTCTCCGAGCTGGAGTCCGGCGCCATCGAGTGGTCGGAGTGCCGCACCCGCCGCCCGAGCCCGTTCTCCCGCTCCGTCGCCTGGGGGCAGGTCAACGAGTACATGTACGCCGGCGACGCCGCCGCCGGACGGCAGACCTCGGAACTGCGCTCGGACCTGCTGCGCGAGGTCGTCTTCACCCCCGACCTGCGGCCCACCCTCCCGGCCCACGTGGTGCGGCGGTTCGAGGAGAAGCGCCAGCGCCTGCACCCGGGGTACGCGCCGTCCGAGGCGCGCGAGTTGGTGGACTGGGTCGACGAGCGCCTGCTGGTCCCGTGGAGCGGGTGGGAGGCCCTGCTCGCCGCCGCGGCGCGGGATTCGGCCGAGGCGGGCGAGGAGGGATGGATCGAGGGGGAGGAGGGAGCCTGGAGGGGGCGGATCGTGCGGGTCGAGGCCGAAGCGCTGGCCGAGCCGGTGGCCGTTGCGCGCCAGGCCCTGGGGCGCCTCGCAGTGTTCCCCTGGTGGGGGGAGGCGCGGGTGAGTGGGTTGGACGGCGCGCCGGTCGAGGTCGAGGCGGGCCGAGGGTTGGAGGCAGAGGACCGGCCGGCGGATCCGGGCCTGGAAAGCAGGGACTCCGATGCCGACGGGGACGCGAAGGAGGAGCCCGGGGGCTCGGGTCCGGAGACCGAGGCCGCCCGAGCCGTCAGGGACACCGGCGCCAGCCGGGACCCGGAGGAGGAACGCGGCGGCTCGGGACTGGAGATCGAGGCGGCCCGGGCTGTTGCGGATACGGCAGAGGCGTCGGAGGAGCCGAACCTGGGGAGCGGAGTCGGCAGCGACGCCGGGAACGGGGAAGACCCGGAGGGCTCGGGCCTTGGGATCGTGGCCGCCGGTGGCGTGGGGGACGGCCAGGAAGAGGAACCAAGCCGAGGGATCGCAGACGGCGAGGGAGATGTCGGGGACGCACCCGCCCTCGAGACTGTCGTGGTCGCCTGGCTGTCCTACTACGGCCCGGTCGACCGCGGCCGGCTCGCCGGGACCCTGGGCCTTGGGGACCCGCTGCTGGCGTCCGTGCTCGACGATCTGGCCGGCGACCAGGCTGTCGTCGTCGGCACCCTGGTCGAGGGCGCGGAGCGGGACCAGGCCTGCGAGGCGGAGAACCTCGAGAGCCTGCTGCGCATGGCCCGGGCCGATGCGACGCCGGCCTTCCAGGCCCTGCCGGTGGACCAGCTGCCCCTGTTCCTCGCTGTCTTCCAGGGCCTCCACGAGCCCGGGGATACGCCCGAGACGCTGCGCCGCCGGCTGGAGCCCCTCCTCGGCTGCGACGCCCCCGCCGGCCTGTGGGAGACCGAGATCCTGCCGGCGCGCATGCGCTCGTACCAGACCCCGCTCCTCGACGGGGTCCTGCAGGAGAGCGGCCTGCGCTGGGTCGGCAGCGGCCGCGAGCGACTGACCTTCTGCTTCGAGCACGACCTCGACCTGCTCGCCGGACCCACCGCCGACGAGGAGGAGCCGGACGGCTCGGGGAACGGCGTGGCCTCCCTCTTCCCCGACCCCCAGGGCCGCTACGACTTCTCCACCCTCCAGGAGCTGGCCGGCCTCGACGCTCCGGCCCTGGCCGCGGCCCTGTGGGAGGGCGCCTGGTCCGGCCGCGTCGGCAACGACTCCTTCGCCGCCGTGCGCCGCGGACTGGACACG
>CAZEHQ010000346.1:0-2671 GCA_964512165.1 uncultured Gemmatimonadaceae bacterium | reverse complement strand
ACAGGTCCCCCCGCGAGTCCACCGCCAAACCGTGGGGCGCCGTGTACTCCCCCGGCCCCTCGCCGGGGTGGGCGCCGCCGAGGCGGGCGAGCTGGTTCCCCTGGAGGTCGTGGATGGTGACGCAGGCGCCGATGTTGGGGTAGGCGGCGTTGACGTCGAGGTGGCTGGGCAGCTGGCCGATGTAGACGCGGTCGCCGGAGACGAGCAGGCCGCAGGGGCGGTGCATGTCGTTCCACTGGTCGAGGCAGGTGCCCTGGTCGTCGAAGATCTGGACGCGGTGGTTCTCGCGGTCGGCCACGTAGACGCGGCCGGCGTCGTCGGTGCAGACGCTGTGGACCAGGTTGAACTGCCCGGGGCCGGTGCCGAACTCGCCCCAGGAGAGCAGGTGCTCGCCCTCGGGGGAGTACTTGTGGACCCTGGCGTTGCCGTAGCCGTCGGCGATGTAGAGCGCCCCCGAGCGGGGGTCGACGGCGACCTTGGTGGGCCGGTTGAAGGGGTCGCCGCTGTGCACCGCTGAACCCTCCCCCGGGGTGCCGATGGTCAGCTGCAGCTCGCCGTCCCAAGTGAAGCGGCGCACGCAGTGGCCGTCGTCGTCAGCGGTCCAGAGGGCGCCGTCAGGCCCGGCGGTGACGCCGTGGGGCCGGGTGAACATGCCCTCGCCCCAGGCCCCGGCCAGGGTGCCGTCGGCCTCGAAGACCATGACCGGCTGCTGGCCCCGGTTGAAGACGCAGACCCGGTCCTGCGCGTCCACGGCCACGTCCACGACTTCGCGGAAGCTCCAGCCCTCCGGCAGCCGCGGCCAGTCGTGCCGTTCCTCGAAGCGGTGGTCCCCCGATCCGACTCTCGTGGTCATCTGTCAGTCTCCCATCCAGGCGATGCCGTCGATCTCGACGAGGATCCCCTTGAAGAGGTCGCCGGCGCCGATGAGGCGCCGCGTCGGCATGGGCGGCCCGTCGAAGAACTCCATGTAGGCGCTGTTGAAGCCGTCGCGGTCGGCCATGTCGAGGAGGAAGACGTTCACGCGCACCAGGTCCGCGGTCGTGGCTCCCTCCTTCTTCATGGCCTGCACCATGAGCTGCATGGTGTGACGGGTCTGCTCGATGATGTCGCGCCCGACGACGTTCAGCCCCTCGTCGACAGGCCCGAAGCCGGACAGGTAGAGGGTGTCGCCGGCGCGGCGGGTGGTGTTGTAGAAGGGCTCCTTGGCGATGGGCATTTCGGTCACGGTCGCTCTCCTGGCAGGTTGACCTCGGGGCGCTCGACAACCTATGGTGCCGCGAGCAGCCTTGCACGGCAAGACGGACAGGAGGGTTCGTGATGGAGGTGGACCGCCAGCGGTTTCTGGAGGAGGGCTACGTCATCCTGCGGCAGGTCATCCCTCCCAACCAGCTCGAGGAGCTGCGCCGCGTCTACGAGATCCTCGTCGACCGGCAACGCGCCATCTGGGCCCGTGACCGCGCGCCCGGGGACCCGCCGGGCGGCCACTGGGAGACCGGCGCCCAGCCGCGGCTGATCCTCACCGACATGGCCGGGGAGATCGACGCATCCACCGCCGCCGCCGTCGAGATCTGGCTCCACGAGAACGTGCAGGGCGTCAGCAGCCGGCTCCTCGGCGTCGAGGACGCGGCGGTGACGGAGATGATGCTCATGTGCAGCCCGGCGCGCGATCACGGTCCGGCGCGCTGGCACCGGGACTTCTCCCCCGCCCACAGCTCCTCGGTCATGGGCTACGCCGAGGACATCCGCGAGAGCGGCCCGCGCTACGTGCAGTGGAACCTCACCCTCTACGACGACGACGTCCTCTGGGTGGTGCCCGGCAGCCACCTGCGGCCGAACACGCCGGAGGAGGTGGAGCAGCTGCGCCGCAACGACCGCGCCCCCCTCGACAGCGGCGTCCAGACCCGCCTGGCCGCTGGCGACGGGGTTGCCTACATCCTGCCCATCCTGCACTGGGCCAGCGACTACAGCACCCGCCTGCGGCGCGTCATCCACGGCGGCTTCTCCAACTTCACCCACTACCCGGACCCGCACTACATCGAGCATCTCTCGCCCGGGGCGCGGGCCACCTTCGAGCGCTGGCGGCGGCGCAGCGACCGCGCCCTCGACCACGTGGAAACCGCCTACAGGGCCGCCCTCGAGGGAGACGGCCCGGGCTACCACCAGGCTCTCGAGACGTTGCACCCCGGCTCGGGCCCCATGGCCAAGCGCCAGAGCACGATCTTCCTGAGCAAGTCGTCCCGCGGCATCCGCGACCTGAAGCGGCCCGACTTCGAGAGCCTCCCGGAGCATGACCGCAAGCATGCCACGATGATCCATCCCATGACCCTGCAGTGGGGCCGGCGGCTGGGGGACCGGTTCTCGGAGGCGGAGGCAGAGGCCCTGTGGGCGCGCTTCGAGCCCGTGGACCGGAGCATGCAGGGCGACCGGGAGAACAGCGTTCCCGGCTTCCAGGGCCAGGCGACGCGCTACTTCTTCGACGAGGTCCCCGAGTCCCTCACCGTGGACTCCTTCATCTCCGGCTGGGCCTGAAGCCGCGGGGCTCAGGGCGCGTTTCCGGCTCCCGGCCGGAGCACTACCCTTGCCTCAACAGCCGCGGCCAGGATAGGGTGCGCCAACCCCATTGTCAGGAGCCTGAAGGTGCCCGCCTCTCGCCGTCCCTGTCCCCGCGCCG
>CAZEHQ010000345.1:0-2760 GCA_964512165.1 uncultured Gemmatimonadaceae bacterium | reverse complement strand
GCTGGTGTCGAAGCTGACCTCCTCCCGGCCGATCCCCCGGATGACCCGCCGCTCCCGGTCCTCTTTGGAACGCTGGCTGAAGAGGACCAACTCCACCCGCCCGCCGGCGGCGAGGTGGGTCTCGCCGAGGAGGTGCACCCGGGCGTGGACTCTGCGGTACTCGTACCGGGTGTAGACCATGACGGTGATGGCGCGGTCGGAGGTAAGGGGCTCGGACATTGGACCCTCCTTCAGGAGGCGGACGGGGCGTCTCCCCCCGCCTTCCCCAGCACATAGACGATGAAGTTCGGCGCCCGGTACTCGTCCTCCCAGGTCGGGTGCCGCTCCAGCTGTTCCGCCGTCGGCACCGGCTCGTGCAGCGCCTCCAGAACGAACCCCGCCTCCAGAAAAGCGGATACGTAGCTGGACAGGGTGCGGTGCATGTTCAGGAAGCCGGGGCGCCACCAGTGGAACTCCCGCGGGCCCTCGCGCATGTAGTCGTCCACGGGGTAGAACAGCTTGCGCGGGCCCAGGCGGACCCAGCCGCCGGGTTGCGACATGCGCATGGGGTGGATGTTGCAGATCACGAGGCGGCCGCCGGGGCGCAGGACGCGGAAGGCCGCCTCGATGGCGCGGCGGTGGTCGTGGACGTCGACCAGGACGATGTAGGAGACGGCGAGGTCGAACTCCCCGTCGCCGAGGCCGTCCAGGTTCTCGGCGTCGCCCACGAGGTAGGTCTCGCCGTCCGAGCCTTCCGAGCGGGCCCGGTCGATGAGGGCCGGCGTCAGGTCGAGGCCGGTGACCTCCGCCGCGAGGCCGGCGAGGACCCGGCAGAACCTCCCCTCGCCGCAGCCGATGTCGAGGACGCGGCGGCCGGTCACCTCCCCCAACGCGCCGAGCACCCAGTCGTCGAGGAAGTCGGTGCGCACCGACTGGTCGTGGCCGATCCAGTCCTCCACCGCCTCCTCCCACTGGGCCCGCAGCCGCCGCCTGAGGTTCATGTCGTCGGAGGTTGTCATGGGAAGAGCGCGTGACCGACGGCGTGCGCGCCGCCGGCTAGGATCCCTGCTCGGACCGTGAGCGTTCCTGCAGGTCGTACAGGGAGGCGACCTCGCCCCGGTATCGCGGGATCGGGAAGCTGTCCTGATCGAAGCGCGCTTCCCGCGCCGGCTCCCCTCGAACCAGGCGCACGTGGGCCTCCGCCTTGTGGGTCATGGGACCACAGTAGATGGGGAGGGCGTCGGCCGCCCGGTAGCTGAGGATCAGCGTCCGACGCGGCCGCTGCGACCGGTTCGGCGCCGAGGCGTGCGGCGTCAGGCCGTGCATGAAGATGGCCGTGCCGGCGCCGCCTTCCACCGGGACCGCCTCCGCCTCGTCCACCGCCTCGGTGACGCGGCCCTGGAAGTACCCGTCCCGGGTGTGCTCCAGCAGCACCGAGTCGTGGCGGCCGGGCAGCAGCTGCAGGGCGCCGTTGCCGCGGTCGGTCTCGTCCAGGTAGAACAGCACCGCCAGGCTGTCGCGGTTCGTCAGCGGGTAGTAGGACAGGTCCTGGTGCCACTCGACCACGGAGCCGACTTCCGCCGGTTTCACGTTCAGCTTGCTGTAGTGGAATACCAGGTTCGGCCCGCACAGCTGCCCGACCGCGTCCACCAGGCGATCCCGCTCCGACAGGGCGCGGGCCACCGGGTAGTAGGAGCACGGCTCGTAGAGGCGGCGCACCGCCGTGCCCTCCGGCGGCTGGTCGGGCTCCATCTCCAGGCGCTCGGCGTCGTGGCTCCGCCGGGTGCTGCCGGCGCAGACGGCGTCGGCCTCGCCCAGCAGGTCGTCCACCTCGGCCTGCGACAGGAATCCCTCGCACACCGTGAACCCGTCGCGGCGGTAGGCGGCGATTTGTGCTTCCGTCAACATCGGTCCGACTCCGCTCGGCCAGCCTGGTAGGGGAAGCTCTCGGCCCCGATGATGGTGCCCTCCGGCCGGAAGGAGCGGGGCTCCACGGTCGGGCTCTCGCCGGCGATCATGCGGCGCAGCAGGCGCTCCACGTGGGGCACGACGATCTCGATGGCCCGCTCCCCCTGCTCGCGCGTGGCCATGCCGGCGCCCGCGTCTTCGATGGCTTCCTCGTGCACCCGCTCGGGGAAGCCGGCCAGGGCGAAGGCGGTCTCGAACTCGTTGGCGTGACCCGGCACCCGCTTGCTGCCCACCAGGGAGTAGACCTCGTCGTCGGAGTAGAGATCCCAGTACGTGGCGTAGACGATGCCGGGGCCCAGCAACTGGCGGTAGCGGGTCAGCTCCTTGCGCAACGGGTGCATGTGCCCCCCGTGGCCGTTGAGAATCAGCACACGCTCGATGCCGGCGCGGGTGATGCTCTCACAGATGTCGAAGACGTAGTCCAGGAAGGTGCCCACCCGCGTCGTCAGTGTGCCCGGATGCATCATGTGGTGCTCGGACACGCCCACCTGTACCGTGGGCGCCACGACCACGGCCGGGTGCAACGCGGCGGCCGCCCGGTGCGCCACCAGGGTGACGCTGGCGCTGTCGTGACACATCTCCAGGTGCTCGAGGTGCTGCTCGGTGGTCCCCGTGGGAACGATGGCCGCCTTCAGGGTGCCCGCCTGGAGCATCTCCCGGAACTCCCTTCGTGTGAAGTCGCCGATCAGGATCCTCCGGTCGCGCATCTGTCTCCCTCTCCATGGTCGCAGGGTGGATACCGTAAGAAAGCGCCGGGTCTCCCAGCCGTCATGCGAAGAGCCGCGTGATCTCGTCGACCTCGAAGCGGGGCAG
>CAZEHQ010000344.1:0-2763 GCA_964512165.1 uncultured Gemmatimonadaceae bacterium | reverse complement strand
CTCATCCCGGAGGCCCAGAGACCCGAGCGCAGCGAGGGGCTCGCCAACCCACCGAATCCGCCCCTGGCGATAGCTCCCCCCACCATGCCCGGCGTACGCGCCGCCGAAGGCGCGGCCGGAGCCGCCGGCACCGCCCCCTCGCGGGACCCCCTGCCGCCAATGGACTCCAGGCCCTGGTCGCTTGACAATCAGGCCGTGACGGATTATCCATCAGATCATGAGCGATTTGCACAAGACCGTTTCGAGGTATCAGACCTCCGCCCTCGCCCACACCCTCGGCCAACACCCGGTCGTCGTGTTGCAGGGGGCGCGTCAAACGGGCAAGACGACAATCGCCACCCTCCCCGAGGTCTCCCGGGAACGAGTCTACCTTACCCTCGATGACTTCCAGACCCGCGAGATGGCGCAACGGGATCCCGACGCCTTGTTCATCGGCCGCAACCGCGTCACCATCGACGAGGTTCAGAGGGAGCCGGATATCCTGCTCGCGGTCAAGCGGGCGGTGGACGCCGACCGCCGGGCCGGCCGATTCCTTCTCACCGGCTCCGCCAATCTGCTTCTCATGCGCCGGGTGTCGGAGAGCCTTGCGGGTCGCGCCGTGTATTTCCAGCTGCCGGGACTGACCTGGGCCGAGGTTGAGGGCCGCGAGTTCGGAAGGAATCTCTCGCTCCTGGTGGGCGAGCGGTCCCTCGAGGCCGTCCTCTCCGGGCTCGAGCGGGCCCCCCCGCCTTCCCGCCCTTTGCGGGAGGCGATCATGGCCGGAGGCTATCCCGTTCCCAGCCTGAGCCCGGATGCGGAGTTCCGGACCCGGTGGTTCGACGGTTACATGCAGACCTATCTCGAGCGAGACCTGCGCGACCTGTCGGCAACGGACAACCTCGTCGACTTTCGCAGCCTCATGCAGATCGTCGCCGGCCACAACGGACGTCTTGCCAATGCGGCCTCCCTCTCTCGCGACGCCGGTCTCTCGGCGGCCACGGCACGGCGGTACCTGGGAACCCTCGAGATCTCCTTCCAGTTGCTGCGAATCCCCCCATACTCGGTCAATCGCGGCAAGCGTCTCGTCAAGGCGCCGAAGCTGTTCTGGTCCGACACCGGGCTCGCCGCGCACCTCGCCGGCATCTTCGACGCGGAAGCGCTGCAGGAGAGCCGGGAGTGGGGGGCCTGGCTGGAGAACTGGGTGTGCATTCACCTCCTGGCCTTCGCGTCGCTTCAGGTGCCGCGGATCTCCCTCTGCCACTGGCGCACCGCCGCCGGGGAGGAGGTGGACTTCGTCCTGGAGTCCGGCCGCAGGCCCCTGCCGCTCGAAGTCAAGACGACCGCTCGGCCAAGGGGAGACGACGCCCGAGGCCTCGAAGCGTTTCTCGACAGCTATCCGGAGGCGCCGTTCGGGGTTCTGGCCTGCGGCTGCTCCGAGCCTCATGCGCTCAGCTCCCGCGTGCTGGCACTCCCGGTTGCCGACCTGCTCCTCAACTGAAAGGACACCATGGATACCTCAGCCGGCAGCCGCGACGGCTTCCTGCTTCTGAACGGAATCGAACAGACCCACCACGCCGTCCGCCGCGTCTGCGAGGCCGAGAAGCACCCCAACAACCCGGTCCTGCCCCTGGGGGACATGCACGAGTGGGACGCCGCCCAGGCCCGGCCGTGGTCGTCGCCGACGGTCATCTGGGACGAGGAGGACCGCGTCTTCAAGGCCTGGTACTCCGGCTCCGACATCGCGCCGGAACGCTGGACCGCGGTCGGCTACGCCACCAGCACCGACGGCGTGACCTGGGAGAAGCCGCGGCTGGGGCTGCACGAGTTCCGCGGGTCCCGCGACAACAACATCGTCGTCATGGGCTACGGCCCCGTGATCAAGGACCCGGCCGAGCCGGACCCGGCCCGGCGCTACAAGATGATCCTGCGAGGGCCGAGGCCGCGCACCGACGGCGCCGTGGCGGCGGGCGAGAACCGCGGCATGCGGCTGAACTACTCGCCGGACGGCATCCACTGGACCGAGGGACCGGGCCTGCGCCAGCCCGACTGGCGGGACCGCTCCCTCGCCTACGGCGACCCCGGCGCGCTGATCCGCGACGACCAGGAGCCCGATCCCTCGCGGCGGTTCAAGCTGGTGTGGCAGGCCCTGGTGCCGATGGACAAGCCGGACAAGGCAGGGGGCCGCGCCAAGTTCCTCACCTGGGGGCCGGACATGGAGGACCTGCGGGAAGCGGACCACAACCCAATCCTGTCGCCCGCCGACGGCTTCGAGTACGAGAACCATCACGTCATGCTGGCGCCCTACGGCGGCGCCTGGGCCATGCCCTACGAGTTCGGCTGGTACGTGCCCAACGGCTACGGCGTCTACGGCACCTACTACGCCGACGTGCGGCTGGCAGTCAGCGCCGACGGCGAGCGCTTCGAGCGGGTCGACCGCCATCAGCCGCTCATCCCGCGCGGGGGCAACCAGGAGTGGGACAGCGGTCTGCTGGTGATCGCCGACAAGCCGGCCATCAAGGACGGGGTGATCCACCTCTTCTACGGCGGCAACGGCGAGGAGTGGACCAGCTGGCCCGGCGAGAACACGCCCGACGTCTACCCCTACGGGAGCACCGGCCAGGTCCGCCTGTCGCGGCTGGGCCTGGCCACCCTGCGGGAAGACGGGTGGACCTGCCTGGAGTCGGCCGACCGGGAGGTGCCCGGCTGGGTGGTCACCGCTCCCGTCGAGCGGACCGACCCCTCGACGGCCTTGACCGTGAACGTGGGAGAGGTGCGCCAGAACCG
>CAZEHQ010000343.1:0-2765 GCA_964512165.1 uncultured Gemmatimonadaceae bacterium | reverse complement strand
GATGACCAGCATGATCGCCGTGAACCAGGCGATCTGGCGGCGGATGTCGGGGGCCGCGAAGAGCAGGCGCTCGGCGAAGAACGCCGCCGGCACCAGCAGGGCGACGAAGAACACGAGGCCGAGGATGATGTCGTCCTGGGTGCCGCGCACGTCCGGGTAGGCGCGGTACTCCAGGCCGATGGCCTCGCGCACGTACTTGGCGTAGCGGTCCCAGTCGAGGGCGGCCATGGCCTCCTCGGCCTTCTCCAGGGCGGTCAGCGAGCGCTGGTGCAGGGCGTCGAGGCGCGGGTTCTCGATGGCGAACTGGCGCATGCGCTCCATGCGCACGTCGTCGAGGCGCCACATGTCCTTCGTCGACTGCAGACTGGCGTACGGGATGAGGCGCCTCTGCGACAGGTCGAAGCCGGCTCCCTGGGCGGTGAGCTCGTCCACGGCGCCGGCGTTGTTGAGCAGCACCATCGACTTGTCCACCATGCGCAGCGGCTCCCCCGGCTCTCCGTAGAGGACCATCATGCGCTCGAGGTAGTCGCCCATGACGAAGCCGTACTGGCGGGGCACGGCGCCGCGGTCGTCGAGGACCTTCATGCTGCGGCTGGAGTTGCCGAAGGTGAAGTGGAAGCCGGCGTGGATGCGGTCGTGGATCTCGACGCTCTCGGCCTCGAAGAGGATCGTCGTCCACACCGTCTCGGCCTTGGTCAGGCCCTGCTCCCAGGCGCCGATCTTCTGGGCCCGCTCGCCGTGGTCGGTGGCGAAGGTGACCTCGCCGGTCTCCTTGTCGAGGAGGAAGCCGCGAATCCCGACCTTGCCCTTGGAGAGGCCCTTGACCGTGTAGTTGCCCTCGTCGTCGGCGAGGGCGATCCAGGGCCGCCACATGTCGCCGTAGTAGTCGTGGAGGATGACGACGGTGCCGTGGGGCACCGGGTCCTCGGGGGTGGCGGAGCGCCTCGGCAGGAGCCGCAGCCGGCCGTCGATGGCGACGCGGCGGTCGGGCAGGTTGCGGTCGTGGGCGGGGCCGAGCTTCTCCCACTCCGGGCCGAAGAGGCCGGGGTCGGCCAGGGCCCGGGTGAGGACGTGGTTGATCATCTCGCTCTGGCGCTGCACGTTGCCGAAGTCGACCCGGTCCGGCCGGTCCAGGGGGCTGTCGAGGACCGCCCGCCGGTCGGTGGTGGTCACCAGGTTGAGGGTTACCAGGCCCACGTCGCGCGCGATCCGGCCGTCCTCGATGAAGACGTCGTCGTCGAGATAGCTGTCCCACGACAGTCCCTTGATGGGGCTGACGAGGTTGACGAGACCGTGGGGTTCGCGCCCCAGGGCGGCGGCGGCCCCGTCGGCGTGGCGCGAGAAGCTGCGCCCGAGGGAGACGAAGAACCGGCGGTGGGCGGAGAGGCGGGCGCTGTGCACGAGACCGACCTGGTCGGACTGGCTCGACAGATCGAGGGCCAGGAAGAGATCGATGTCGAGGCTGTCCGGCTCCAGGCGGATGCCGAGGGAGTCGGGCTTGATGCGCCGGCGCTTGAGCTGCGCCGTGAGGCGCTCCAGGTCGACGGACTCGAGGACCGGCCCGCCCCCCGAGTCGCCCAGCCGCACCCCCAGGGTGTCGAGGGGGATGCCGAGGGCGGCGGTCTGCCGCATCAGCTTGTCCACCTTCAGCGAGTCGGCGACGAAGCGCTTGGGCATGCGGTTGCGGAACAGGGGCAGCCGGCGCGCGTGCCGGTCGAGGAACTGGAACAGCCCCTGGTCGCCCTGGAAGTGGGAGCCCGTGGCCACCAGCACCACCGAGCGCGCCGGCGGATGGCCGCGCAGGTGGCGGGCCAGCTCCAGAAGGGCGGCGACGCCGCAGGCGGCCTCGGCGGCGGGCGCGTCCGACGGCACCACCGAGAGGCCGTCGTAGTAGGCGTGGACCGCTACCAGCTCCTCCGAGAGCTCCGGGTCGACGCCGGGCACGCGGCCCCAGATCGCCCAGGTGGTGTGGCTCTCGAAGTCCATGCGCGCCCGCAGGCGCACCGGGAGCTCGCCGTCTCCGAGGCGCTGCCGCAGGCCCAGGGCCGCCTGCCGTCCGAGCCAGAACCGGGGCACGTCGACGGGGGTCCAGCTCCACTTGGTGCGCGACTCGAAGTTCGTCGTCTCCTCGGGCTCGACGAAGACGATCGCCCCGGCGCCGAGGGCGGCGGCGTTCTTCCAGTTCGTCCAGGTGTTGTACTCCATGAGGACGACGGCGCCGTCCATGACGTGACCGTTGAAGTCGGCGTGCTCCCCGGCGGCGCCGTAGAACAGGTGTCCGCGCCGGCCCTCCGGTCCGAGGGTGTTGGTGCGCACGAGGTTCGGCCACAGCGACTGCAGCGGGATCGTCTCCGCCACCTCGCCGCGCTCGTCCAGCAGCTCCAGGGAGGCGCCGTGGTCCATGGGCACGACGATGTCGTAGGGCTCGCGCTGCACCTCCTGCACCCCGGCGGCGCGCAGCTCCCGCTCCACGAAGTCGGCGGCGAAGCGGTCCCCCGGGTAGCCGGCGATCCGCGATCCGTGGGAGGAGAGCTGGCGGATGGTGTGGGCGATGCGGCCGAAGGCGTCGTCGGCAGGGGCCTGCTGGACTTGCGCGGAGATCGGCGATGCGGCAGCCGCCGCGGCTTCGGCGGGGGCCGGCGGGGCGGCGGCCGGTGCGGCTTGCGCGGAGCCCGGGACCACCAGCGCCCCCAGGGCCGCCAGGCCGGTAAGGGCGCTGCCCCACGGGCGGCGCGGACCGGCGGCGGACGGCGGTGCCTGGCACC
>CAZEHQ010000342.1:0-2805 GCA_964512165.1 uncultured Gemmatimonadaceae bacterium | reverse complement strand
CTTGGGTGTCGCCGGCGCGATGGGCGCCGTGCTGGGGGCCGGCCTGACGGTCTGTCTCGGAAACGGTGGCGCCGAGAATCGGGAGCATGTAGAGGAGCGCGTTGCAGTGCAACGAGTCGTGCGCCTGCGGCATCGCCTCCCCACGCCTCCCCGGCCCTCCCGTCCTCAACCGGTCCGCACTCTCTCGCCCCGGCGCCACCCAGGACCCGGCCTCCTACACTACCGGCCCCTTCCGCACACTCCCAGCCCGCCGGCCAGCAGCCCTGCCCCGAGCAGACTCTCGCTGGCGCTCGTTGCAGTCCGCCCTCGCTGCGTCACTCCCGGACGCCCCCACCGGGAGACCGTCCCACGCTGAGGCGGCGGCCGTCAATCCGAGTAGCGGCCGGGTGCTGGGCCGAGAGCACCCCCGCCTGCCGGCCTGCTGCCCCGACCGGGAGGCACCACCGGAACGCCGGCCCAGGCCCGCCAGAGCACCGCCAACGCAGATCGCGGGCCCGCCCCACTGCTGCGGCGATGGGCGAGCCCCGAGCGTCCCCGGCCGCCCCACTCTCAGTGCGCACCGGCCGACCGCTGCCCAGCCGGCCCGGGCCCGGCCGGGCCGCAGCAGGGGCCCTCGGTGCGGATGTGCCGCTGGCCGGTCGCTGGATCACTCCCAGCAGCTGCGACCCCTTCTCCGGCCGGGTCCGTCAGGCGACCCCCTCCCGTCCGACAGCACGGCCGAGATTGCCGGGCAGCCGGTCCACGCCCCGGCCAGGGAAGTGCTCCGAATCGTCAGCTGGAGAGGAAGCGGTCGGGGCCCCGAGACAGGGCCCCACCCCAACCAGACCGCCACCGCCACAGCCCGCACCCTCCGGCTCCGAGCCGCGGCACACCGGTTTCAGGCCGCCCTGCGCCGGCCCAAACCGACCAGCACGCCACCGCCCTCGCCCCTCGGCAGCAGAACGCCCTCCCCAGCGCCCCTGGAGGCCGCTCAGAGCGCCTCCCGGCCGAATCGCGGCCCCCACGACCGCCCTCGCCCTGCGGCTCGCTCTGAGGCGCTCTGCGCCCAGCGAACCATCCCGGGAAAACCGGCCTCCCCGCCATGATGCGAGCAAGCCCCGCTGCGAGCCTCCAGCAGCCGCAAGGGCGAGCACCGACACGCGAGCATCCTCTCCTCTCAACCGCAAGACACCCTTCGGCATCTCCTCGGCCTGCCCGCCGAAGGCTGCCACCCACCGGCCGCGGCGCACCATCCGGCCCGCTGGCGCGGACCCCTGCAGACCCGCCAGCCCCACCGCAGCCGGCCCCCCCGGCGACCTTCCAGCCCCCGCTCCACCGACGCCGTCCGACAGCGGGTTCCGACCGATCCGGCAAGCCTCCGGACCGCGGCAGCAACTCCCGCCAAGCGACAGGCCCACCCAGCCGCAGGCGGCCTCCCACCTCTCACCTCTCACTGCTCCAACTGTCCCGACACCCCGGCCGGCCTCCCAGCCCTTACAATCAGGGCACGCGAGAGACCCGCGCCGTGAGCCAGCCCGCTTCCAGAGTCCGCCTCCCCTTAGGGATCCAGACCTTCAGCGAGATCCGCCGCGAGAACCTCTACTACGTCGACAAGACGCACTTCGCCTGCCAGCTCTTCAGGCGCGGCAAGCACTACTTCCTGTCCCGTCCCCGCCGCTTCGGCAAGAGTCTCTTCGTCAGCACGCTCCAGGAACTCTTCGAGGGGCGCCGCGAACTCTTCCGCGGCTTGGCGGCCGACGACCAGTGGGACTGGTCCGTCCGCCGCCCCGTCGCCCACCTGTCCTTCGGGGGCGGCCTCCACACCCAGCCCGGCGGTCTGCAGCACAACCTCCTCCACGGCCGCCGGGCCGTCGTCCTGGTGGACGAGTACGACAAGCCCATCGTCGACGCCCTGCGCAAGCCGGACCTGGCTGCCGACAACCGCGACTGCCTGCGCGCCCTCTACTCGAACCTCAAGGAGTGCGACGCGCACCTCCGCTTCTCCTTCCTCACCGGCGTCTCCAAGTTCTCCAAGGTCAGCCTCTTCTGCGGCGTGAACAACTTGATCGACCTCACCATGGAGGCCTCGTTCTCCTCCATCTGCGGCTACACCGACCACGACCTCGACACCGTCTTCGCGCCCGAGCTGCCCGGCCTCGACCGCCGCAAGATCCGCGAGTGGTACAACGGCTGCAGCTGGGGCGGGGAAGAGAAGATCTACAACTCCTACGATGTCTTGCTGCCCCTTAGACATCCTTCTGCTGTTCGACAAGCGCAGGTTCCGGACGGGTTGCCCCAGACCGGCGCTCCCAAGTTCCGCCCCGACCTGCTGGCGCGGCGCAATTGCTCCACCTTGGACATCGAAGGCCTGCCGGCCGACGAGTCGCTGCTGTCGGCCTTCGACATCGACGAGCTCGCCACCGAGGCGCTGCTGTTCCAGACCGACCGCCGCACCTTGGCTGATTGGTCCGGGGACGGCGACGGGTTCCCGGGAGGCAAGGCTCCGGCCGGGCGCTGCGGCAGTTGAAGGCCAAGGGCTGCGCGGTCCAGCACCTCGCCGGCGGCAAGCCGGTCCACCTGGTGGGCGTGGAGGAACCTTGGGGCGCGTTGGCGGAGAAGCACTTCTCGGCCCCCGGGGCAGTCTCGCTCTCCTTCGCCAGCCACATCCTCAACCTCTCATCGGACTGATCCAGACCAGGGATGGGATGCCTCTCCGAGGTTGCCATGGGTGACCAGCTAGGCTGGTACTCCATGAGGCAGCGAACCTAGGTGCCGGCCCGGCGTAGGTCGATTTCGTGCCCGCCGATCAGCCGCCACAGCGGCATG
>CAZEHQ010000341.1:2550-2816 GCA_964512165.1 uncultured Gemmatimonadaceae bacterium | reverse complement strand
CCGGCGTGCGGGCCACGTTCCAGATCTGGGCGTCGTCGATCAGGGCCGCCGTGTGCTCCTCGTAGCCGGTGGACCCGATCCACACCGGGTTGCCGGTGGACGAGATCCTCTTCCCCGGCACCTCGGCCTCGGCCGCCAGCTCGCCGTTCACGTACACGCGCATGTGCTCGCCGTCGTAGGTCCCGGCGTAGTGCGCCCACTCGAGATAGGGCAGTGAGAAGGCGGTCACGTTCGTCTGCCCGTCCTCCCAGCGCAGTCGGAAGCCG
>CAZEHQ010000341.1:0-2540 GCA_964512165.1 uncultured Gemmatimonadaceae bacterium | reverse complement strand
GCCGCCGTCGGGCATGTGAAGCACGTAGGACCACGTCTCGTCGACCTGCCGCCACTTGCCGAGCACGGTGCCGCCGCGGTCGATTCGGTAGACCCAGGCGGCGAGGGTGATCTGCTCGCGGATGTCGAGGGACGGCGCCGGCTCCACGTGTACGAATCCCAGCTCGCCTCGCACGCCCTGCGTCTGGTCCCGCACGCGGTGGATGCCGTGCTCCGGCCCCGCCTCGCGCAGCAGGGCCTCCAGGTTCTGGTCGAGGGAAGCGCCGGAGTCGCGCAGCAGGACCTCGATCCCGGCGTGCTCGTGCTCGACGGCCAGGTCCAGTGCCGACCAGCCGTCCCATCGCCGCGCCTGGATCTGCTGCGGCTCCTCCTCGAGGACCTGACGCACGCGCTCTTCATCTCCGGCCATGACCGCCGAGATGAGGTCGACCTCGGCACCGCGGTCGAGCAGCAGGGTGATGAAGGAGCCCCCGCAGCGCCCTTCGATCCGGGCGCGCTGCAGGGGCGTGCGGCCCCGGTTGTCGACGGCGTTCACCTCGGCGCCGCGGTCCAGCAGCAGACCGGCGATCTCCTCATCGCAGTCGTCGGCGGCCTCGTGCAGCGGCGTGCCGCGATGACCCGAGTCGTGGCGCAGGTCGATCTCGGCGTGGACGAGACCCGGATCTCGGTCCAGCTCCTCCACGATTCGATCGAGGTGGCCGAGCATGATGAGATGCCCCAGGTCATACCGCCCCCCCGCCGCGATCAGGGCCTCGAGGGTGGCGATGTAGGTCGCCTTGTACTTCCGCACGTGGGCCCCCTCGTGGGCCGTCTCCGACATGACCTCGTCGTCCGCCACGCCGCCGTGGGCCAGGTAGAGCTCGACCAACCTCGCGTTGCCGAAGAACCCCGCATAGCCCGTGGCCGTCAGCCCCAAGCCGCGCGCCTGGCCGCCGCGCGCGTTGACGTCGGCGCCGTGCTCGATCAGCAGCCGCGCGATCTCGTACTCCGCGTCGGTTGCGGACGTGTACACGGTGACCACGCGATGCAGGAAAGTGCTGCCCTGGCGATAGGCGTCCGGGGAGTAGATCCTCCTGCGTGCCAGGCCTGGGTCGCCTTCGAGCAGAGCCGCCACGGCGGCCGCATCATCGCGGTCGATGGCCATCACCATGGCCAGGACGTCGGCCACCTCCTCGGCGGCCCTCAGCGGGTATTCCTCGCCGGCATCGACCGTGAAGCCGGCCATGGCCACGTCGCGCAGCGCGACCTTCCAGAGTCCCTCCGGCCAGCGCCGCCGCTCGTAGTAGGTGATGAACGGACGCAGCGCCAGCCACCAGGCCGCTTCGCCCACGAGCCGCGTCTCCTCGGCGCCGGCGCCCAGCACCGTGACGGAGCTGATCAGGTCGAGCGGCTGTCCGTACGTACCTGGAGCCAGCTGCACCGTGTCCCCGGGACTCGTGGCGTTCAGGGCCTGCCGGATCGCCGCGAAGGGGCGGGCGGCACTGCCGTCGCCGTCCGGGCCGGCATCGTCGTCGACGTGAAAGCGCGTCCCCGGATCCTCGATCGACAGATCGACCGTCGATCGCCCGTCCTGCCAGACGCGCACGTCCCGCGCGGCGGAGGCTCGAGCACCGCGAGCCGTGGCCGCGACCGAGTAGCGTCCCGCATCCACACTCCTCTCGTAGCGGCCGTCGGCGCCGGTGAAGGCGAGCAGCGCCGGCCGGTCGGGCTGCCGGATCTCCACCTGGGCATCGACGGCCGGCAGCCCGGTGTCGACGTCGGTGACGCGGCCGGAGACCAGGCCGAGGTTGCCGTAGAGGCTCTCGTCTACGACCTGGCTCACGCGGACGTTCAGGCCGTCGTAGCTGTCGACGAAGATCAGATCGGACTGGCTGGCCCCCGACTCCCGAGGCGTCCAGGTCACCCAGTTGCCGAGTCCGCGGCCGTCGGCATCGGAGACCACGACCTCGAAGCCGATCTTCCTTCCGGTCTCGATGGGGCCGCTGTGCGGAAAGCCCGGCTGCACGGGGATCGCCCATTCGTAGACCGTGACGCGGCCCCGGTTGGAGTAGGCGGCTCGCACGTCGGCGAACCGGGGCAGACCGTTCAGGAAGGCCGGGTTGCCGCTGGCCCGGGGGACGAAACGGCCCGGCCCCGGGACCATGGCGTAGCGGGCGAAGGCGCGCCGGTCCCCGCTCTGCGGTCGCGAGTCGACGTAGATCTCGCACAGGTCCTGGGTGTTGTAGGAGGGCTTGTCGGGGAGCACGACCACCTCCTCGTCGCGCACGACGATCGCCAGGTAGAGCAGGCTCTCCACCGCATCGTAACCGGCGTGGAAGTGAGCGGTCAGGTCCTCCGGACCCTCCGGCGGCTCCGGCTTGTAGTACTCGGAGACCCAGTCGATGGGATAGGCCGCCATCGCCTCGGGCCAGTCGTCGAGCTGGCCGTCGATGGTGATGTCGTCGAGCGGGATGGCATAGGCCGTGCGCTCGTCTGTCGGCGCTTCCGCCAGCGGCAGCAGCCACAGCACCCGCTCCGGCGCGTGGCGCTCGTCGGCGGGAA
>CAZEHQ010000340.1:0-2866 GCA_964512165.1 uncultured Gemmatimonadaceae bacterium | reverse complement strand
CTCCGGGGCCCCCGTCCGCGCGGGGGCCGCCTGTCGCGAAGGGCCGCCGGCCGCTGGCGGGGAACCACCGTCTACCCGGGCAGCTGGCAGCTTCTGCCGGAGCCGGAGCCGCCGGGGGACCCGCTGGAGGAGGAGGAGCGCAACAAGGACCGCGTGCGCCTCCTCCTCGACCGCTACGGAGTGCTCTTCCGGGAGCTGCTTCAGCGCGAGCGGCCCGCCCTGCGCTGGAAGGGGCTGTTCCGCGCCCTGCGGCTGATGGAGCTCTCCGGCGAGATCCTCGCCGGCCACTTCTTCGAGGGCGTGCCGGGGCCCCAGTTCGCCAGCCACCGCGCCTTCCGCCTGCTCTCCCGGGACCTGCCGCGGGAGGCCGTGTTCTGGCTCTCCGCGGTCGATCCGGCCTCCGCCTGCGGCCTCGGGCTGGAGGGCCTGCGCGCCTCCCTGCCGCGGCGGGTGGCGGGCACCCACCTCGTCTACCACGGGTCCCGGCTGGTGCTGGAGTCGCACCGCAACGGCCGGCGCCTGGTCTTCCACGTCCCCCCCGACGACCCGCGCCTGCCCGAGTACCTGGCGCCCCTCGACCACCTGCTAACCCGCGCCCGGCAGCCGGTGCGCCAGCTGGAGATCGAGACGATCGACGGCGGACCCGCCGCCTCCAGCCCCTTCGCCGACATCCTCGGCGCCCACTTCGATCTGCGGCGCGACCACCACAGCCTGATCCTGCTGCGCAACGTCTGAGGAGCCGGCCGGTGGGAGCCGGCCCCCTCAGTTCGTATCTTGCGCCCCCCCGGGGGCCCGGACAGGCCCCGGGGTGGTTTTTCCCAGCGGTCCCCGGGTCCTTTCCGGACCCGCCCTCGTCAGGCGCGCCCCGCGCCGGAAAGGGAGCCTGTCATGGCCCAGGACGTGAAGACGGCCGAGCAGATCCTGCAGGAGAAGGGCGGCGAGCTGTACTCGGTGGGGGAGGACGCCACCATCCTGGAGGCGCTGCGCCTGATGGTGGAGAACAAGGTCGGCTCCACCCTGGTGACCGAGGGCAGCCGCCCGGTGGGCATCTACACCGAGCGGGACCTGATGCGCAACACCATCGATCCGGAGTTCGATCCCGCCGACGCCCGCATCGGCGACTACATGACCCGCGGGCTGAAGTTCGCCCCCCACACGGACAACGCCTACGAGCTGATGGACAAGTTCCTCGGCCTGCGGCTGCGCCACCTGCTCATCGATCGGGCCGGCGAGTTCATCGGACTCCTCTCCATCGGCGACGTCATCCGCAGCGCCCTGCAGGAGCGCACCCGCGAGCTGGAGACGCTGCAGCTGGTGGTGCAGTGGGAGTACCACGAAGAGTGGAAACCGCGCCGCTGAGCGCGGGCTCGCCATGAGCATGGAACTCGCCCTCATCGGCGACTCGATCCGCATGGGCTACCAGGAGACCGTCCGCCGCGAGCTGGAACCGGGGATCCGGGTGCGGTCGCCGGAGCCCAACGGCGGGCCCTCCCGCAAGGTGCTGGAGCACCTCGACGAGTGGGTGCTGGACCGCCCTCCGGTCGTGGCCCACCTCAACTGCGGCCTCCACGACCTGGCGAAGGACTTCGACTCCGGCCTGGCGCGGGTGCCGCTGGAGGAGTACGGGAGCAACGTGGCCCGCATCTTCGAGCGCGTGCAGGCCGCCGGCATCCGCCCCGTGTGGGCCACGATCACCCCCGTGGACGAGATCCGCCATCACCGCAACAAGAGCTTCGACCGCTTCGAGGCCGACGTGGACGCCTACAACGCGGCCGCCCTCGCAGCCGCCGAGGCCGCGGGGGTGCCGGTGAACGACCTCTTTGCCGTGATCGAGGCCGCCGGGCGGGGGCGGCTGCTGCGCGACGACGGCGTCCACTTCACCGACGAGGGCAGCCGCCTCCTCGGCGAGGCGGTGGCCGCCTTCGTCCGCGGCCTGCCGGGCGTCGATTCCGGGGGCGCCCATGGGTAGGCTGGAGGGCCGCGTCGCCGTGGTCACCGGCGGGGCCACCGGCATCGGGGGCGCCGCCGCCGAGCTCTTCGCCGCCGAGGGCGCCCTGAGCGTGATCCTCGACCACAACGAGGCCGAGGGCCGCGCCACGGCCGAGCGGATCACCGCCGCCGGGGGGCGGGCCGAGGTCCACCCCCTCGACGTGCGCTCCCACGAGGAGACGGCCGGTGTCTTCGGCGAGATCGGCGGCCGCCACGGCCGCGTCGACGTGCTCCTGTGCAGCGCCGGCGTGCTCGACGGCGCCTACCGGAAGATCGCCGACCTGCCCGAGGAGGAGTGGGACATCACCCTCGACACCAACCTCAAGGGGACCTACCTGACGGTGCGCTCCGCCGCTCCCCTGCTGCGGGCGGCGGGACGTTCGGTGCTGCTCCTGGTCTCCTCCGGCGCCGGAGTGCGCGGCGCCTCCTCCTCCTACGCCTACGCCGCCAGCAAGGCGGGGATGCACGGGATGCAGTACAACTTCGAGAGCGACCTGGGGCCGGACGGCACCCGCGTCCACGTGATCTGCCCCGGCGGCATCGCCACGCCCCTGAAGCTGCTCAACATCGCCCAGGGCGCCGAGGCCCGGGGGGAGGACCCCGAGGCCGCCGTGGCCGCGGCGCGGAGCTACCTGGGGGATCCGGCGGGCGTCGCCAGAGTGCTGGCCTTCCTCGCCTCCGACGACGGCGAGTACGTGCGCGGCACGGTCTTCACCCGCTAGTCCGCCTCAAGGCACCAGCTCCTTCGACACCACCGCCCGCGTCGTCACCGGGAAGGCTCCCGGCTCGCAACACTGGAAGATCTGCACGACCACCTCCGCACAGTACAGCAAGTAGGCGTCCTCGAAGCCGAGACAGAGCAGCTCATCCAACAGTT
>CAZEHQ010000339.1:0-2896 GCA_964512165.1 uncultured Gemmatimonadaceae bacterium | reverse complement strand
CGGGGGGCTTCGTCCACGACCCGGACGGCATCGACGAGGACAAGCTCGCCTTCGTCAAGGACCTGAAGGAGGTCCGCCGCGGGCGCATCTCGGAATACGTGGACGAGTATCCCGGCGCCGCCTTCCACGCCGGGGCCCGCCCCTGGGGGGTGCCCTGCGACGCGGCCCTGCCCTGCGCCACGCAGAACGAGCTGTCGGGGGACGACGCCGGGGCGCTGATCGGCAACGGCGTGCGCGCCGTGTGCGAGGGCGCCAACATGCCGAGCGAGGCCGAGGCCGTGGAGCGGTTCCGGGAGGCCGGTGTGCTCTTCGGCCCGGCGAAGGCGGCCAACGCCGGCGGCGTCGCCGTCTCCGGCCTGGAGATGAGCCAGAACTCGGCCCGCCTGTCGTGGACCCTCGAGGACATGGAGAGCCAGCTGGAGCAGATCATGGCCGACATCCACGGCCGCTGCGTCGAGCACGGCCGCGGCGAGGACGGCCGCATCGACTACCTGGCGGGCGCCAACATCGCCGGCTTCCGCAAGGTGGCCGACGCCATGCTCGCCTTCGGCGTCGTCTGAGGAGGATCATGGGTGACCACACTTTGAGGGCCGGCGTCATCGGCGGCGGCCTCGGCAGCTACCACGGCTACGCCTACGCCGGCTCGCCCCGCTACGACCTGGCCGCCGTGTGCGACATCGATCCCGATGTCATACCGCGCTTCTACGAACGGTCCGGGATCCCCTCCGGCAGCCTCGCCGAGTACACCGACTACCGCCTCATGCTGGAGCGGGAAGATCTCGACGTGGTCAGCGTCGCCACGCCGGACCACCTCCATGCCGACGCCGTCTGCGACGCCTCGGAGGCCGGCGTCCGCGGGATCCTCTGCGAGAAGCCCCTGGCCACCACCCTGGCGGACGCCGACCGCATGATCGCCGCCGTGGAGGCCAACGGCACCTGCCTGTCCGTGGACCACACCCGCAGCTGGATCCCGCGCTACCAGCAGATGCGCAAGGTGGTCCGCGACGGCGGCCTGGGCCCCCTGACCCGCATCCTCGCCCACATGGGGGGCCGGCGGTCGATGCTGTTCCGCAACGGCACCCACCTCGTGGACGCGGTCTGCTACTTCGCCGAGGCGGATCCCGTCTGGGTGATCGCCGCCCACGAACGCGGCTTCGAGGAGTACGGGCTGGTGTACGACGGCAAGGGCGGCCGCGACCCGCAGTACGACCCCGGCTCCACCATCATCGTCGAGTTCGCCAACGGCGCCCGCGCCCTGATCAACAGCGCCAAGCTGACACCCCAGCTCTTCGAGTTCGACCTCCAGGGGCCGGAGGGCCGCATCGTCGTCAGCGACCAGCTCTGCCGGGTCTGGACCACCTCCGAGGCCCAGGGAGCCCTGGTCCCGGTCTCCTCGGAGACCGGCTCCGCCTATCCCGAACCCTTCGGGACCGCCCTGATCCCCGCGGTGGACGAGCTGGCGGAGATGATCGACGGAAAGGCGGAGAGCAGCTCGCCGGCCCGGAGAGCCCGCCACACCCTGGAGATCATGATCGCCGCCCTGCACTCCCAGGCCCGGGGCCACGTCAGGATCGACCTGCCCCTTCCGAGGGATCGGGCACTGCAGGCATAGATATATTATATCTATCAGCCCAAGCTAGGAGGTACTCAATGGGAACGAAGTCCCGCATCGCCAAGTGGGGCACCAGCCTGGCAGTTCGCATCCCCAAGCCCATCGCCGAGCAGTGGGGAGTTCAGGAGGGCTCTGCCATCGAGATGATCTCGCAAGGCGGCCAGATCGTGATGCGCAAGGGCTCCTATGACCTGGACGACCTGCTGGAGCAGGTTACGCCGGACAATCTCCATGCGGAGGTGGACAGCGGCCCTGCCCAGGGCCACGAGGCATGGTAGAGGGGGGATATGTCCCAGGTAGAGGGGACATCGTCTGGCTCACCTTCACTCCCCAGGCCGGGCGTGAACAAGCCGGGCGCCGGCCCGCCCTGGTTCTGAGTCCGCAGAGCTACAACCAGAAGACCGCCTTGGCGCTCTTCTGCCCGATCACCTCCAGGGTGAAGGGCTACCCCTTCGAAGTTGCCCTTCCATCGACCAGTCCCGTCACCGGCGTCATCCTGGCCGACCAGGTGAGGAGCCTGGACTGGCGAGCACGACGAGCCCGCTTTGCGGCTCGAGCCCCGTCGCACGTGACGAGTGAAGTCCTCGAGAAACTGACGGTCCTTCTTTCCGGATGAGAGCCATGCTCGCAGCCCTCGGCGGCACCCCCGCCGTGACCATCGACCAGGGTCCGTACCTCCAGTGGCCCATCTACACCGAGGAGGAGGTCGAGGCCGTGGCGGATCTCATCCGCAACCACGCCCTGTCCAGCTCCCAGGGGGAGAAGGGGCCGATCACCGAGCTGGAGGAGCGGGTCGCCGAGACCTGGGGCGTGCGCCATGCCCTGGCCCACTCCAGCGGCACGGCGGCCCTGCGCTCGGCCCTCTTCGGCGTCGGGGTGGTCCCCGGCGACGAGGTGATCTGCCAGTCGGCGGTCCATCCCTTCGGCTGCCTGCCCATCATCGGCTGCGGCGCCGTGCCGGTCTTCGCCGACATCGATCCGCTGACCATGACCCTCGACCCCGCGGACCTGGAATCCAGGATCACCGAGCGGACCCGGGCGATCATGGTCGTCCACTGGAACGGCATCCCCGCCGACATGGACGCCATCATGGAGATCGCGGGGCGGCGGGGCCTGAAGGTGGTGGAGGACTGCGCCGTCTCCCAGGGGACGACCCACCGCGGAAGGATGGGCGGATCGATCGGGGACGCCTCGGCCCTCAGCTTCCAGCACGGCAAGCTGACCTCCGCCGGCGAGGGCGGGGTCTTCCTCACCGACTCCGACGAGATCTACCAGCGCGCCGCC
>CAZEHQ010000338.1:0-2904 GCA_964512165.1 uncultured Gemmatimonadaceae bacterium | reverse complement strand
GCCGACTGGGACGGCGTCGAGCTGGACTGGCAGCGCCACGCCTTCCACCTGCCCGAGGAGGACGGCTACCGCCTGCGCTACGTGCTCACCGACCTGCAGCGCGCCGTCCGCCGCATGGCCGACGGCATCGCCGCCGGGAGGGGGCGCCCCTTCCACGTAGCCTCCCGCGTGGCCACCACCCTGGAGTCGTGCCGGCGCATCGGCTACGACATCCCCCGCTGGTGCGGCGAGGGCCTCTGCGATGTCCTCATCGGCGCCGGCGGATCGTCCACCGATCCCGGCTTCGAGGTGGCCGGCTTCCGGCGCCACTCCGACGGCACCGGCATCCGCCTCTACGGCGGCTTCGACAGCTCGTACCGGCAGGAGGCCGCCCGCCTGGTGAGCCTCATCGAGTGGCGCGAGGCCTTCTTCCGGGCCACGGCCGCGGGCTATCTCGCCGAGGGGGCGGACGGGATCTACACCTTCAACTGGTTCCCGAAGAAGGCCGACTGGACCGGGCTCCTGAGCACCCTCGGCGCCGAGGAGACCCTGCGGGGCACGGACAAGATCTACTCGGCCCTGCGCCGCGGCGCCACCTGGCACGAGGACCCCCTGGCCAACGCCGTGAACGACCGCGTCTACGGCGAGACCTCGGTGGTGCTGATGCCCGGTCTCACCGGCGACGGACCGACCTTCACGCTGAACCTGCACGACGACGTCGGCGACGACGGGTCGCTGCAGCTCCACATCGAGATGGCCCACTGGGCGCCGCGGGACACCGTCCGCGTCACCCTCGACGACGAGCCCCTGGGAGATCCGGAGATCCGCGACGTGGCGGAGATGGTCCAGGAGCCGCCGGAAGTCTCGGAGAACAAGTGGCTCGTCTGGGACCTGGATCCCGCGGACGTGGCGAGGGGTCCGCACAAGGTCAAGGTGGTCCTTGTCAGCCGCGATCCCCGCCTGGCCCCTCCCCTCAGCGTCGAGCACGTCGACCTCCACGTGCGCTACCGGTAGCGAGGGCAGGAGGCGACCATGGCCGAGAGACCCTACCGGATCATCTACAACTGGGACGGGGCCCCCCACCACTACGACGAGTATCCCCAGTCGATGGAGTCCTTCCTGCAGAGGGTCTACGCGCCGCTGGCCGGCACCCAGGTGGACGCCCTGTTCTGGTGCATGGGGATCCACGAGGCCACCTGGCTCTCCGACGACCTGCCCGTGAAGGGGGATTCCGTGGGCCGGGTCTACGACAGCGTCCTGGCCATGAGGGACACGGAGAGCCTGCGGTCCATGCTTGAGCGGGGCGAGGAACCCTACGCCGCCATGGTCGCCCGGGGCCGTGAGCTGGGGATCGACGTCTGGCCCTCGATCCGCATGAACGACCAGCACTTCTGGTCGATCCAGGACCTGGAGGCGATGCAGAGTTCCACGGCCCACGAGATGACGGCGCTGCGCAAGGAGCACCCCGAGTGGTGCCTGGGAGACCAGGCCCCGGGGTGGTGCGCCACCTCTTGGAACATGGCCGTCCCCGAGGTGCGGGCCCACAAGCTCGAGCTGATCACCGAGGCGTGCCGGCTGGCCGACTGGGACGGCGTCGAGCTGGACTGGCAGCGCCACGCCTTCCACCTGCCCGCCCACCACGAGTACCGCCTGCGCTACGCCCTCACCGACCTGCAGAGGGCGGTGCGCCGCATGACCCGCCAGCTGGGCGAGGAGCGGGGCCGGCCCTTCCCCGTGGCCGTCCGTGTCGCCGCGACGTTGGAGGCGTGCCGCCGCATCGGTTACGACCTCGAGACCTGGATCGAGGAGGGCCTGTGCGACATCCTCATCGGCGGCGGCAACTCCGGCACCGATCCCTGCTTCGAGACCGAGGAGTTCCTCCGGCTGGTGGAGGGCACGGAGATCCAGGTCTACCCCGGCTTCGACTTCGACAGCCGGCAGCAGGCCAGGCGGCTGATCCCCCACGGCCGCTGGCGGGACCGCTGGTTCGCCGGCATGGCGCAGGGCCACCTCGACCGTGGCGCCCACGGCATCTACGTCTTCAACTGGCACGCCGAGGAGACCCTGCGCCGGGAGTCGCTGACGACGATCGGCTCCACCGAAACCCTCCGCGGCCTCGACAAGGCATACACCGCCGTCCACCGCAGCATCGGCACCAATCCCCTGCGCAAGGACTCCGAGCGCGACGACCGCCTCTACGGCGAGGTCCCCGTCGACCTGCACCGCACCCTGACCGGCGACGGCCCGGTCTTCCACCTGTCGACCCACGATCCCGGCGCCGCCGGCGCCCAGCTGCTCATCGAGCTGGAGCACTTCTCCCCCACCGCCGACGAGGTCGCCGTGAGCCTGGACGGCGCCGCCCTGGGCCCGCCGGGGGTGCGCAACCAGGCCGCGGAGGACCCCCAGGCCCCCGCCGACGTGGACGAGAACAGCTGGCTCGTGTGGGACCTCGACCCGGCGCAGGCCGCCTCCGGCGACCACGAGATCCAGGTCGTGCTCGTGAAGCGGGACCCGCGGATCCGGCCGCCGCTGACAGTGGCCAACGTCGAGATCTGGACGAGCCATGGCTGAGCCCAGGTACCGTGCCGCCATCATCGGGGGCGGCCGCATGGGCGGCCTCCTCGAGGACGAGCAGCCGCCGAACACCTTCCGCAAGCCCCACGGCCACTTCGCCGCGTACTCCGCCGTCGACCAGACGGAGGTGGTGGCCGTGGCCGGACGCCGGCCGGGCCGGCTGAGGATGTTCACCGAGCGCTTCGGAATGACCAACACCTATCTCGATTACCGCGAGATGATCGAGAAGGAGAAGCCCGACATCGAGCGTCACCACCCAGTCCCGCTACCGCGCCGAGGCGATCCTCTTCGCCGTCGAGCACGGGGTCCGCGGCATCTACGCCGAGAAGGCCCTGTGCGCCTCCCTGGCCG
>CAZEHQ010000337.1:0-2911 GCA_964512165.1 uncultured Gemmatimonadaceae bacterium | reverse complement strand
CGGCCATGCGCGCCGAGCCGAGGCGGTGGCTGATGAGCAGGGCCGTGCGCCCCTCGAGGAGCTCGGCGAACTGCCGGTAGAGCTCGGCCTCGGCCACGGGGTCGAGGGCCGCGGCCGGCTCGTCGAGGATGAGCAGCTCGGGATCGCGGGTGAAGGCGCGGGCGATGGCGAGGCGCTGCCACTCGCCGCCGGAGAGGCCCCGGCCGCCGTCGAGGGTGTGGCCCACCGGGGTGTCGTACCCCCCGGGCAGCCGCCGGGCCAGATCTTCGGCCCCGGAGCGGCGCGCGGCGTCGACGACCACCGCCGGGTCCGGGTGCAGCCAGGAGGGCCGCAGGTCGGTGGCCTCGCCCGGTTCCGCGGCCAGCGCCGCGATCCCGATCGACTGCCCGAGGGTCAGCTCGAACCGGTAGAAGTCCTGGAAGGCGGCGCTCACGGCGCCGGCCAGGCTGTCGGGGTCGATCCCGGCGTAGTCGAGGCCGTCGGCGAGAACGCGTCCGGCCGTGGGCGGATAGAGGCCGAGAAGGACCTTGGCCAGGGTCGACTTGCCGGATCCGTTCTCGCCGACGAGGGCGACGCGCTCCCCCGGCGCCAGGTGGAAGCCGACGCCCCTCAGCACGGCGGGAGCCCTGCCGGGTTCCGCCCCGTCGGACCCTGCCGCCGGGTAGGTGAAGTGGACGTCGTCGACCCGGATCCCCTGGCGCAGCGGTCTGGGGAAGGGCGAGTCCCCGGTTCGCGTGACCCCCGCCATCGCGGTTCCCGCGCCGCCCTGCTCCGGCAGATCGAGGAACTCCCGCACGTAACCGACCTCGCCCGACTGGACCTGCAGGTCCCAGGAGCTGAACCCGAGACTGCTGCCGGCCTCCAGCATGTCGTCGACCCCCTGGAAGAGGGCGACGAAGCGTCCCGGCGTCAGGACCCGGTCGCCGAGCAGGTACGCCAGGGCGCCGGCGACCCCAACCCCCACGGCGACGCGCAGCCCCGTGAGCGGGAGCCCGCCCACGACCAGGCGCTGGCGCTGGTCCAGGATTCGCCTGCGCAGCACCTCGCGCATCCCCCGCCAGCGCTCGGTGAGCGGCGCGTGCAGGCCGAAGAGGCGCATCTCCTTCTGCTCCGCCCGGCCGGTGAGGATGCGGTCCACGTACCCGGCCCGGCGCTCCTCCGGGGTGGCGCCGTAGGTGAAGGCCATGAACCTGCGGCTCTGCCCGACCTCGAGGCGGACCTGGGGCACCAGCACCGCCAGCAGGGCCAGGGAGATCCACGGCGAGACCGGGGCGAACATGGCGGCCACCGAGACCGCCGTGATCGCCGCCTGGGAGAAGTGCAGGACCGAGAAGAACAGCCGGTCGATCTTGCGCCCCGGGTCCCGGGCCCGCTCGAGGAGATCGTAGGTCCCGCTGGCCTCGAAGAACAGCAGGGGCAGCCGCGACGACTTGGCCAGGACGAGGCGGCCCATGACGGCGGAGAGGTTCTGCTCCAGCCGCAGATTGAGGGTGTCCCGCACGTTCCACAGGACCTCGTTGGTGAGCAGCAGGATCAGGCCGAAGGCGATCAGCCAGGGGAGGGCGTCGCCGAAGTCCTGGGGCCCGCTTCCGGCGGCGGCGACCACGGTGTCGACGAGGTTGCGGGTGACGTGGATGAGCAGGGCCGGCTGCAGGCCCAGCAGAAGGTGGACGCCGACCAGACCGACGGCCGCCCCCCTCCCATGGGTCCGGATGTGGCTCCAGGCCCAGCGCAGGTTGGCGGCGATGGAGCCGGCGCTCGACCGTCGGCTCCAGAACTCGAGATCGGATCGACTCTTCATGGGCAACGGTCGTCAGAGGACGCGCCACCACGGGGCGGCCAGCACGCGGTCGGTGAGCCAGAACGTCTCGTCGCCGTCGTAGAGAAGGATCCCGCACTGCGCCATGTCGGAGTACTCCTCCAGGAAGGTGTGAACATGCCGCACGTCTCCGGGGTGGACGGTGGCCGCGGCCTTCACCTCCACCGGCAGCAGCCGCCGGCCGGTCTCGATGACGAAGTCGACCTCGGCTCCCTTGGTGGTCCGCCAGAAGAGGATCTCCGGCCTGTCGAAGCGGGCCCCCGCCCAGGCGAGCAGGTCGCAGGCCACCAGGCTCTCCAGGTGGGCGCCGCGGGGCTGGGCCTCGCCCGCCAGGTGCAGGGCCAGGCCGGTGTCGCTCCAGTAGAGTTTGGGTGACTTGACCAGCCGTTTGGTCCTGTTCACGGAGTAGGCGGGCAGCCGCACCAGCTGGAACGAGACCTCCAGCAAGTCGAGATACCGCTGCACCGTGGACGGGGCCAGGCTCACGTCCCGGGCCAGGTCCGCCTGGTTCAAGAGCCCCCCGACGCGCAGGCAGGCGGCCGCCATCAACCTGCGCAGGTCGGTGATGCCCTCGATGGCGGACAGACGCGGGATGTCCCGCTCCAGGTAGGTGGCCGCGTAGCCTTCGAACCACAGCCGCCGGTCGTCATCGTCCGTCAGCTCAAGGGCGGGGACGGGATAGCCTCCGCGCCGGGCCAGGTCCGCCCACGGCTCCGGTTCCGCCGGTTGCTCGAGCAGGAAATCCCGCCAGGAACGAGGAGGCGCATCCAGGAGCTCCGTCCACATCCCGGGCCTGGCCGACCCGCCTTGCTCGCGCCGGGTCATGGGCCAGAGCGTCAGGTAGCTGGCCCGGCCGGCCAGGGTCTCGCCCACCTCCTTCATCAGCAGCAGGTTCGCCGACCCGGTCAGGAGGAAGCGGCCGGCAACGCGGTTCTCGTCGACGAGGCGCTTGATGGCGAGCAGCACATGCGGCACCCGCTGCACCTCGTCGAGCGTGATCCGCACGGCCCGTGCGGCAAGGGCGTCGGGCTCGCGCTGGGCCTGCTCGAGGACTCCGAAGTCGTCCAGGGTGAAGTAGGATCGGTTCGCCCC
>CAZEHQ010000336.1:0-2942 GCA_964512165.1 uncultured Gemmatimonadaceae bacterium | reverse complement strand
AGGCAGACCGATGGCCAAACACGACTTCCCAAGGATCATCTTCACGGACGACGCCTGGATCCTCAACTCCGATCCCCCCGTCACCGAGTCCGACCTGCGCGACAAAGTCGTCGACGCGTACACCGGCACCCGCGGCGCCCTCTGGTGGTCGACCGGCGACCACGAGGTCTACCACTTCGAGACCCAAATCGGCGAGATCTTCGGAGTTGAGCAACCCGCCCTCGAAGGCCTCGACGACCTCTACTCCTTCGTGCACTCCGCCGGCGATGGCGACACATACCCGAAGGTCGCCGCCAACGTGCGCTCCCTCATCGAGGAGTGCGGCGGCCCCCTGACGGCCCTCCTGCGCCTCTGCCGGGAAAGGGGCATCCCCTTCTTTCCGCGCGTGCGCATGAACAGCCACTACGTCATCGACCCCCGCCACCCGGCGTACGGCAACTACCGCCGCCGCCACCCGGACCGCCTCATCGCCCGCCCCGGGGAGCGCTTCGCCGAGGGCACCATCGAGCACGGCATCGGCACCGGCCTCGACTACGCCCACCCCGGCAACCGCGCCTTCGTCACCCGCATCATCTGCGAGTGCTTCGAGCGCTTCGACGTCGACGGCGTCGAGCTCGACTTCATGCGCCACCCGGCCTTCTTCCGCGTCGAGGAGGGCTACGCCAACCGCCACTACATGACCGGCCTCGTGCGCGAGGTGCGCGCCCGCATGCAGGCCGTCTCCGCCGACCGCGGGCGCCGCCTGCTGCTCGGAGTCCGGGTGCCGCCGGGGATCGCCGACTGCAACCGCGTCGGCCTCGACGTCGTCCGCTGGCTGGAGGAGGGCCTCGTGGACATCGTCGTCGTCGGGGGCGGCTTCATCTCCTTCGAGACCCCCGTCGACGAGTTCGTCGCCGCCGCCGCGGGAACCGGCGCGCTGGTTTACGGATGCATCGAGGCGACCCGGGACAGCGACGACCGCAAGCTCCGCGCCCTCGCATTCCGCTGGCTCGAGGACGGCGCCCACGGGGTCTACCTCTACAACTTCTTTACACGTTCACCCGCGTGGAACCGCCGCATCGCCTCGGAGCTGACCGACCTGGAGAAGCTGCGGCGCCTGGACAAGCGCTACGAGTTGGAGACCACCGGATCCGCGTACGGCTCCTCCGGCCACAGCAGCGCCTTCGCCCTGGCCCAGTCCCAGACGCAGCTGCCCGTGCGTCTGCAGCCGAGCTACCCCGGCGAGGGGCCGGTCCTGCGCCTGGCCATCGCCGACGATCTCGAAGAGGCGCGCGAGGCAGGGGAGCTGGGCCCTTGCCGGCTGACCCTGCGGTTCGACGCCCTGGAGGAGAGCGACTCCCTCCGCGTCCGCGTCAACGACCAGGAGCTGGACTGGACGGAGGCGGAGGTCTCCTACGACGGCTGGAAGGAGCTGACCGCGGCGTCCCTGTTCTGGCTGAGCTACCCCGCCGAGCCGGTGGAGCAGCAAATGGAGGGATCGAGCGCCTCGTACGCGGTCACCACGCCGCCGCTGCGACAGGGCGAGAACGAGGTCGAGGTCCGCCTGCTCTCGGAGACCCGCGCCTCTGAGCGCCACGTATCACTCATCGGCCTGGAGATCGATCTCACCTACCGAAGGAGGGAACGATGACCAACCCGCTGCCGCCCGGCATTCGCCCCGCCTTTCCGCGGGACACGCCGTCCGGCCAGGTACGCGCCCGATTTCTGGAGCTTCTCGGAATGGACCGCATTCCCGGGGAGGTCGATGCCACCGCGGAAACCGTGGCCGAGGACGGAGTCCACCGGGAGCTGCGCCTCTCCTATGCGAACTCCCTCGGTGAGACGCTGACGGGTACCGCCCTCGTGCCCCTCGATCCATCCGGCGACCGGATCCCCGGCGTGGTCTGCATGCACGGCACCGGCGGAACGACGGCGAACGTCCTCGCCGGCCGACTCGAGATCGACCCGGAGAGCGGACAACTGCGGGGATGGGGCCGCGAGCTGGCCAACCGCGGATACGCGACGATCTCGATCTCCCTCAAGGGGTCGGTGGTGCGCGGCGCCACCGAGGAAGCATGGGAGGAGGAGGCGAAGCTGCTGGAGGCGTACGGCCGCCCCCACGCCGGCATCGTCGCCGAGGAAGCCCTGCTGGGGGCGCGCGCCCTGGCCGCCCTCCCCGGGGTCGACGGCGCGCGCATCGGCCTCACCGGCATGTCCCTCGGCGGCATGGCCACCTGGACGGCGATGGCGTGCGATCCCACCATCCGCGCCGGCGCCGCCGTCTGCGGGGTTCTCGGCAGCCTGGCCTGCCTGATCCACGAGGGCAACATCTGGCGCCACAGCTCCCTGGTCTTCGTGCCCCACCTGCTGCGCTACTTCGACCACGGCGACATCGTCGCCGGTTGCATCGCTCCCCGCCCCTTCATGGCCGTCGCTCCCCTCGACGACGTCGACATGCCGAGGTCTGCCGTGGACGACTTCATCCGCACCGCCGCGCCGGCCTACGCCGAAGCCGAAGACCGCTTCCTGGTGCACCGGCCCCCGGGCGGTCACATCTTCACGGTGGATGCCTTCGAGCAGGTGGTCGACTGGTTGGACCGGTGCCTCTGAACGCGCTGCCGGCCTCTACCTGGTGAGGACCATCTTGCGTACGTGAGTGGCCGCCCCTGCCTGCAGGGAGTAGAGATAGACGCCGCTGGACACCCGTTCACCGCGATGGTTGCGGCCATCCCAATGGGCGGCGTTGCCACTCGTCAGGTACTGGCCCGCCGCACGATGACCCAGGTCGATTTCCCGCACCAGGGCCCCCCGCACATCGTAGATGCTCAGCCGCACGTGGGCCGGCGCGTGGAGTTGAAACGGAATCCAGGTGTCCGGGTTGAAGGGATTGGGGAAGTTGGCCAGCAGCGCCGTCCGTGCCGGCAGCGGCGTGGCAACCCGAATCGCCGTCGGCGTGGGCGGAG
>CAZEHQ010000335.1:0-2943 GCA_964512165.1 uncultured Gemmatimonadaceae bacterium | reverse complement strand
GCCGCTGGGCCTTCGCCGCCGGCGTGCTGATCGCCCTGGCCGGCCTCACCCGGCCGGTGGGCCTGCTCGCGGCGCCGGCGGTGCTGGCCGTGGCCGCCTGGGAGGACCGGGCGGCGCTCATGGCCTGGCTGCGGCGCTGGGCGCTGCCCCTGGGGGCCGGTCTCGTGGTGACCCTGGCGCCGTGGACCGCCCGCAACGCCCTGGTCCACGGCGCCTTCGTCCCGGTCTCCACCCACGGCGGCTTCATCGTCGCCCGCAGCAACGCCGACCAGCCGGACTGGCGGCGGCCCGACGGCTGGCGCATCGACGCCGGACACTTCGAGGCCGTGCCCGGCGAGGTGGAGCGGGACCGGCGCTGGTGGCGGCAGGGCCTCGGCTGGATCGCCGCCCATCCCCTGGGATACCTGCGCCTGGCGGGCGAGCGCTTGCTGCGGTTCGGGTACTTCTTCCAGCCCGGGTACAACGCCGCCTTCGTGCTGGCGGCGCCGTTCTGGGTCTGGGGGCTGGTCCGCTGGGGGCGGAGCCCGGGGTTCCGCTATCCGGCGGCGGTGGTCGTCCTCTCGGCGGCGGTCTTCTGCTTCGTGCTCTACGGCTCGACGCGCTTCCGCCTGCCCCTCGAGCCGCTGCTGCTGATCTTCGCCGCCGCCGCCGCCCACGAGGGCTGGCGCCGCGGGGGCCGCCCCTTCGCCGGGGCCTGCGCCGCCTGGGCGGCGCTGCAGGGGCTGGTGTGGTGGCAGGCGGAGGCGGCGCGGGCGGCCGTGGTCCCGGTGCTGGAGGCGGGGGGCCTGCGGTGAGCGCCCCCGAGCTGTCGATCTCCATCGTCAGCTGGAACACCCGCCAGCTGCTGCGGGAGTGCCTGGGCTCGATCCGCGAGGACCCGCGCAGCGCCGCGTGGGAGCTGTTCGTCGTCGACAACGCCTCGGGGGACGGCAGCGCCGACATGGTGGAGGAGTGCTTCCCGGAGGCGGCGCTCATCCGCAGCCGCCGGAACCTCGGGTTCAGCGGCGGCCACAAGCTCGCCCTCGCCCGGGCCCGCGGCCGCCACCTGCTGCTCCTCAACCCCGACACCCGCGTCGACCCGGGGGCCCTGGGCGGGATGGTGGATTTCGCCGACCGCCACGCCCGCGTGGGGGCCGTCGGCCCGCGCCTGGAGGACGGCCGCGGCAACCTGGAACTCTCCTGGGGAGGGCCCCCGGGAGGGCTCTCCCTGATCGCGCATAAGCTGTTGTTGCACAGACTGTTCCCCGACCGTAGATTGGCCCGCCGGCGCGGCCGGACGGCCGACGTGGGCTGGGTCACCGGCGCCTGCCTCCTGGTCCGCCGGGAGGCCGCCGAGGCCGCCGGTCCCCTCGACGACGGCATGTTCATGTGCCACGAGGACGTGGAGTGGTGCATGCGCCTCGGGCGCGCCGGCTGGCGCGTCGTCTACTTCCCGCGGAGCCGGGTCGTCCACCACGAGGGCCGCAGCATCCGCCAGCGCCTGGGGGAGATGCTCGTCGTGAGCCAGCGGAGCCAGTACTACCTCTTCCAGAAGCACTTCGGCCGCCGCCGCCTGCACCTCCTGCGTCTGCTCACCGGCATCGAGATGATCCTGCGCGCCTCCCTCTGGTCCCTGCTCTGGCTGGTCCGCCCCCGCACCCGGGACGAGGCCCGGGACCGCCTCGGCGCCTACCGCCGGATCCTGTGGCGCACCCTCGCCGACCGCGGCTTCTGGGCGCCGCGGGACCCGCGGCCCGGAGAGGCCTCTTGAGCGAGCGCATCCAGCTCTTCCGCCCCACCCTCGGCGCCGCCGAGAAGGCCGCCCTGTGCGAAACCCTCGACAGCCGCTGGGTCGGCCGGGGGCCGCGCAGCATCCGCTTCGAGGAGCGCTTCGCCGAGTACGTCGGCGTCGACCACGCGGTGGCCCTCAACTCGGCCACGGCGGCCCTTCACCTGGGCCTGCTGTGCGCCGAAGTCGAGGGCCAGGAGGTCCTCACCAGCTCCATGACCTGGGTCTCCTCGACCCAGGCGATCCTGCTGGCCGGCGGGCGCCCCGTGTTCTGCGACATCGAGCCCGACACGCTGAACCTCAGCGTCGACGACGTGGCCCGGAAGATCACCCCCACCACCCGGGCCATCGTCGTCACCCACTACGGCGGCCAGGCCTGCGACATGGACCCCGTCCTGGAGCTGGCCGCCGCCCACGGGCTGACCGTGGTCGAGGACGCCGCCCACGGCTGCGGGGGGCTCTACCGGGGCCGCCGCCTCGGCTCCCTCGGCGACGTGGGCTGCTTCAGCTTCCAGGCGACCAAGAACATGACCACCGGCGACGGCGGCATGCTGGTCACCGGCGACGAGGCCCTCGCCGGACGGGTGCGCAAGCTGCGCTGGTGCGGCATCACCCGGCCCACGTGGGAGCGCTTCCGGCCGGGGCAGCCGAAGCGTTCGTGGATGTACGAGGTCGAGGAGGTGGGCTGGAAGTACGAGATGAACGACCTCGCCGCCGCCCTGGGCCTGGCGCAGATGGACCGGCTGGAGGCCAACAACCAGCGGCGGCGGGAGCTGATGGCGCGCTACCGCGAGGCCTTCTCCGGCCTCGACGGGGTCGACTGTCTCGCCGCCCGCGAGTACGCCCTCAGCGCCTGCTACAACGCCGTCATCCAGGTCGACGACCGCGACGGCCTCTTCGCCCACCTCGACGCCTGCGGGATCGACTCCAACGTCCACTTCTACCCCAACCACCTCTACCGGCTCTTCCGCCCATACACGACCCGCCTTCCCGTGACCGAGCGGGTGTGGCAGCGGATCCTGTCCATCCCCCTCTACCCGGGCCTCACCTACGAGCAGCAGGACCGCGTCATCGCCGCGGTGCGCGCCTTCGCCGAAGGCGAGCGCCGGCAGCCGGCGGCGGCGGGCTGATGGCGGCCGGGGGCGCCGTCCCGCGCAGGGTCGCGGAGCGCGCCT
>CAZEHQ010000334.1:837-3104 GCA_964512165.1 uncultured Gemmatimonadaceae bacterium | reverse complement strand
CGGCCACCGCCGCCCCGGCGCCGGCGACCATGGACCCTGCCGCCAGCCCGGCGGGGCCGCCGGCGGCCCCGCCGGCCATGAGGGCGATGGTCCGGGCCGAGCGCATCAGGGTGCCCGGCAAATTGAGGCCGAAGTGCAGGGTCTGAAGCCAGTGGTCGAAGGTGTTGGCGTTGCCCAGCAGCGACGGCACCCGGCTCGCCATGTAGATGAAACCCAGGGCCAGGAGCAGCTTCCAGACCAGGTCCTGGACGGGCTCGAAGGATGCGATGGCGGCGAACTCGTTGAGGAATCCCACGCCCAGGGCGAGGGCGATGAGCTGGACCGCCTGCTGGAAGACGGTCACCAGGAAGATGCGCAGCCAGTGGCGGCCCCAGCCGGCCGTGTGGGGCAGGATCCAGAGCCCCAGCGCGATGGGGGCGACGGCCAGGAGCAGGTCGATGAGGGCGATGCGCAGCACTAGCTGCAGCAGGACGTAGAGCACGAAGAACCCATAGACCATGTAGAGGAGGGCCACCAGGAGGGCCATGCCGGCGCTCCCGGCCTGGACCGAGGTGAGGAGGGTGTCCATGGCGGAGCGGAGGAGGTCGCCCGGGGTGACGCCGAGGGAGGCGGCAACGTAGCCCGAGACGCCGTGGGCCACGTCGATGACCAGCGCGCACCACCAGAGGGAGGAGGCGGCGGCCACGAGACCCAGGGCGAGACGGGGCACCATCTCCCGCCAGCCCGCCTGCTCGCGTCCCAGGTGCTGCCCGACGATGAGGGTGAGCCCCATCCATCCCAGCATGAGAACGAGGGCGCCGGAGGTGACGGCCCACACGGTGCCCCAGGCCAGGCGGACGATGGGGTGGGCGTAGGTCAGGGAGGCGGGGGTTCCGGTAAAGACGTCCTCCATGGCTAGCTCCCCCGGCAGTTCTGGGCGTCGGCCCCCACGGCCCGCTCGAGGACGCCGCAGAGGGTCCCGTGCACGCCCTGGATGGCCCAGCTGGCCGCCGCCCGCGCCCAGCGCTCCGGGTCCAGGGCGGCCAGCATCCGGTCCCAGATGTTGTCGGGCTGGAAAACGGGGACGACGGCGTGGAAGGTCTGGTACGGGTCGCCGACGGCCTCCGCCGCCAGCATCACCAGCAGGGACGCGTCGTCGGGGTCGAGGGCGGGGTGCTCGGGGAGATCGGGGAACTCGAAGGTGTACTCCCAGCCGTGGGCCAGGCGCTGCTCGCCGCCGACCACCCGGTAGACGCCGGTGAGCCAGTCGCCCGTATCGGCGTCCCGGAGGCCGTAGAAGAGCACGGCGACGGGGGCGTCGAAGACGGGCCGGGCGACGAAGCTGCCGTCGTCCCGCCGCTCGACCACGTCCCGCCCCGCGTTGACGAAGGAGAGGCCGGGTGACTGGGCGTGGGCGGCGGTCGCAGTGAAGAAGGCGGCGGCAGCAAGGATGAGGGCGGCGGCCAGGGGAAGAATCCTGGGGGCGATGGGGTTCCGGTGTGTGATCACGGCGTCCTCCGTTCTTCTTTAATAGAACATTAGTTTCAGAACGTTGATTGTGAGGGAGGCGTCGAGTGGGGTGAACGCCATGGAGGGGAGTGCATGCGTGCACTCCCCTCCGGGCCGTGCCCCTGGGGTCCCTCGGCGTGGTGTCATACCCGTGTACAGGAGATGGAGTGGGGTCGGGAGCGGGAACCCCTGTCCTTGTCGTAGCTGGCGCAGCTATGCGCCAGGGTGCTGTGGGGACCGGGTGTCGCGCGGGTGTCGGGGACGCCTGGTTGCCGGTTTCTGCAAGACGCAGCTACGACTTGCACGGTGTCGGAGCCCCGGAAACGGACCCGTGAGGCCCCGCTGGAGGAAAGGAGGTGAGGCGAAATGGAAGGAAACGAGGTGGCCCGGCCGGCGGCAGACCGACACGACGAGGACCTCCACCGGCTGCGGCTCACAAGCGTGTTGCACGAGCTGGTGCGGGATCGGGAGGAGAAGGGCGCCGCGGAGGCGCTGGGGGTCGACGCCAGGACCGTGGCGGCGGGCATGGTCAGGGGTGAGCTGACCCGCAGGCTGGAGAGCGCCCTCGAGCACCGGCTGGCGGTGCGCGACGGCGCCGAGCTCCTGGCGCAGCGGGCACGGCTCGACGACCTCGAGCAGCTGGTGCTGGTCCTGGCGGACGGCCGGGGACTGGGCGACCGAGAGGAAATCCGCGCAGGGCCGGCGGCCCGGAACGGGCGCCGGCGGCGGCAGCCGGACGACGCGGACGTCGGTGGGGACGCGGGTGAGTGCGCAGGACT
>CAZEHQ010000334.1:0-827 GCA_964512165.1 uncultured Gemmatimonadaceae bacterium | reverse complement strand
GGTTTCCCTGGAACCCTGGGAGGGGGAGGAGGCGGCCCACGGCGCCGCCATGCCGGTGATCGCCGCGTGGCGGCGGGCGCGGACCGCGGGACGCGGGACGCGCCTGGAGCGGCTGGGGTGGCGGGTGCGGGCGCTGGGCCTCGAGCTGGAGTTGCTTGAAGTGCATGGCCTGACGCTGCCGCCGGCCCGGGAGCCCCTGCACCCCGACGAGCGGGCTGGGGAAGCTGCGTGGCGACGCCGGGCACTGGTGGCGCTCCACCGGGAGCGCCTCTGGTGGGAGGCCGTGCGATGGGCCCGGCGTGTGTTGACCCTGGGGTTCTGGTGGCGGTGACCGACGCCGGACGGATTCAGAGCTCGCGGGGGCGAGGACGGAGCCCTCGCCTGCCGCACTGGGTGGAAGGATGCCAGCCGCGACGAGGGGCTGGGCGCCGGTGTGCAGGGAGCGCCGCGTGGCGTGCAGCCGGCTCCTTGGCCTCGCGGGTCGAGCCCTCGGGCGAGAGGGCCGTGCCTGTGGCGCGGTAGGCGGCCCCGCGGGACGGCGCCGGTCACCGTTCCGCCGACAAGCGGCGGTGACGCTGGCGGTCGGGATCGGTGGGTGGCAGGTCGTGCGGCGGCATGACCCCAGGGGAAGCCGTGGGCGGGGCCGTCAACGGCCGCAGCCTCACACCTGGTCGCCGTGAAGGGCGTGCGGGGGCCGTCGGGAGGGGGGTGCATGTTCGCACCCCCCTCCTTGGGCTTCCGCGCCTCTCGCCCGGACGCCCATACTCGAAAGCGTTATCTGGCTTTCCAGGTGTTCCCGCCGAGAAACCTGGGGGTCCCCTCCCTGA
>CAZEHQ010000333.1:0-3134 GCA_964512165.1 uncultured Gemmatimonadaceae bacterium | reverse complement strand
CGCACCCGGCCGGCGGTCCCCAGCCGGAAGGGGATGACCGTGCCGGCGTTGAAGGGATTGGGGTAGCTCCGCATCAGTTCCGTGGTGCGCGGCACGCGGGAATCCAGGGCCACCGACGTGGGCGGGGATTCCATGGAGAACAGGCCGGCGCTCGTGGCCACGTAGAGGGTTGACGGATCGAGGGGGTCGACGGCCACGTCGTTGATCCACGGGACCCCGGGATAGCCGGCGTCGAGGGCCTGCCAGGTGGCGCCGCGGTCGGAGCTGTGGTACAGCTCGCGGTCGGCGGCCAGGTAGAGGGCGTCGGGGTCGCGCGGGTGGCCGCGGAGGCGGGCCGTCCTCCACCGGCCGGACCGGGGCTCGAGGGTCCGGCGCCAGGTCCGCCCGGCGTCGGCGGAGACGAAGCACCCCGCGTCCGCCGCTGCGTAGAGGACGCCGGGCTCCTCCGGGTGCCGGGCCAGGTCCAGCCCCGAAACCCCTGGCTCGAGGCGGCCCACCACCCTCCAGTCCCGGCGGTCCTTGTGGCCGACCCAGAGGGAGTCTCCGTAGAGGACGGCCAGGGAGTCCCGCGAAGCCAGCAGGGCTCCTCCCGGGCGCAGGTCTCCCATCGACGGATCCTCGCGATCGGCGTAGGGCCCCACGCTCTCCCAGGTCCTGCCGTGGTCCGGGCTCATCCACAGGCCTGCGTCGCCGACGTAGATCACGCCCCGTAGAAGACGGTCGGCGAAGATGGAGGGACGCGGCGGGAAGGGGTTGGCACTGAAGGATGTGCCGAATGCGTTGCTCTCCACGGGCTCCCAGGTGACCCCGCCGGTTGCGCTGCGCATATAGAGCCTGCCGATAAGGTGGGCGATCAGCACCTCGCCATCCCATGGGTCCTGGAAGACGACCTCGTAGATGCCCCGGACCCACGGGAAGTACCGCCAACTCTCCTGCCACTGCCAGGCGCCGCTCCGCTGTCGGTAGAGGCCTATGTAGCGCTCTCCTTCCCTCGATTGGAGGGAGGTCATGTGCAGACGGTCCAGATGGTCGAACCACAAGGTGCCGACGGGAGGACCGGTCTCCTCGACCATGGCGGGGGCGGCCGTCTCTCCCCGGTCGGTGGAGACGTACACGCCTCCCGGGGTCTCCACCAGGAGGCCGGAGGGACCGAGGGTCCTCACGCCCTCCACATTGTCGTAGGCACCGAACCTGGCGCCGGTCCCCTGCCAGGTCTCGCCGCCGTCGTGGCTGCGGTACAGCCGCCGGTCGCTGTGGGCGTAGATCAGGCCGGGCTCGTAGTCCGAGACGACCAGACCCTCGATCGCGCTGCCCACGTCCATGTCCAGCATCCGCCAGGTGGCTCCCTCGTCCGAGGTGTGGAGAAGGCCCCCATAGACAGGCAGGTAGAACCCTCCCGGGGTCCAGGGATCCGGAACGGGAGGGTTCCGGACATACCGAACGGGACTGGTTCCCACCGGGCTCGCGCCGGACTCGTCGAGCCGCCAGAGCCGGCCTCCCTCCCCTTCCGAGGAGTCGACCCAGGCATAGGTCCGGCCCGGGTCGGCCGGATGGGACCCTACACCCAGGGCGCGGCCCTCGACGGGGTACTCCCCCCACCTCCGGCCCCCGTCGCCGGAGATGAAGATGGCCCCCTCCGCTGCGGCGTAGAGTCGGTCCGGGCGATGGTCGTCGACAAAGGCGGCGTCCACGCCCTCGGGCATGGGGACCGCCGACCATGTGGCCCCCCCGTCAAGGGTCGAGTACACCCTCTTGAATCCGGAGTGAGGGGGTCCGCCCTCGACGACGTAAGCGGTCAGGGGGTCCTCCGCGTCGCCCCGGACCGTGCTGGCTACATCGAGGTGACTGAAACGCAAGCCGAAGGTACCGTCGATTTCCGCGAGCATGAAAGGGGCGGGCTGCCAGGTGGCACCTTCGTCGGCAGACCGCCATACCCGCCATCTCGTGCGGCCGTACCAGGCCCCGCTCGGCGCAGGGTGGATCTGCTGGAGCGGGACTTGCAGGGGGATGCCCGGTCCCTCGGGCCTCCAGGCGCCGGCCAGGGCGGGCACGGCGCCGGGGTCCGGCCCCGCGGGCTCCACGACGCGCGGGGGGTCGCCCACGGAGCCGACGCGGACACGCGAAGCCTCGCTCTCGCCGACGTTGCCGTTGGCGTCCTCCACCACGACGCTGACCGAGTATACCCCCGCAGGTCCCTGCCACGAGGCCTCGTACACGCCATCCCTGTCGGCCATGGATACCTCCGCCCGCAGGGTGGAGTCCGGGAGGCCGTGAATCCGGGCGGCCACGCCGCGGATCGGGCTGCCTTCGTGGATGAAGCGGCGGCCCACCCGGACGCTCAGGCCCTCCCGGGTCGGCGAGAGCCGCACGTACTGCACCCTCGGAGGTGTGATGTCAGGGAGCCGCGTGACCACAAAAGCCGCCGTGTCGGTCCACACCTGGTAGCGGGTGCGCACCTGAAGCACGAAGGTCAGTTCCGTCCCGGCGGCCTCCGCCAGGGCCAGGAACTCCGGCGACCGCGAGCTGCGGGCGCTCGCGGGGCCCTCGGCGGCGAAGCGGACAGCCCCGTCGGACACCCGCAGGGCGGCCTGGCTCGAAGTGGACAGATGGAAGCTCAGCGCCGGCAGCAAGTCCGGCGCCGTCGCCGGCAATCGGAGATCCACCCGGAAGAGGTCCCCGGGATCGATGCGGTCCGTCCCCTGCCAGTCCCGCACCTGCCAGCTCACATCCTCCTGCCGGGCGCTGATCACCGGGATCTCCAGGTCCCGCCGGCCGATCGTGTCGGCGCCGTCGACGACGGTGAGCCGCAGCCTCGCCACTCGGGAGGAGGCGAAGCCGCTGGCCACCCGGACCCGGGGCGGGGTCGGCAAGGCGCCTCCCAGATGGTGGACGTCCGGCCGCAGCTCGGGCAACTCGAAACGAGAAGGCGTGATGGTGAGCAGGTCGTCCAGCGGCTGCAGTGTCAGAACCGCCCCGCGGGTGGTCCGCCCTCCATGGTTGACGGGGTCGAAGCGCAGCACCCCCTCCTCGCCGGCCACGAGCAGGCCGTCCCCGGTCTCATCCTGCATCCTCAGGGCCTCGAACTCGATGCGCGGTCCATCGATCTCGACGAGGGCCTCGAGCCCCCGCTCCGT
>CAZEHQ010000332.1:2263-3174 GCA_964512165.1 uncultured Gemmatimonadaceae bacterium | reverse complement strand
TGGCCGTCCTGCCGGTCCTTTCTTACCCACTTTATCCTCCCTTCCGTTCCCTATTGTACCAAGCAGGGGAATCTATGGGACGTGCTGGGAACCGTGCAAGCTGCCCTTGGTCGTGCGCTTCCCGTGCTCCCTCCGGCGATTTCTTGGCTCGGCTCCCCGGCGGGAGGCGCCCTTGCCTTGGTGGACCGGGCCGGGAAACCCCGCCAAGGCCCTCAGATCGCCGCTGACGGCTTCGAGGGGGCCACGGCGGAAAGGGGGGGGCCAGCGCCGGTCCTCGCCGTGCACAGGCGCTCTGGTTCCGTCTGTTCAGGAGGTGGATGGCGTGTGGCGGCCACAGAACCTGATGTGCGCCGGGCGGCGCCCGGCTCTCGGCTCGGCAGCCAGACAGCCGGCGCCCACCCGGTCAGCTTCCTGCGGGCGGCGTGCTTTCGTCGAGTTGGTGGCGGGTCCACGCCGGGTATCCGTTGTGCTCGTCGCGGTGGCGCTGCAGGGCTTGGCGCCGCTCCTCGCCGGCGAAGCACTGCGGGTGCCAGGCGTTCGGCATGCCGGTGGGCCGGCTCTCGAGGACCACCTTGGCCCCCGTCTCGATGGGCTGTCCGCAGGCGTGGCAGTCCAGGCGGGTCCACGAGCCGCCGATACCTTCCTTGGCGCGGTAGCGGCGCGAGTAGTGCGGGATCAGGTGGAGGGTGCTCACATGCCGCTCCTGGGCACGTCCGTGTCCCAGGTGGAGCCGTCGGGCTTGGTGACGGAGAGCCGGCCCCAGCGGTTGCGCAGCAGGTCGCGGGCCAGGTCCACGGCCTTCCCTTGGTAGGTTTCTCGATCGGAGCGGAACCGCTCCTGGTGGGACCGGTCGTTGAGACCGTAGACGGTCAGGTGGTAGAACCGTTGCCGCTGGGCGGCCTTGCGCTTGC
>CAZEHQ010000332.1:0-2253 GCA_964512165.1 uncultured Gemmatimonadaceae bacterium | reverse complement strand
GTGGTGCTTTCGCCCACGTGAGGCCGGCCCGCGGGGTCAAGAAGAGCTACTTGAGATACAGCGGCGCCGGGTCTCCACTCCTCCCGGGTAGACGAGTCGGGTCAGATAGACCCCGGCCGCCACCGCGGCCCCGCGCCGTCCGCCCGAAGGGTGGATGCCAGACCCGTGAGTGCGGCAATTGCAGGAGACACGATGCGTCTCATCGGGATCGCTCCCTTTGCGGGGCGGCCGGATTACGGGGCCCATGAACGGCCGTCATGGTCTCTCCGTGCGCCGGTCAACCGGCGAGGTGTAAGATGTGAAAGTCATCTGTGTCGAAGGTGTAGCGAACCACGACAGCCCCGAGTCATGCGTCGCTGCGGGTAACCGTAGTGTCGAAGCGTTGGCAGGGGGAGGTGCAGGTCCGGTATTGAGCCGCGAAAGCCATGAACCCCTCCGGGAGGCCGAGACGGTGGAGAACGAGCGAAGGCCACACCGGACGCCGCGATATCGCGAGCGGCGCCCGGCTCCCGCGCGGTCAGAGACCCGGCGCATGCACCCAGGCACCTCGTGCGGGAACCGGGAGGTCCCGCGCCTGGCCCGGCCGGATGGCGGCCGGGTCCGCAAAAGGAACCCGTTCCGGGGATACTGGCGATGAACGGGCGCGGGAAGTCGGACCGCCCCATAGTACCGGCGAAGCCCTCGAACAAGGGCCGCGCGGCTGCGACGCGGCCGGCGGAGGGGGTGGAGGGAAGGGGGCGGCCCAAGGGCAACTCGGGCGAGCCGATCAGGTCCCGGACGCAGAGCCGGAGCGACCTGCCACAGGCGCTCGACCGGGTGCGCCAGGCAGCGGTTCGAGATCGGAAAGGGAAGTTCACGACGCTCTGGCACCATGTCTACCATGTGGCCCGTCTCCGGCAGGCCTACTTCGGCCTGAAGCGGCACGCCGCGCCGGGGGTGGACCGGGTGACGTGGCAGCACTACGGCGAGGATCTGGAAGGGAACCTGACGGATCTGTCGTCGCGGCTGCAACGCGGAGCGTACCGAGCCCGGCCGGTGAAGCGGACCTACATCCCGAAAGCGGATGGACGGCCGCGGCCTCTGGGGGTGCCGGTGCTGGAGGACAAGATCGTCCAGCGGGCCACCGTGGAGGTGCTCAACGCCGTGTACGAGGTCGACTTCGTCGGCTTCAGCTACGGTTTCCGCCCGGGACGCTCGCCGCACATGGCGCTGGACGCGCTGGCGGTGGGCCTCCAGCAGCGGAAGGTGAACTGGGTGCTGGACGCAGACCTTCGTGGTTGCTTTGACGCCATCGACCACGATTGGCTGCTGAAGTTCGTCGAGCACCGGATCCGGGACCGGCGCGTCCACCGCCACTTGAAGAAGTGGCTGAAGGCGGGCGTGCTGGAAGAGGGGCAGCGGCGGCAAGCGGAGGCGGGCGTGCCTCAGGGGTCCAGTATCGGCCCCTTGCTGGCCAACATCTACCTCCACTACGCCTTCGACCTGTGGGCTCAGGCCTGGCGGCGGCACGCGAAGGGGGACGTGATCCTCGTGCGCTTCGCCGACGACATCGTCTGCGGCTTTCAGTACCGGTCGGATGCCGACCGCTTCCAAGCCGAGTTTCGCGCTCGCCTGGCGACGTTCGGCCTGGAGGTGAACCCCGAGAAGACGCGCCTGGTCGAGTTCGGCCGCTTTGCGGCTGCGAATCGACGGCGGCGCGGCGCGGGGAAGCCCGAGACCTTCGACTTCCTCGGCTTCACGCACAGTTGCGACAAGACGAAGAAGGGGAGGTTCATCGTGCTTCGGCAGACCCAGAAGAAGCGCATGCGGCGCAAGCTGAAGGAGGTGAAAGCCGAACTTCGGCGACGGCTGCATGACCCCGTGGACGACGTGGGAGCGTATCTGCGGAGCGTGGTGGTCGGGCACTTCCGGTACTACGGGGTGCCCCGCAACGGTCCGGCGCTGAGTTCGTTCCGCCATGCCGCGGTCTGGCTGTGGTGGCGCAGCTTGCAGCGACGGACCCAGCGCCACCGCTCGCAAGGCAAGCTCCGGCGGCGGTTCCGCGTATGGGTCGCGCACTTCATCCCCTCGGCGCATATCCTCCAGCCCTATCCCGAGCAGCGCCTGCGCGCCATGACCCAAGGGAGGAGCCCAGTGCGCTAACCGCGCTCGCTGGGATCTGTGGAGGGGGCTATGGGCAACCATGGTCCCTACTCCGACTGTGGCCCGATCGGTCCGGATCGTCCGGGGCGGGCCTGGGTCAGGTGATGTCGT
>CAZEHQ010000331.1:0-3213 GCA_964512165.1 uncultured Gemmatimonadaceae bacterium | reverse complement strand
GGCGGCGGCGCCGGTCCTGCTCCCGCCGGCGCCTCGCTCCCCTCGCCGGCCGCCGCGGAAGGGACAGCGGCCTCCGACTCCGGGGCACTGGCGGCCCCTGGGCGCGCGCTCTCCGAAGACGCCGCGGCTGCCGCACCGGCCCCAGACCCCGCGGCCGGCTTCGGCACCGAGGCCGGCGGTTCCTCCCCCTCGGCCAGCAGATACCCGAGCACCGTGCCCACGGGCACCGTCGCCCCGGGGCCGGGGGCGTCCTCCGGGATATGCAGCCGCCCGGCGTCGAAGGACTCCACCTCGTTGATCGCCTTGTCCGTCTCCACCGTGAACAGGACCTCGCCGGCCTGCACCGCCTCGCCCGGCTGCTTCAGCCACTCCACGAGGGTGCCCTCCTCCATGGTCCAGCCCAGCCGGGGCATGACGATCTCGACGGCCACGGCTACTCCTCGGCGAGGCCGCGCACGGCGTCGGCCACGTGATCTGCGGTGGGCGCCACCGCCGCCTCGAGAGGGGCGCTGTAGGGGGTCGGCGCGTGGGCGCCGTTGAGGCGGCGCACCGGGGCGCCCAGATCGTCGAAGCCGTGCTCCATCACCTTGGCGGAGATCTCGGCGCCGACGCCGCAGGGGCCGAAGGACTCGTCGGCCACCAGCAGCTTGCCGGTCCTGCGCAGCGACGCCAGGATCGTCTCCAGGTCGAGGGGCGCCAGGGTGCGCGGGTCGATGACCTCCACCGAGATCCCCTCGCTGGCGAGGGAGTCGGCGGCCTGCAGACTGCGGGGCACCATCGGTCCTATGGCGACGACGGTGACATCCGTGCCCTCGCGGCAGGTGCGCGCCTGGCCGAAGGGGATCTCGAACTCTTCCTCGGGGACCTCACCGCGCTGGCCGAGGAGCGACTTGTGCTCCAGGTAGATCACGGGGTCGTCGCCGCCCAGGGCCGCGGCCATCAGCCCCTTGGCGTCGTAGGGCGAGGCCGGCACGGCCACCCGCAGGCCGGGGACGTTGACGAAGAGCGGGTAGTAGCTGCCCGAGTGGTGGGTGGCGTGGCCGCCGCCGATGCCGACGCAGCCGCGCAGGAGCACGGGCATCCGCAGGCGGCCGCCGGACATGTACTGGATCTTGGCGATCTGGTTGGTCAGCTCGCCGGCGGCGTCGAGGAGGAAGTCGACGAACATGAAGTCGACCACGGGCCGGGTGCCGGTCATGGCGGCGCCGGCGCACAGGCCGACGAAGCCGCGCTCGCAGATCGGCGTGTCCCGCAGGCGCCGGGGGCCGAAGCGCTCGTAGAGGCCGGTGGTGGTGTTGAAGTTGCCGCCGCGCTCGCCGATCCCCTCGCCGAGGACGAAGATCGTCGGGTCCCGCTCCATGGCGGCGGCCAGGGCCTCGCGGGCGGCCTCGGTGTAGGTGATCCGGCGGCCGGCCATCAGGAGCCGCCTCCGTACACGTGGTCGCCGACGGTGGCCGGGTCCGGCCAGGGACTGGCCTCGGCGAAGGCGGCGGCCTCCTCGATCTCGGCGTCCACCTCGGCGGCGATCGCCTCCAGTTCGTCCGCCGAGGCCGCGGAGTCGTCCAACAGGGCGTGCGCGAGCAGGGGAATGGGGTCCCGCTGCCGCCAGCTGTCGATCTCCTCCCGGGAGCGGTAACCGCCGTCGCCCATGCCCTCGGCGTGGGGCCGCGTGCGGTAGGTGCGGCACTCCAACAGTGAGGGGCCGCCGCCGCCGCGGGCCCTCTCCACGGCCGCCCCGGCCGCCGCGTACACGGCCAGCGCGTCGTTGCCGTCGACGCACTCGCCCGGCATGCCGTAGCCGCCGGCGCGTCCGGCCACGTCGGTGTTGCGCGCCGCGTACTCGAAGGGGACCTCGGTGGCGTACATGTTGTTCTCGCAGACGAAGAGCACGGGCAGGTCCCAGATGGCGGCCAGGTTCAGCCCCTCGTGGAAGGCGCCGTTGCCCACGGCGCCGTCGCCGAAGAAGGCGACGCCCACCCGGTCGGTCTCCAGCAGCTGGAAGGAGTAGCCGGCGCCGGCGGCCTGGAGGATGCAGGGGCCGACGATGCCGCTGGTGCCCATCATCCCCAACTCCGGCGAGAACAGGTGCATGCTGCCGCCGCGGCCCCCGGAGCAGCCCGTGGCCCGTCCGAAGAGCTCGGCCATCAGCGCCCGGGGCGGCACGCCCTTGGCCAGGGCGTGGCCGTGGCCGCGGTGGGTGCTGAAGACGGCGTCGTCGTGGCGCAGGTGGGCGCAGACCCCGGCGGCCACCGCCTCCTGGCCGACGTAGGTGTGGCAGGCGCCGGTGATCCGGCCGGCGGCGTAGGATCGCGCCAGCTGCTCCTCGCAGCGGCGGATGCGCAGCATCGTGCGGTAGAGGTCCAGCTGGGTGGCGGCGGAAGGGGTCATGCGCTCATCCCGTGATCCCCGGGCCCCCGGGGTAGGAGGCGCCGGCGTTCATGGCGAGGTTGCCGCCGTCCACGGGCAGCATCACCCCGGTAACCCAGCGCGATGCGTCCGAGGCCAGGAAGACGGCGGCCCCCTTCACGTCGTCCGGTTCGCCCAGGCGGCCCCGGGCCAGGCCCCGCAGCCACTGCTCCTCCATGCGCGGGTCCCGCTCGATGCGCTCCCGCAGGTGGGGGTTGAGGATCTGCGCCAGGAGGATGGCGTTGACGCGCACCCCGCGGCTGGCCCACTCGGTGCTCAGCTCCCGCGTCATCTGGGCGACGCCGCCCATGGCGGTGCTGTAGGCCATGTGGCCCCTCCCCATGGCGGTCAGGCTCGCCAGCGATCCGATGTTGATGATGCTGCCGCCGCCGGCGGCGAGCATGCGGCGCCCCGCCTCCTGGCAGCTGCAGAACCGCCCCACCACCAGCCCCTGGAGCGACTCCTTCACGTCGTCGAGGTCGAGGTCCTCCGGCGGCCCCAGGACGATCTCGCCGCCGGCGACGTTGGCGAGGGCGTCGATGCGGCCGAACTCGCGGTCGAGGCGCTCGAACATGGGCCGGATCTGCTCCGGGTCGGAGACGTCGCAGCGCACCGGCACGGCGCGCCGGCCCAGGCCTTCGATGTCGGCGGCGGTGGCCTCGGCGCCGGCCTCGTCGAGGTCGGCCAGCATCAGGTCGGCGCCGGCCTCGGCCAGGGCCAGGCTGATGGCGCGGCCCACGCCCCGGGCGGCTCCCGAGACCAGGGCGGCGCGCCCGCTCATATCGAACAGGGAGTTGGTCATCCATC
>CAZEHQ010000330.1:0-3224 GCA_964512165.1 uncultured Gemmatimonadaceae bacterium | reverse complement strand
TGCAGGACTGGAGGCCCACGCCGTAGCACTTGGCCAGGGTGGGGCCGACGGTCACCTCCCGTGTTTCGAGGTACTCACCACTCTCCGGGTCGGTGGAACGGTCGCAGCCGGCCAGGAGCAGGGCCGGCAGGATGAGAGGGGTGATGCATCTGGTGGGCACTGGAGACCTCCTCGTCGAAGCGCTGGAGGGCCGCCACCCTGGACCCGCGGTGATCGCGGCAGGCGCTGGCGACTCCATCTCGGAATATACCCATCAGCGCCAAGAAGGTTCCCCTCGTCCATGTCAGTCGCCGCGGGCGGGTCTCCGCCTACCCGAATCCGATCCTGCCACGGTGTCCCGGCTTGGCCGCGCACTCGGCGCTCAACAGTCCGGCCATTGCTTCCGGATCCCGCAGGTGGCCGAGGATCTCCGCCTTGCGGCGCACCACCGCGAAGTCCCCCGGTGTCAGGTTGACGAGGGCCTCGACCTCCGGCGGAGCTTCGACGCCGAAGAAGGCGTGGAAGGCCGCTTTCGACTGCCCGGGGGTGAGGTAGTCCAGGGCGACCTTGAAGGTGAAGCGCCGCAGGGTGGCGGGGTCGAGGTGCTCGCCGAAGTTGGTGGTGCACGCGAAGGGCAGGGGATGGCTCTCCATCCAGGTCAGCATCTCGTTGACCTGGCTCACTTCCCAGGAGCGCACGGCGCCGCGGCGGTCGGCCAGCAGCGAGTCGGCCTCGTCGAAGACCAGGATCGACTCCTCGGCGCGGGCCTCGGCGAAGGCGGCGGCGATCTGCTGCTCGGTCTGTCCCACCCACATCGACATCAGGTCGGAGGCCCGCTTCTGGGTGACCTGCAGGCCGAGGCGTTCGGCCAGGTAGCGGACGAAGGCGCTCTTGCCGGTGCCCGGGGGGCCCTGCAGGCAGAGGGAGAACCGCTTCTCCCCGGTTGACTCCAGGCGTCCGGCGAGCCCGGCGGGGTCCACGTCGGCCCGGATCAGACCGAGGTCGAACCTCTCCGGCGCCCCCTGCCCGGTGGGCGGTCTCTCGCCCGAGATCACCCGGGACAGGCTGCGCACCCCGCGGCGCACGGCGGCCAGATCGCCGCCGCAGAGGCCGGCCGCGGCCACGGCCCCGGAGGCCATGCCGGGCGCCATGTCGAACTCCCGCGCCAGGTAGCGCGCGTCATCTTCCGTCGCCTCGATGCCGTGACGGTCCAGCTCGCGACTCCAGATTCGTGCCCGGGTCCGGCACGGCGGCGGGCTGAGTTCCAGGGCGAAGGTCATGCGGCGCAGGACGGTGGGACAGGTCTCCCGGGCGGAGTTCGAGGTCCACAAAGTGGGCACGGGCGCGCCTTCGAGGAGGCGGTTCATGTAGACCTTGGAACCCCGTGCCCGGAGCTTGGAGGAGCCGGCGGGGTGGAACGGCATCCAGCCCCCGTCCGGGTCGGAGAGCAGGTCCTCCATCTCGTCGAAGAGGAGGAGCGACCCCTTGCCACCTGCCAGCAGGCGCTGGGCGAAGCGCAGATCCTGGAGCCGCTCGTGCCGGGCGGGCTCGTCACCCTCGTCGTCCGCCTCCCCGACATTGTAGAGGTTGGCCCCGGTGCGGGCGGCCAAGGTCCTGCAGAACTCGCTCTTGCCGGTCCCCGGCGGCCCGTAGACCAGGACGTTCACCCCCCGCGCGCCGGAGCGCAGGGCACCCTTCACGACCTCTTCGATATGGTCGCGCTCCTCCGCCACGTGATCGAAGTCCGACCACTCCAGCTCTCCCGGCGGCGCCGAGTCGAGCAGCAGGCCGCGTACATCCAGACCGCTTTCGTCGGGGAGGTGGACCAGCCGGTGCAGCCTCTTCACGGGCTCCAGGTCGCCGTCGTAGTCGACGGAGACGAGTCCGGCCTTCATGAGCGGCGCATTCGCCGTGAAGCGGGTCAGGAAGGCGCCGGAGGACAAGCCTGAGAGGCACGCCAGGTAGGGGTTGGTGACGTTGAGAACCAACCTGTGGCGCCGGAGACCATCACCGACGGCATCGATCAGGGACTCCAGGGCCGGCTGCGAGCGGTAGCGCAACAACAACTCGAGGATGGCCACGTCCTCGGGCGCCAGGTTCATCTCCCCGCCGAGAAGGCGGAGCCGCTGCGCCGTCCGGTCGGGCGGCGCCCCGTCGCAAGCGGAGTGCTTCCGTTCGAGAGCCATACACAGCCGCTTCCAATCCCGGGCGGGGAGTTTCTTCTCGAAGGGGTTCTCCTCGTCCTCCTGCTCTTGCCCATCGTCGTCGAGATCGAGCAGGTCCAGGTTCTCGCTGACCCACTCGGCCAGGCTCTTCGCCCCAGGAGTCTTGTGGTGCAGGCGCGAGGCGGCGTTGCAGAGATAGTGGAACAGGAGCTGGCGCTCGAAGGCACTGATCATCGGCTTCCTCCTGGCGATGAGGGTCCTGAACATCCCCTTGCGGGGGCTTCCAGGATGAACCTATCCAGGAGGTGCGACGGATCCTGTCGCGGCCAGGTGGTTCTTGCTTACGGGGGATCCCCCAGCGCTGCCCGCATCTCCTCCCTCACCGCCTCGCGCAGCTCCCCCGGCTCCAGCACCTCGGCGGCGGCTCCGAAGCTCAGCACCCAGCTCCTGATCTCGAAGAAGCCGCCCGCCCGCAGGCGCAGCACCACCCGCCCGTCGGGCAGTTCCTCCAACTGCTGGCTGGGGTGCCAGATGCGCTCCCGCACGTAGGGCGCCTGGTCCGCGGCGAAGCGGACCACCACGTCCATGGGTTCCTCGTACGAGACCCCGAAGGCGTCCCTCACGCGCTCCTCGATGGGCAGGTGGTCGGGGGGGTCGAACTTCTCCTCCGTCACCTTCACCTTCTCGAAGCGCTCCACGGCCTGGGTGATCAAGTGGTCGTACCGGGGCACGCGGGAGATCACGTACAGACCGCCGCGGTACGGCAGGAAGCGCAAGGGCTCGATCTCGTACTGCCTGGCCTTCGTGGCCCTGGGTGACCGGTAGCTCACGCGGCAGACGTGGCGCTTCAGCATGGCCTCGTCCAGCTTTTCCAGGTTCTCCCGGACGTCCTCGTAGGGCTTGTAGCCCCGCGCCAGCGGCACGTACGCGTCGGAGGCCCGCTCGAGGAACCGCCGCATCTCCGGGGACATGGCCGCGGTGACGCGGCGGACCATCGACCGCAGATGCTCGCCGAAGGGCGTCCCCTCCAGCCCCAGGCCCGCCCGCTCGGCGAAGATCATGGCCGCCACCTCCATGACC
>CAZEHQ010000329.1:0-3252 GCA_964512165.1 uncultured Gemmatimonadaceae bacterium | reverse complement strand
GGCGATGGACAAGGTCGGCAAGGACGGGACGATCACGGTGGAGGAGGCCAAGTCCACCGACACGACGCTCGACGTGGTCGAGGGCATGCAGTTCGACCGCGGCTACCTGTCTCCCTACTTCGTCACCGACCAGGAGGCCATGGAGGCCGTCCTGGAAGACTGCTACCTGCTCATCCACGAGTCGAAGCTGTCCAACCTCAAGGACCTGCTGCCGCTGCTGGAGAAGGTCTCGAAGGCGGGCAAGCCCCTGCTCGTGATCGCCGAGGACGTGGAGGGCGAGGCCCTGGCGACCCTGGTGGTCAACAAGATCCGCGGCACCCTGCAGGTGGGCGCCGTCAAGGCCCCCGGGTACGGCGACCGCCGCAAGGCGATGCTGCAGGACCTGGCCATCCTCACGGGCGGCACGGTGATCACCGAGGACCTCGGCATCTCCCTCGACAGCGTGCAGCTCTCCGACCTCGGACAGGCCAAGCGCGTCGTCGTGGAGAAGGAGAACACCACGGTCATCGAGGGTTCGGGCAAGGCCACCGACATCCGGGGCCGGGTCGAGCAGATCCGCCACCAGATCGACGAGACGACCTCGGACTACGACCGCGAGAAGCTGCAGGAGCGCCTGGCCAAGCTCGCCGGCGGCGTCGCCGTGATCCGCGTGGGCGCGGCCACCGAGACCGAGATGAAGGAGAAGAAGGCCCGCGTCGAGGACGCCCTGCACGCCACCCGCGCCGCCGTGGAGGAAGGCATCGTCCCGGGCGGCGGCGTCGCCCTGGTGCGCGCCATCGCCAAGCTCAAGGACGTGGAGACGGCCAACGAGGGCGAGAACGTCGGCGTGGGCATCGTGCGCCGCGCCCTCGAGGAGCCGATGCGCCAGATCGCCGACAACGCCGGCCAGGAAGGCGCCGTGGTCGTCGAGGAGGTGCGCTCGAAGAGGGGGGCCTACGGCTACAACGCCGCCACCGAGGAGTACGGCGACCTGCTCGAGATGGGCGTCGTCGATCCCACCAAGGTGGTGCGCACCGCCCTGGAGAACGCCGCCTCCATCGCCGGACTCCTGCTGACCACGGAAGCCCTGGTCACCGAGGAGGAGGAGGAGGAGGAGGCCGCCCCGGCCGCCGGAGGCCACGGACACCACCACTAGACGCATCCGGGGCGGCCACGCGCCGCCGCCGGTTCACGGCAGACGAAGGCCGAGAGGGCGGGCGCCGAGAGGCTCCCGCCCTTTCTCTTTGGCCGCCCTTGAGCGCGGCCCCGGCCCGCGTACCGTTCTGCCGCGGCACAACCCACCCACCCGCGACAGGATCGGACCGACATGACCGGCACCACCTCCGGCTCCATCTACTCCCGCCTGGGACTGCGCACCTTCATCAACGCCCGCGGCACGATCACCACCCTCGGCGGATCGATCATGCCGCCCGAGGTCGTGGCCGCCATGGCCGAGGCCTCCCTGAGCTTCGTCCGCCTGGAGGAGCTGCACGACCGGGTGGGCGAGCGCATCGCCGGCCTCACCGGGGCCGAGGCCGCCTTCGTCTGCGCCGGCGCCGCCAGCGGCATGCTGCTGGCCGGCGCCGCCTGTCTCACCGGCACCGACCCCGGGGCGATCGCATCCCTGCCCGACACCGGCGGCCGCCCCAACCGCTTCGTCATCAGCCTCGTGGACAGCCACTTCTACGTTCACCAGGGGTTCCGCGTCTGCGGCGGCGAGCTGGTCCGGGTCGGCTCCCGGGAGGCGGTCTCGGCGGCCGACTACGAGGCCGCCCTCGACGAGCCCACCGCCGCCGTCGTGTTCTTCCTCGGAAGCCAGCCCCTGGAGCAGCTGCGCGAGATCGTCCCCATCGCCCGGCGGCGGGGCGTTCCGGTCATCGTCGACGCCGCGGCGCAGCTGCCGCCGCGCTCGAACCTGACCGATCTGACCACGGAGACCGGCGCCGACCTGGCCGTCTACAGCGGCGGCAAGGGCCTCTTCGGGCCGCAGTCGAGCGGGCTGATCCTCGGCCGCGCCGACCTCGTGAAGGCGGCCTCCATGAACAGCAATCCGCACTCGGGGGTGGGACGGGGGATGAAGGTGGGCAAGGAGGAGGTGGTGGGCCTGCTGCGGGCGGTGGAGCTCTTCCTGGAGGCCGACGAGGAGGGTGTGATCGCCGAGTGGGAGCGCCGCTGCCGGGTGGTGGCGGCGGCGGTGGAGGGGATCGACGGGGTCGAGGCGGAGTACGATCCGCCCTTCAGGAACCGCTTTCCGCCCGCCAGCCCCATCGTGCGCCTGCGCTTCGACGCTCGGGCCCCGGCCAGCAGCCAGGCGGTGATCGCCGCCCTCGAGCAGGGCGAGCCGTCGATTCTCGTCGGGGGCTCGGAGGACTCGATCTCGGTGGCGCCGCAGACCCTGCAGGAGGGCGAGGCCGAGATCATCGCGGGGCGCCTGCGCGCCCTCCTGCCGGCCTGAGAGATCCCACCGGGGCTGACGGCCAGTACAGCCTGCCGCGATCGGGGCTCGCCCCTCCTACCCAACCCTTCGGCGCTACTTGAGGTAGAGCAGCCGTTGCGTCTGCACCCCGCCGGGATGGCTCAGGTGGATGATGTAGACGCCCGACGACAGCGAGGCGCCCCGCTGGTCGCGGGCATCCCACTCCACCCGATAGGAGCCGGCGCCATGGAACCGATCCACCAGGGTGCGCACCGGCTGGCCCACCACGTTGTAGATCACCAACTGCACCGGCCCGGGGCTGGACAAGTGGTAGGCGATCTGGGTGGAGCTGTTGAAGGGGTTGGGAACGCCGGGTGCCAGACCGCCGGCCGAGGCCGCCGGCTTGGCCGACACCAGCGGTTCGGAGCGGACAACCCTCGCGAACCGTCCCGGCTCCAGGTGCACGACCTGGCGCCGGTTGCGGTTGAGGGGAATGCTGTACCAGTGGCCGACGGTCTCACCGGCGGCGTTGCGGGCCCGGGCCTGGTAGAAGCCGCTCACCTGCCTCCCGCCGGAGATGGTCAGGGACGCCCGGCCGTTGACATCGGTGGAGGCCCTCCAGGCGTAGTCGGGGGTACGGCCTGAGATGGAGCGGGAGAACTCGACGGTCAGCCCCTCCACGGCGTCGCCCAGCACCGTGACCTCCACTTCCGTACGGGGACCCGTGGAGACGACATCGGGTGCGCGACCATATACGCCCGACCCGATGACGAAGTTGAGCGGCACTACACGCCCGCCCAAGCTGAGTTCACCGGTGAACTCGCGGGCGTAGCCCACCTTGGGAATGTCGGCGCTGT
>CAZEHQ010000328.1:0-3278 GCA_964512165.1 uncultured Gemmatimonadaceae bacterium | reverse complement strand
GTGCTCGGAGGTCTCGATCAGGGGCCGCTTCGTCCCCGCCCCCTTCGCCAGCTCGACCCGCACCGTCACCTCGGCGCAGATCTCCAGGCCGATGAAGGTGATCTCGCCGTCGCCCATGGCGGCGTGCACGTCCCCGAGGCCGAGGAGGGCGCCCGCCACGGCCACGGGCAGGTGCACGCGGGCGCCGGGGCCGACGTGCTTGTTGTCCATGTTGCCGCCGTGGGGTCCGGCGAAGCTGGTCGACACCGGTTCCCCCGCCGGGGCCGTGCCGACGACGCCGACCATGGGACGGACCGGGAAGCGCAGATCGCCGAAGCGGGCCACGCCGCCGGAGACCGGGACGATGCGGGTGGCGTAGCGCCCGGCGCGCTCGGCCAGCAGCCCCTCCCCCTTCTTCACCGCCAGGAAGCCGGCATCGGCCAGCTCCACGGCTTCGATCTCGACGCAGAGACCGTCCCCGGGGGCGGCGCCGCGCACGAGGACCGGCCCGGTGGCCGGGTTCGCCCCCGCCGGGTGGGGGCGGTCGAGGAGATCCTCGTCGGAGCGGATGGTGCCGATGCGGGCGTCGAAGGTCTCGAAGGTGACGCGGTCGCCGGGATCGATCTCGAGGACCGGCTCCAGGGACCTGTCGAAGCGGTAGGCGATGCGGTCGCGGCCGAGGCGGTGATGCATGGGCGGATCTCTCCCGGGTTGGGTTGCGGCGGTTCGGCCCCTAAACTACGTCGCTCACCCGGAGAGGAGCCCAATGACCGTCATCGACCACCGCGACATCGACCGCCGGATCTGGGAGGGGGAGCTGGAGGACTTCGTCCCGGGGCGGCTCTACGACATGCACGTGCACATGTGGTCGGAGGCCCACGCCGGCGACGCCGAGGCGAGCGGCCTGCGGCTGGAGATCGACTACCGGGACCACCTGGCCTGGGCCGAGGCCCTGTATCCGGGGCGGGAGATCCACTACCTGGTGCTGGCCACGCCGATCGTCGGCATGGACGCCCACGGCCACAACGAGTGGCTGGCGGCGCAGATGGCCGCCGATCCGCGGTCCGGGGTGAACATGATGGTCACCCCCGCCATGAGCCCCGAGTACGTCGACGCCATGGTGGAGCGCCACGGCTTCGTCGGCCTCAAGCCCTACCGCACCTTCGCCCCCGACCCGGCGGAGGCGCCGATCCGCGACTTCCTGCCCGAGCCGCTCATCGAGGTGGCCCACCAGCGGGGTCTCGCCGTGACCATGCACCTGTCGAAGCGGGCCGGCCCCGCCGACTTCGAGAACCTGGCCGACCTCGAGCGCTACACCCGCGTCTACCCCGGCGTCCGCTGGATCCTCGCCCACTGCGCCCGCGGCTTCAACGCCGTCTTTCTCGAGGAGTCCATCCACTTCCTGAAGGGGCTGCCGGGGATCTGGTACGACACCTCGGCGGTGAACGACGTGTACGCTCACTACCTGCTGATGAAGCACGAGGACCGCCGCCGGGTGATGTACGGCTCCGACAACGTCGTCGCCGGGTGCGGCCGCGGGAAGTACGTCACCTACGCCGGCGCCTGGCACTTCCACGGCGGAGACCCCGCCCTGCCCCACTGCGATCCGGAGGCCACGTGGGTGATCTACGAGCAGTTGCGCCAGGAGCGGCAGGTGGCGGAGATGCTGGGGCTGACGCGGTCCGAGATCGAGGACCACTTCTGGGGGAACGCCGTGCGCTTCTTCCGCGAGCTGGGCCGCTGACCGCCGGTCAGCGGTGAGCCGCCCGCCTTGGATCGGCGGTGGGCGCGCCGGCAACCGGGACGACAAGGAGTCCGCGGCTGAGCCCGCCTGAGGGGGCCGCGTCTGGCTCCGGTGCCGGCCCCGGCCTGCTCCGTCGGGCGCCATGGCGGGTCCGAAGGGACTTGCGGAGGCGAGGGTTGGCGGGGGGCGGACTCGAGGCTGAACCCGCGGGACCGGGCCGGCCAGCGAGGCCGGCGCGGCTACTCCGCCCTGGAGGGAGCCTCGTTCGCCTCCGGGCCTTCTTCCGGCGGCGGGGCTTCCTCGGCCTCCTCCTCACCGCGGCGCACGCGCTCGTACGCTGCCTCGGCGTCGCGCTGCGCCGCCGAGGCCTCGCGGATGCGCTGGCGCAGCTCGCGGACTCCGTGCTCGCTGCTCAGCTCCGCGCCCCGGCCCTCCTCCAGAAGCCGGAAGACCTTCTGCCCCAGCTCGGTGTAGAGGCGCGACAGGCGCGTCCGTGCTGCCGCCACGTCGAGCCGCGCCCGACCGATGCGGGTCAGCTTGCCGGCCTTGTTGGCGGCGGCGGCGGCGCCGCCCTGGAACCCGCGCTTGATGGAATCCCACGTCCTGTCCATGCTCACTCTCCCGCCGATCCGGGGGCGCCGAGGGCCTGGCGCAACGCCTCGATCAGCTGCTCCTTGTTGGCGCGCGATACCTGCCGGCCCTTCAGGCCGACACCGGCGGTCTGGCGGGCCAGCCGCCGCAGCCGGGTGACCGGCACCGCGTCGAGATCCTGCGGAAGCTCCGGTGGCTCCGGCGGGTCCCCTTCGGGCCGGGGGGCCGGGGCCCTCGGGGCGAGGGCCTCCACGTCGATCCGCGGCGACGGGATGACGTGGGCGCTGACGACCTCACCGACTCGGGCGGCCGCGGCGCGGGCGGCCTCGACGGCGGTGGTCACCGACGCCGTGTCGCCCCGGAAGCTGAGGGAAACGAAACCGCCGCCGATGCGTTCGAACCCGAGCAGACGGACATCGGCCGTCTTGGCCGCGGTATCGGCGGCTTCGACGACGCCGACCAGGCCGCGGGTCTCGATCAGTCCGATGGCGGACCCGGGCACGGGTGAAAAGAGGGGCTAACGCGTATCGTTGATGCTGTAGGGCAGCAGCCCGAGATAGCGGGCCCGCTTGATGGCGCGCACGATCCTGGTCTGCTGGGAGCGGGTGGCGCCGGTACGGCGGGCCGGCTCGATCTTGCCGAAGGGAGTGAGGAAGCGGGACAGCACGTCGAGCCGCTTGTAGTCGATCTCTTCGGGCTTCAGCTTGGCCGTGAACTCTTTGCGATTGACCCGGGCGATGGCGCTTGGCTCCTGTGCGGCGTGGAGGGGCCGCCGGCGGGAGGGCCGATGCGGCAGGTGAGCTTTGGAAGCTAGGGAACATGCCTCTCTCCGTCAACGATGGAGGCGGGCCTCACCACTGGCCCGCTGGGCCGCCTTCTCCCTCGGAATCGTCGCCCTCCTGCCCCCCGCGGCAGGCTCCCGGGTCCCGCTGGCCGCGGCGCTGACGGCGGCGGCGGTCCTCAT
>CAZEHQ010000327.1:0-3278 GCA_964512165.1 uncultured Gemmatimonadaceae bacterium | reverse complement strand
CTCGTCGCCGGCGCGGCGGTAGGCGAAGAACAGCTCGCTCTGGGTCCCGGCGTCTCCGCGGCGGTCGATCTCGAAGTCGGCCCGGAAGTCGGCGGAGCGGGAGCGCAGCACGAGCCGAGGCTCGGTCAGGGGCCGGACGCCGACGCGGAGCGGCGGCGCCACCTCTCCGGAATCGCCGGCCTGGAGGGAGATGCCGGCGTTCAGCGTCTTGCCGCCCTGCTCCTTGCTGCGGATGTGGTTGTCCGATGCGTTGGCGCTCGACAGGCCGAGGCGCAGGGGGGCGCGCACTTCGAACAAGGTGGCGCCATCATCGGCGGCCAGTGATGCGGCCTCCGGGGGAGGACCGGCGGCTTCAGCGAGGGCGCGGCGCATGTCCTCGCGCTGCAGCTCGTTCACCCGGACCTCGTACGCCGCGGGAAGCTCGGCGGCCGCCTTCTTCTCCTTCAGCGCCGCGATCCGCGGGCCGTCGATGGCGCACGCGGGAATCGTCCGCCGTCTCCAGGCCCCGCCGTCCTGCAGCCGCCGGAAGAGGGAGGCGAGGATGACGGCCGCCCGCATGCCCCGCAACCGCCGTCGGCTGCCCTCGAGGCCGCCGACGTAGGCCGACAACTCCCGGACCGAGGCGGCCAGGGCCGCGCCGTTCTCCGGGGCCAGGGAGAGGATGTCCTCGTGGTCCACGTCGATCCGGCCGTCCACCACGGCCACGAGGAGCCCGGGAAGCTCCTCCTCCACGGCCGGGCCGAAGAGCTGCCCCCACTGTCCGGAGGAGAGGGACCCGCGCAGGGCATCGATGGCCGGCCCCGTCTGCAGCGAACGGGCCAGACCCGGGGACAGGACCAGGCCGCGCAGGAAGGCGCGGCGTTCGGATCGGGAGGAATGGCCTTCGAGGGCCCGCGAAACCGCCGCCGCCAAGAGGTCCCGGACCTCGTCGGGGGAGGCCTCCGCCAAGCGGCCGGTCAGGGCCTCCATGCTCACTCCGCGGTGGTCTTCCGGCGGAGCGCGGCCAGGCCGTCCCACACGTCCAGCGAGACACCCGCTTCGACCCGTCCCTCCCCCGAGCCGGGGAGGAAGCGGGCGTGGGCCAGGCCGGCGGGGCGGGGGTTGAGCTCGAGCAGCACCGGTACCACCTCTCCCGCGGGGGTGGCGTCGAGGACCAGGTCGACGCCGCTGAGGCCGATGCCGCCGACGATGCCGGCAGCCGCCTCCGCCAGCCTTCTCGTCCTCTCCAGGTCGGCGCCGCTGAAGGCGACGCCGGCGCCGCTGGCGCGCAGGGCCAGCGAGGAAGTCACGCTCTGCAGGGGGCGCATGCGGCCCCCGGCCCCGCGGGTGGCGGGGGTGTCGACGCCGGCTCCCACCAGGGCGTATCCGGACTCGGCCCGCAGGCCCGCGGCGCCCGCGGCCACGTGCAGGCGGAAGGCCAGGCTGTGGCAGTGGCCGGTCTCCGGGTCCCGCCAGACGACGCCGTCCCGCCGCTCTTCCAGGCGCGCCGGACCCCACTCCCAGCAGGCGCTGAGCTGCGCGTCGAGGAGGTCCTCGGCCTCCGGCGCGGAGGCCGACAGGTAACGCACTCCCCGGCCCTCGGTGCCGTCGTTGGGCTTGACCACGATCTCCCCGGTGCGGTGCAGGAAGTCGCGGGCGGCGAGGCGGTGGCCCGGGGCCATCAGGACTCCCGCGGGCGCTTCGAGACCGGCGTCGGCCCACCGCCGGGAGAGGCCGTGCTTGTCGTCGGCCGTGGCCGAGGGGGGGGCCGGATTGACCAGGGGGCAGGTGAGGCGTCGGGCCCAGACCCGGTGGCACCGCGTCTGCTGCGGACCCAGGGCGAGGAGTTGCGCCGAGTGCAGGTGGACCGGCTCGGAGAGGGGTGCCTCGCAGAACCGGTCGCCCTCGGCGTCGAGCCACAGGACGCGGCGGGCGCGGCCGTTGGACAGCCAGTCCCCGTGAACGCCGAGGACGCGGTAGAAGGGCCCCCCGGCGCGGGCGTCATGGACGCAGGCGTCGGCGGCCAGGGGATAGATCTCGTGGGTGATCAGGGGGGCGGCGGCGAAGATCACGGCGTGGTTCCAGCGCCCACCGGGGGGAAGCCCGCCGAGGGGCACCGTCTCGATGCAGACCTCCGGAGCCATGGGCTCGCTCACGAGGTCGGCCACGGCGAGGTCGATGATGCGGCCGGCGTACTCCGCGTCCGATTCCAGAACGCCGCGCACGGCTGGCGCCGCCCCCGGTCTCAGGGCCCGGTCGAGGTCTCCGGCACCGGCGGACATCCACTCCACCCAGGCGCGGCGGCAGCGGTCGCGGGCGCAGCAGTCCGGTCCATTCGGGACCGAGGCGCGTTCGGAGACGAGATACTTGAGCAGGACGCTGGCCTCGCTCGCCGCCAAGGGGGTCCCGCGGCCGATGCCGAGGCCGTCGCAGGCCCGGGTCCAGGCGACCTCGAGATGCCGGTCGTGGCCGCTCACCGCTGCCCTTCGAGGGCCTTCAGGTAGTCCTCGCCGGCGCGGCTGAGGTCGCGCAGCACGACGCGGGCGTTCTCGCCGACCCGGTCCCAGTCGAAGGGCCGCCGGGCGGCCTCGCTGGCGGCGCGCTCGTGGGCCTCCTCGCGCAGGGCCACTCGGTCCCACAGGCCGACGCCGATGTTGGGCTCGATCAGGACGACGCGCCAGCCCGACAGGGTGCCCGGGAAGCGGCGGTCCCCGCGCTGCAGGACGAAGGCCGGCTCGACGCCCGGCTCGCGGTTCACCTCGACCAGGTCTCCCTCCTCGGCGAAGCGCGGCGTCACCAGGAAATCGAGCATCATGTAGCGCGGCGTTCCGTACGACAGTCCGGTCAGGTCGCGGCCCACCGGCCGGCCGCTGTCGCTGCGGTAGGCCTCGGCGCCGCGCCCGGCATAGGCGCTCAAGGCCTCCATGACCCCGCGGGCGGCGGCGGCCAGGCCGTCGAAGAGGGCCTGGCGGCAGGAGGGCTGGACGATCTCGGGGAGGAAGCGCTCGAGGCTGCCGCCGCGGCCGACGTTGGTGATCAGCTGCTTGCTGTTGAGGGTGATCCAGTGCGACAGGTGCCAGCGCTCCTCGAGGGGGAGGTCGGCGGCCGGATCGTCGGACGAGACGATCACCCGGTGCGATCCGTAGATCGGCGAACGCGGCCGGCGCCGGCGCTCGACGGCGGAGCCCCACTCGACGACCTGGCGGCGCACGAAGGAATCGATGAAGTCGTCGGTGGCCCAGGCCTCCGGCGAGGACAGGATCACCTCCTGGATGGCGACGTTGTGGCGCAGGCTGATC
>CAZEHQ010000326.1:0-3302 GCA_964512165.1 uncultured Gemmatimonadaceae bacterium | reverse complement strand
GGCGTGCCCGGCGGCGCCTGCCAGCCAGGCGGCCGGTCCGGCGGCGGCCGCGGCGGCGACCAGGGGCTTGAGGAGGCTGCGGCGCAGGGGCCAGATGCCGCGCACCACGTAGAGCTGCCCGAGGCGCCAGAGGTTGACCAGGAGCATCGAGGCGGCGGCGCCCAGGGCCGCGCCGAGGGCGCCCCAGACCTCGATCAGCCACAGGTTGAGGCCGAAGTTCAGGGCCAGCCACAGGCCGTTGTTGAGGAGGTTGAGCCCCGGCCGCCCGGACATGGCCAGCAGCGGCTCGGCGACGGCGAAGACGCTGTGCACGGTCATGCCCACGCACAGCACCACCAGCACCCGCAGGGCCAGGGTCAGGCCGGCCAGGTCGAGCCCCCCCGCGGCCAGCAGCGACAGCACCGGGTCTCCCAGCAGCAGCAGGCAGCCGGCCAGCGGCAGGTTCACGGTGAGGATCCAGCGGGCCACGGTGGCGAACCGGTCTCCCAGGGCCGCCTCCCGGCGCCGCAGGGAGAGATCGCTGACCACGGGGCTGAAGATGGCGTCGAAGGCCTGGGGCGCCTTGAGGACGATGCTCGCCGCCCGGCGGGCGAGGACGTAGACGGCCAGCACCCAGGGGTCGACGTACTTGGCGAGCATGAGCACGTCGAGCTGCGCGAGCAGGGAGTAGAGGAGGTCGGTGAGGGTGACGGGCACGCAGAACCGGGTCAGGGGCCGCAGCGGCGGTCTCGCGGCCGCCGCCCCCACGGCCGCGAGAAGGGAGAAGTGGCGCCGGAAGTACCCGGCCGCCAGCAACAGGGTGGCGGCGGCCATGGCCAGCTGCACCCAGGCGATCGCGGTGAGCCCGAGGCCGGCGAGGCCGACGGCGGTGCCTCCGGCGAAGAGGACGAGGGGCCCGGCCACGGAGCGGACGTAGACCTCGTAGCGCATGATGCGCAGGGCCCGGGTGGCGGCGGTGAGGACGCACCCCAGGGCCAGGCAGGGAGCGGTCCAGGCCATGATCCGCAGGACCCCGGCCACGGGCTTGTCGTAGAAGGCGGCGATGCGGTCGGCCAGCAGGGTCACGGCGGCGGCGACGGCGACCCCGGCGATGGCGGCCACCAGCAGGCCGGCGGCGATGGCGGCGCTCTCCCGGCGCCGGTCGCCCGAGGCGCGGGCGGCGGTGACCCGGTAGACGACGCCGCGCTGCAGCCCGAAGCGGGCCAGGGTGTTGAGGGTGGAGCAGACGGCCCAGGCCATGGAGTAGAGGCCCACCACCTCGAGGCCGCAGAGGAGGGTGATCACCCACAGGAAGGCGCCGCGCGACACGCGCGCCGCCTTGCCGGCGAGCACCACCAGGGCGCCGCCGGCGAGATCGCGCAGATCGTCCTCGTCGCCGCGGGACGGCTCCGGGCCGGAGACCACCGGGGCCGGGCCGGCCGTCATCGCCCCCCTGGCCCCGGTCCCCGGCAGAGCGGCCCTCCCGGACTCACGCGGCGGCCCCCTCCGCGGACGGCGGCCGCCCATCGGCGATGACGGCGCGCACGACCTCGGCCGAGCGCCGGCCCAGGGCCTCGACGCTGAACTCCGCCTCCACCCGCAGGCGGGCCTCGCGGCCCATGCGCCGCCGCGCCTCGTGGTCCGAGAGCAGGTGCAGGAGGCCCTCCGCCGTGGCCGCCGGATCGTCGGCCGGCACCAGCCACCCCGTGCGCCCGTGGACCACCACCTCCGGGGTCCCGCCGCCGTCGACGCCGAGGCTCGGCAGGCCGAAGGCCCCGGCCTCGATGTAGACGTTGCCCAGGCCCTCCTCGACGCTGGTGAGGGCGAAGACCGAGGCGCGGCCGTACTCGGCCCGCAGCGGCGCCGAGCGCGGCCGCAGGGCGCCGACGAAGAGGACGCGGCGGGCCAGACCCAGCTCCCCGCAGAGGCGCTCGAGGCGGCCCCGCTCGGGGCCGTCGCCGACCACCGTGCAGCTCAGGCCCGGTACCCGCTCGGCGGCGGCGGCCACGGCGCGCAGGACCACGTCGACCCGCTTCTGCCGCGTCAGCCGGGCGACGGTGAGCACGGAGGCCGAGGCTCCCAGCTCCCCGGCGTCCCCCGCGGACCAGGTGAAGTCGAAGGCCGGATAGCTGACGAAGAGGCGGTCCTCCTCCACTCCCCGGGAGGCGGCGAGGCGCGCCATGCCGCGGCTGGCGGCGGCGATCCCCGCCGAGCGCCGGTAGGCCCGGCGCAGGGCCAGGCTCTCCAGGCGCCGCCAGGGACCCCTCCCCGGCAGGCGCGTGCGCAGGTCGCTGCCGCGGGCGCTGGTGATCAGCGGACAGGGCAGGTGCGAGAGCAGACCCGCCACGCGCGTGCCCATGCCGTTGGTCGTCCACAGGCAGTCGGGCCGCAGCCGCTCCAGCTCCCGCCGGAGGGCGCCCAGGCAGCGGCCGTAGCGGTGCAGGACGCCGGCCGCCGGCCGCAGCCGCCGCACCGGAAAGGGCAGGCCGTCGTCGGCCACGGCGGGTCCCATGGTCAGCACGTGGACCTCCACCCCCTGCGACGCCAGCCCCAGGGCCAGGCCGCGCGTATAGGCCGCGGTCCCCGCCGCCTCGGGCGGGAAGCGCGTGCCGAAGAGGAGCACCCGGGGCGCGTCCCGGTCAGCCATGGGGGTCCGGCTCCCGGCCGCCGGTGGCGGCGATCCAGGCGAAGCGCACGGCGTGGACCGCCAGGGTCGCCGCCATGGCCCAGGCCATGGCCTGGAAAGCGGCCTCCGCCGCCCCGAGGGCGGTGCCGAGCGTGAGGATCACCAGGTGGACGTTGCGGCGGGCGGCGATCAGGTGGAAGGCGGCGTCGAAGGGCCGGGCGTCGAACAGCTCGCGGCCGAAGTGGGCCTTGAAGCCGCCGGTGCAGAGCTTGTCGAGGAGGAAGGCGGCCACCAGGGTCCAGCAGGCGAGGGCGGCCGGCGACGGGGTCAGCAGCCGGCCGTCGCTCAGGTGCCACCCGAGGGCGAGGAACCACAGCCCGAGTCCGGGCATGGCGGCGGCGTGCTCGAAGCCGCCCATGCGGTCGCTCAGGTTGACGGTGAGGCGGGCGAGCTTGCCGTCCACCGAGTCGAGGAGAACCCCGGCCCAGGCGCACAGGATCCCGGCCCCCGGGCGCCCGGCGGCAAAGCAGGGGACGGCCGCCCAGATGCCGGCGACGGAGAGCAGGGTCAGCAGGTTCGGGGAGACCGTCGTCCGGCTCAGGCCCCGGGTGAGGAAGCGCACCAGGTGGTAGTAGCCGTAGCGGGCGACGACGTCGATGACGCCCTTGAAGGTGCGGTGGAACATCCGCCGGTCGAC
>CAZEHQ010000325.1:0-3371 GCA_964512165.1 uncultured Gemmatimonadaceae bacterium | reverse complement strand
CTCCGGCAGGGGTTCCGATCACGAGCGGGACCGGCCGGCCCGCCCGGGCTGGCCCTATCCCCGGGCCAGCACGCAGTACCGGTAGAGCTTGAGCGTCTCCCGCCAGTCCTCCGGGTAGGCGGCCACCATGGGGCCCAGTCCGTACTCCTCCCCCAGGTCGGCGAAGGTGCCGGAGTCGGCCACGGTGAGGGGCGTCTCCTGCTCGAAGACGCCGAGGTCGGCGAACCCGGTGGGGAAGGAGGCGCCCATCGCCTTCTCCACGCCCTCGAGCCTCCGGCGGTCCTCCTCGGTCTCGAAGTCGCGGCTCTGCAGGTCGACGGCGAAGTAGTCGAAGGCGATGCGGAAGGAGGAGATGGCCCCGGCGAGCCGGTTGAGGAAGGGCATGATCGTCTCGGGAGGCAGGTACATGGTGTTGCCTTCCCAGACGATCAGGGTGGGGGCCGCGGGGTCGAAGCCCGCGCCGGACAGTCCCCCGGGGACGTCGGCCTCGAGATAGTTGCCGGGCAGCGACGGCGGCGGCTCCAGGCCGTGCCGGCCGAGGACGGCGCCCTTGAAGTCGAGGACGGCCTGCTGGTCGACCTCGAAGAAGGCGGCGCCGCTGTCGCCGTAGAGGTGGGCGCGCATGTCGAAGCCGCCCCCGAGGAGGACGACCTGGCGCGCCCCCGCCTCGATGCCGCTCTCGATGAAGCCGTTGAAGAAACGTGTGCGGAAGCGGACCATGTTCGTGGAGGGGGGGAAGGCGGCGTCCAGCTGCCGGGCGGCGGCCAGGGCCGGCTCGTTGGAGAACCACTCCGCGTACGGGTCGCTGAAGAGAGGCCGGGACTGCTCGGCCTCCATGGACCGGATGGAGGCGATGACGAATGCGGTGGCGCCGACTTCGTTGATGTCGCTCACGGTCTGTCCTTTCCGCTTGGTGAAGGGGCAGTGGATGGTGCCGTCGGCGGCGACGGCCGAGTGCTGCAGCGACGGCCGGCTCCAGGATGCGGGCCACCGGCCAGCTGTGGCTCGTCGGCGGCTCCGGCGGACGGCAAGGCCCGCGCCGGGCCGACGGGGCTCTGTCTCAGCCGTAGCCGAAGAGCGGCGGAAAGATAACGGCCACGACACCCGCCCAGACAGCATAGACCGGCAGGTAGGCGGTCTGCCAGCGCTCCAGGGCCGAGAAGGTGCCGCGGCCCCGCAGGAACCGCGCGTAGAGCCAGGCGGACCCGGCGAGGTTGACGAGGAGGACGAGGTTCTCGCCGAGGGCCGCCGCCTTGTTGGCGCTGAAGCCGAACTCGGAGATACGGGCCCCGATCGCCGCCAGGGCCACGGCGTCCACCGCGAGGGCGGCCAGCAGCAGCAGCAGCTGAAGCCGGTCGAAGAGGCCGGGAGGCGCCCCGGGGTCGCGCGACGAGACCCCGTAGAGCAGCAGGCCGAGGACCACCACCAACAGCAGGTCGAAGCCGATCAGTACTTCCCGCGCCTCGACGATGCCGCTGCCGGTCCAGGCCATGGCTCCCAGGAAGGCGAGCAGGACCACCGCGAAGAGCGGTGTGAAGATGCGCGTCAGCAGCGGGGCGATGTTCGCCGCGGCCTCGTGCCTGGCATCGGCGAGCCAGGCGGCGACGACGGCCGCCCCCAGGGCCGCGCTCGGCAGCAGCTCGGGCCCAAGCCTCTCCACGTCGAGGCCGATGGCGGCGAACATCATCCCCGTGACCCCGGTCAGCACGCCGCCGCCGAGGGCGATGAGCACGTAGAGGATGAACAGCTCGCCGGAGAACCGCACGAACTCCATGCGCCGCCGGGAGGATGCCCAGGCCCCCCCGGCGTGGGCGACGCCGACGACCAGCCACAGGGCGATCGGCAGGTGCAGGGCCGTGAGCGCCTCGGTGGAGCCGCCGGGCGAGAAGGGGTAGATGTTGGCGAGGAGAGCGGCCGCGGCGAAGGGGAGGGCCAACCGGAGGAACCCGGCCGCATCCAGCCCCCGTCTCCAGACGAAGTACGCGGTCAGCAGGGGCAGGCAGAACAGGCTCAGGTTGCGGGCGTAGAAGCTCTCGCAGCCCTCGAACATCCCGCAGCCGAACAGCTCGGGGACCTTCACGGCCGCGGCGGACGCGACGGCGAGGCCGAGGACGATGAGGATCTCGCGCCTCGTGGTCCCGGACTCCCCGGCCGCAGCGCGGGCGGCGAGCTGCTTCCACAGGCCGCCCGCGTCCGCCGGGGTGAAGCGGCCGGACTCCGGGTCCGGGCGGCCGATCCGCCGGACCGCGATCAGGAAGGCTTCGTCGGTGTCGAGGCCGGCCTGCTCGAGGGAGGACACCTCTTCCCGGAGGCGGCGCTCGCGCTCCTCCAGCGTGGAGACGGGCACGCCTCCCCCCACGCGGGCGCGCCACTCGGCGATCCGCCCTTCGAGCCTGTCGCCCTCCGCGGGGTCCTCGATTCTCACAGGGGCCATTCGCGCCGGATGCGCTCCGTCTCCTCCAGTGGGTGCTTTCGTCCCGGACGATGTCCTCGAGCCGACGGAGAGCCCCTTGTCGCCGAACTCCTCCGCCTCCCGGGCGCGTGCGGTGTAACATAGGGACGGAGAAGTCCGGGGAGCCGTTCCCTGCCGTTCTGACGTCCTTCACCCACGAGAGGCACCATGACTTCCGAAGACCGGATAGAGAGGATGGAGGCGCGCATCCGGGAGGCGGCCGAACTCGCCGCCGGCTTCGCCCGCGATCCGCACCGGCCGGCCTGGCACTTCACGCCGCCGGCGGCCTGGATGAACGACATCAACGGGGCCCTCTACTGGAAGGGGCGCTACCACATCTTCTACCAGCTCAACCCCGAGGGCGCCTACTGGAACCGGATCCAGTGGGGCCACGCGTCGAGCGCCGATCTCGTGCACTGGGTCCACCACCCGGTGGCGCTGACGCCGGAAGCGGACGGGCCGGACCGCATCGGCTGCTTCAGCGGCGGCGCCCTGGTCGATGAGGAAGGGGTGCCGACGCTGATCTACTACGGCAACCCCGGCGGCCTGTGTCTCGCCCGCAGCCGCGACGATCTGCTGATCGAGTGGACCAGGGACCTGGACAATCCGGTGATCCCCCAGCCGGCCGAAGGCAGCGCCGACTTCGGCCGCTACACCATCCACGACCCCTGCGGCTGGCGGGAGGGCGGCCTCTACTACGCCGCGGTCAACAAGCGCGACCCCGAAGGCCAGGGGGACGCGGCCTACCTCTTCCGGTCCGGGGACCTGCGGAGCTGGGAGTTCGCCGGCCAGCTCTACGAGTCGCGGCGGGAGTGGACCGAAGGAGGTGAGGACTGCGCCGTGCCGGATTTCTTCCCCTTCGGCGACCGGCACATGCTGGTCTTCTGCAGCCACCTGCAGGGAACCCAGTACTACATCG
>CAZEHQ010000324.1:0-3399 GCA_964512165.1 uncultured Gemmatimonadaceae bacterium | reverse complement strand
GGCGGGCGAGGGCGAGATGGGCGGCGGCCAGGTCCGGGTCGATTCCCAGGGCCAGCCGGTAGCAGGCGGCGGCGCTGTCCTCACGCCCGGCCTGGACCCAGAGGGTGCCCAGGTTGAGGGCGGCCTGCGCCGACGGCGCGGCAGCGGCGAGGGCCCGGCGGAAGGCGGCGGCCGCCGCCTCGGGATTCCCCTGCATCAGGCGGACGTTGCCGAGGTTGTTGAGGACCTCCCCGTGGCCGGGGTCCAGGGCCGCGGCGCCTTCGAGGGTGGCGGCGCCCGCCTCCAGATCGCCGCGCATCAGCTGCAGGGAGCCGAGGAAGAAGGCCAGGCGCGCGTCCTCGACGGGGGCGGCGGACAGCACCTGCAGGGCCCGGAGCGTGTCGCCGCGGTCGCGGTACAGCCGCCCGAGGCGCAGCCGCGCCTCGACCTGCCCGGCGTCGTAGGCCAGCACCGCCTCGTACTGTCTCGCCGCCTCCGGCTCGAGGCCGTCGCGCAGGAGCCTCCCGGCGAGGGCCATCCGCGCCTCCACATCCCCTGGGCTCGCATCCAGAAGGCGGCGCAGCTGCTCGACCTCGCCGGCGCCCTGGCGCAGCTGCTCGAACCGCTCCAGCAGGCGCCTGCCGCCTTCGGTGTCGCCCGAGGCGATCCGGACGTTGGCCAGGCCGAAGAGGGCCTCGTGGTCGTCGGGGTCCAGCTCCACCGCGCGCGAGAAGGAGGCCGAGGCCCCCTCCAGGTCGCCGCGGGACCGCAGCGAGACCGCCCGCAGGCGGTGGCTCTCCGCGTCGCGGGGGTCCGCCTTCAGGGCCCGCTCCAACTCGCGGTCGGCTTCGTCGTAGCGGCCGAGCCGGACGTAGAGTCGGCCGAGGTGCCGGTGAGCGGAGGGGTCTCCGGCATCGGCGGCGGCGCGGAAGGCGGCCTCGGCGCCTTCGTAGTCGCCGACCTTGCCGCGGAAGAGCCCGAGGGTCAGGTGGGAGGGGGCGAATCCAGGGTCCAGGTCGACGGCGCGCCCGAGGGCGGCCACGGCTTCGTCGAAGCGCCCGAGGTCGGCCAGCACGACGCCGAGGTTGTGGTGGACCTCCACCCGCCGCGGATCCAAGGAGAGGCTCGCCTGGTAGTGGGCGGCGGCCGAGTCCAGGCGCCCGAGGCGGGCATGGGCGTTCCCGAGGCCGGCGTGCACTCGAGGGAGGTCCCCCGACGCGAGTTGCTCCCGCAGGAGCGCCAGGGCCTCGCCGTAGCGGCCCTCCGCCAGGTGCCGCTCCGCGGCGGCGGTTTCTGCGGGCTGCTGCCGCGAGGGGCCGCACGCCAGGCAGAGGGCCAGCGCCAGGGGGAGGATCGATCGTCGAATCATCGGTCCGACGGAACCTAAGGAGGCGCAGCAACCGGGCAACACCCTCCTCCCGGGCCCGTCGCCGCACGGGCCCGGAGCATCCGGCCGGTGCGGACCGAAGGCCGGTTGCCGGCCCCGGGCAGGGGGCTATCTTACGCGCGGATCCGCCATCCCTTCCTCGACTGGATATCCTCTCCGGTGGGCAGCCGCCTGCACCGACCTTGACCTGCGCGCGCCACAGCTCGGCTCCGGCCGGCATGCGAGCCCTCTGGCTGGCCGTCCTGCTGGCCGCGTCGTCGGCCGGCGGCCACCTGCCCGAAGGCCGGGAGGTGGCCGCCCTCCAGTTCCCGGAGGGCGCGGCCCCCGAGGTGGACGGCCAACTGGGCGACTGGGCGCAGGCCGGCCGGGCGACGCTGACGACGGAGGACTTCGTCGATCTCGTGGATGAAGCTCCTGCCGACGCCGAGGATCTGGACATCCTCGTATGGATCGGCTGGAGCCCGCATACCAATCGGATCTACCTCGCCGCCCAGGTCCGCGACGACATCCACCAGGTCGACCGCCCCGAGGGGACGGCCACCACCCGCATCTTCCAGGACGACGACCTGGAGATCTTCGTCGACGGCGACCACTCCGGAGGCCAGTACGCCGACTTCAGCGACCTGAGCCAGGGCGAGCAGCTCGAGCGCAACGGCGCCCAGGCGAGCCACTTCGTGCTGGCAGGGCCTCACGAGGACGGGGATTTTCTCGTGAACTTCTCCGCCGCCGCATGGTACTCCGAGCCCGACGGTGCGTACACGCGGGCGGCGCTGTCCGTGGAGGGCGCCGAGGGAGGGCCGGCCGTGGTCAGCTACGAGTTCAGTCTGGCCGTCTTCGACGAGGTCGACATGACCGCAGACTTCCTGAGCCACCGGCGGCTGCTGGCCGCCGACGACGTCATCGGGTTCAACCTGGAGTTCGCCGACTACGACGAGCACTCGGAGCTGCTCGACGCCAAGTGGTCCCTCTCCGGCGGGCACAACGCCTTCCGGCTGGCCGACCGCTTCACGGACCTGAGGCTGGCGCCCGTGGTACCCACGCTGGTCCGGCCTTCGACCTGGGGCCGGATAAAATCTACATTTGCCGCGCCCGAAACACTATATTGAAGCCCTCGACCGAGAGGACTCCGCGGACAGCCGATGATTCCATGCCCCCGCTTTCGACGTGCGCTCTGGCTCCCGGCCGTGCTGGGGTTGTGTGGCGCCTCCGGCTGCGGTTACTATCATTACGCCGGCCCCCTGCAGCCTTCCCTGCAGCAGCCGCCGGGCAGCGCGGTTGCGGATCAAGCCGGCGTCGCCTTCGTCCAAGGGGATTTCCGAGTCGAGCTTCAGGCCCTCACAGATGACGATCTCAACCGTCAGTTCCTCCCCCATTCGGCCTCCGGTCCCCAGTCGACCAACCCCTACACCTTCGGCGACACCCGCTTCTGGGAGGGCGACGCTGAGCGCTCCCGGTTCACCACCTTCCACCTCCGGGTCGCCAACCACCGCTACCCCAAGGTCAAGATCGATCCCGCGCGCATCGTCCTGCGCTCGGGGAACGGCACGGAGTACTGGAGCCTGCAACTGCAGCAGCTCGACACCTATTACCGGGCCTACGCCACCGGTTTCCGCGGCAACGAGTACGCCCGGTACCAGGAGCGCCTCGATCTGCTGCGGCGAACGCTCTACAAGAACGAGGAGGTCTTCGTCGGTCAGGAGGTGGAGGGGTTCCTCATCTTCCCCGCTCTCCACCACGACGTGAGCCAAGTCGAAGTCGTCATCCACGACGCCGTGTTGCGGTTCGATCACCGCAACGAGCCCGTGGAGACGGTACGGATCAACTGCCGATTCCAGCGCGACATCGGCCGCATCTTCCGCGACGGTCGTCTCGAGCTCGAGGCGGCCGGCTGAATGTCGCGCCCAGGCCCGCGGGAGACGCGGGCGGCCAGCAAGGAGGAGCCTAGAATGGCAAGCCGGATCACCATCACCCTGTCCCTCGCTTTCGTTCTGTCCCTGGTGACGGTTTCGGAAGCGGTGGTGAACATCCAGAAT
>CAZEHQ010000323.1:0-3403 GCA_964512165.1 uncultured Gemmatimonadaceae bacterium | reverse complement strand
CAGCAGCGTCGCCGCCTCGGCGGACTGCGCCCCCTGCGCGCTGGCGGCGGCGGCCCCCGGATGCCACGCGCCCACGGCGGCCGATGCGCCGCAGCTCGGGGCCGACTGCTCCTGCTGCCCGGCCCTGGCCTGCGGCGCCGACTCGTCTCCTTCCCCCGAGGACTCCGAACAGGTCCTGCCCTCCGGCCACGGGTTCACCGCCATTCCCCTGGCGGGCACGACCGGCCGGGCCCTCGGCGCCGAGGACCGCAAGCCTCTTGAACCGCGGACTGCGCCCCCGGCCGCCAAGGTCCCGCTCTACGCCCTCCACGGCATCTACCTGATCTGATCCTTCTCCGCTCTCGCTCCACCGAGCGAGGCGCGGGACGGTCCGGCCCCCCAGGGTCGGGCCGCAGGCCCGCGCGTGCCGCGTACCGGCCGGCGTCCCCATACCGGGGTCGCCGCGCCCCGGACCACAGGAGAAGGAAGAATGCACCGGAGAATCATCGGCGCCGCGGTGGTGTCCCTCGCTGCCGCCGCGGCGTCCGCGGAACCACCAGACCTCGACCTCGACCTCCTGATCGAGGAGGCCCTCACCTCGAACCTGTCGCTGCGGGTGCTCGAGCACGGCGCCGCCGCGGTCCGGGCCGGGGTTCCGGCGGCCGGGGCGCTGCCGGACCCGGGGCTGAAGGTGGAGTTGAGCAACGTCCCCTTCCGGCCCCTCGACATCGACGGCTCGCCCATGAGCGGCCGCCAGGTCACGCTCTCCCAGAAGCTGCCCTACCCGGGCAAGCGCGCCGCCCGCGAGCGCGCCGCCTCGCACGCCGCGGCTGCCGCCGAGGCCGCCCGCCAGGAGCGCGAGGGGACCGTCGTCAACCTGGTGAAGCAGACCTACTTCGACCTGGACCTCCTCGACCGCTCGATCGCCATCACCGAGAGGAACCGGGCCCTGCTGCAGGATTTCGTGCGCATCGCGCAGACCAAGTACTCGGTGGGGCGGGTGCCGCAGCAGGACGTGCTCAAGGCCCAGGTGTCGCTGTCCGGCCTGCGCCGGCGCCTGCTGCACATGGAGGGGGAGCGCCGGCGCACGGCGGCGCGGCTCAACACCCTGCTGGACCGGGACCCCCGGGAACCGGTGGGCCCTACCCCGGCGCGGGAGCAGACGCCCCTCGACTTCGAGGCGGTGCAGCTGCTGGAGCTGGCCCTCGAGGAGCGGCCGCTGCTGAAGGGACTGAACGCAGGGCGGCAGCGCTGGCGCGCCGTCGAGGAGCTGGCGGTTCTCGACCGACGTCCCGATTTCCAGGTGAGCGCCGGCTGGCGCCAGCGCGGCTTCGAGGAGGATCCCGTCTCGGGGAGCGACTTCTTCTCCGTCGGGGTGATGCTGACCCTGCCCGTCCACCAGGGGCGCAAGCAGGACTCGAAGGTCGCCGAGGCGAGGGCCCGGGTCCGCGAGGCCGAGGCCCGCATCGAGGCGCAGGTCCGCGAGCTGGCGCTGCGGATCGAGGAGTTGCACGTCCACGCCGAGACCCACCTGCAGGAGATGGCCCTCTTCCGGGACGTCATCATCCCCCAGGCCGGCCAGTCCCTGGCGGCGGCGATCGCCGGCTACCAGGTGGACGAGGTCGACTTCCTCACCCTCCTCGACAACCAGATGACCCTGCTCGACTTCGAGATCGACTACCACCGCCACCTGACGCAGTACGAGAAGAGCCTGGCCCACCTGGAGTCCGTCGTCGGCCGGCGGCTCTTCTGAGCGCGGAGGAACCATGTGGAAATACGCGATCGCCGTGATCCTGTCGCTGGCCGCCGGCACCGCCCTCGGCCTCTGGCTGGGAGGCGCCGGCGGGGCAGCGATGCACGCCCACGAGGAAGAGGCAGAGGTCCACCGCTGTCCCATGCACCCCACCGTCGTCTCCGAAGGGCCGGGAAGCTGTCCGGTCTGCGGCATGGACCTGGTGCCCGACAAGCCGGCCGGGGACAGCGCCGCGGACGGTGAGCGCGCCATCGCCTACTGGCGGGCGCCGATGGACCCCTCGTACACCTCCCACGAGCCGGGCAAGTCGCCCATGGGCATGGATCTCGTGCCGGTCTACGAGGACGAGCTGCAGGCCGAGGGTACCGTGACCATCGACCCGGCGACGGTGCAGAACATCGGCGTCCGGACGGCGCTGGTGGAGCGGCGGCGCCTGCACCGCACGGTGCGCACCGTGGGCCGCGTCGACTACGACGAGACACGCATGACCGACGTCAACACCAAGATCGCCGGCTGGGTGGAAAAGCTCTTCGTCGACTACACCGGTCAGATGGTGGAGAAGGGCGAGCCCCTGCTGCAGATCTACAGCCCCGAGCTGGTGGCCGCCCAGGAGGAGTACCTCACCGCCGTCGACTACAGCGAGCGGCTGCGGGCCGGCGCCGGCGGCGAGGCCGCTACCGGGGCGCGGGACCTGCTGTCGGCGGCGCTGCAGCGGCTGCGCTACTGGGACATCAGCGACCGCCAGATCGAGGAGCTGCGGCAGACGGGCGAGACGAGGCGCACCATGACCGTGGACTCGCCGCAGGAGGGCACGGTGGTCCACAAGGCGGTGTACGACGGCCAGCACATCGCCCCCGGGCAGCACCTCTACCGCATCGCCGAGTTGTCGCGGGTGTGGGTCTACGCCGACATCTACGAGTACGAGCTGCCGTGGGTGCGAGAGGGGCAGGAGGCCGAGGTCGAGTTGTCCTACCTGCCGGGGAAGAGCTTCACGGGGAAGGTGACCTACGTCTATCCCTTCCTCGAGGCGGAGACGCGGACCGTGAAGGTGCGCATGGCCTTCGCCAACCCGGAGCTGGAGCTGAAGCCGGAGATGTACGCCAACGTCACCATCCAGTCGCCGCTGCCGGCGGACAGCGTCGTCGCGGTGCCGGTGCAGGCGGTGATCCACTCGGGGCCGCGCCGCGTCGCCGTGGTCAGCCTCGGGGAGGGCCGCTTCCAGCCGCGGGATATCCGGGTGGGCGCCGAGGCGGAAGGCTTCTACGAGGTCCTGGAGGGCCTGCGTGACGGGGAGCGGATCGTCACCTCGGCGCAGTTCCTCATCGACTCGGAGAGCAACCTGAAGGCGGCGGTCAGCTCCCTGGAGGAGGGCACCTGAGATGATCGGCCGCATCATCGAGGCCTGCGTCGGCAACAAGCTGCTGACGGTGCTGGTGACCCTGCTGGTGGCGGGCGCCGGCTTCCTCGCCATGTCCAGGATTCCCCTCGACGCGATCCCCGACCTGTCGGACGTGCAGGTCATCGTCCTCACCGAGTACCCGGGGCAGGCGCCCCAGGTGGTGGAGGACCAGGTGACCTTCCCCCTGAGCACGGCGATGCTCGCCGTGCCCTACGCCAAGGCGGTGCGCGGGTACTCCTTCTTCGGCCTCTCCTTCGTCTACGTCATCTTCG
>CAZEHQ010000322.1:0-3407 GCA_964512165.1 uncultured Gemmatimonadaceae bacterium | reverse complement strand
TGCTCCATTGACAACATCACGCCGACCGCGCGGCCTTTCTTGGTAACGCAGACGGGTCCGCTCTGGGCCGCATCGAGCAATCGGCCGAATCGGTTCTTGGCCTCTCTGGCAGCAATCTCTTTCATAAGGGGCCATAATAGCTATTATGGCCCACCGGGACAAGGCCTGGCATCTACTCAACCCCCCGCGAACCCCTCCACATCCACGTCGATCACCACCCCCCGCTCCTCGTCGAAGTCGACCTCGACGGAGTGGGTCTGGTAGTCCTGGTCGCCGCGGGCCGTGTGGTAGACCTCCGTCCCCTCCAGGCAGATGGGCATGGTGTGCCACACCTCCAGCCCCAGGCAGACGCCCAGGCTGCCGTCGGAGTGGAAGGCGCGCAGGTCCTCGGGGTTCAGGCTGGGGGCGGGCGCGGCCACGAGGAAGACGGTGGGGCAGTGCCGCGTGGGGTAGAAGGACTGGCCGGCGTCGTCGTGGCAGGCGAAGTGGGCGCGCAGCCGGCCCTCCGACAGGGAGAGCTTCTCCGGCGGCGGGTCGGAGACCTCCGCCGTCACCGTGTAGTGGTTCTCCGTGAGGCCGCCGACGCGCACCTCCGGCCGGGTCTCGTCGCAGGTCCTGATGACGCTTCCGAAGGGCGCGAAGGCCTCGGGGGTGAGGGGTTCCACGGGGACCTTGAAGATCTCCAGCATGGGGGACTCTCCGGGTCGGGGGGGTATCGGCGGGGGACGCTTGCGGCGGGCGTCTGTCGCGCTCAGCGGCCGCGGTTGCGCCGCCACTCCTCGAACTCGCGCTGGCCCTCCTCGTCGAGGGGGTAGGTGCCGTGGAGGGGGGCGCCGGCGCGGATCCTCCCGGTGATGAACTCCTCCTTCAGCTCCTGCTCCTCGGCCTCGGCGGCCACATCGTCGGCCAGGTGGGCGGGGACCACCACCACGCCCTCGCCGTCGCCCACGACCGCGTCTCCGGGGAAGACGGCGACCCCTCCGCAGCCGACGGGCACCTGGATCTCGCTCGGGTAGTGGATGGTCTTGTTGGTGTGGGCGTTCATGGCGCGGGCGTAGGCGGGGAAGCCGCTGGCGGCGATGGTCGGGCTGTCGCGGTAGGCGCCGTCGGTGACCACGCCCGCCACGCCGAGGTGGACCATCCTCGCCGCCAGGATCGAGCCCATGGTGCCGGCGCGGGTGTCGCCGCGGGCGTCGATGACGAGCACGTCTCCCGGCTGCATCTGCTCGATGCCGACGCGCTGCATGTCGGTGAGGTTGTCCATGGGCACGTCCACGAGATCCTCCCGCGCCGGGATGTAGCGCAGGGTGAAGGCGCGCCCCGCCATGCTCGTCTCCGGCCGCAGGGGCGCCACCTCGTGGAGGAAGGTGTTGCCGAGGCCGTGGCCCTTGAGCACCGAGGTCAGGGTCGCCGTGCTCGGGACCCGCAGGCGGTCCAGGGTCTGCTGCGTCACCTGCGTCGTCATCGGATGCAACCCCGGGCCTCGACGGGCCAGACGGCTTCCACCCGGTCGCCGCGGACGGCGGCGATCTCGTCGTGCTCGTTGAAGGTCGGACAGGGGTGCACGGGGATGATCTGCACGCGCTCGCCGATCCGTGGTTTCGGATCGCACCTGGAGACGTCCAGGTGGCCGTGCTCCTCGGAGGCGCCCGACAGCCGCGCCTCGGGGTACTCGACGACGTGGCCCAGGAGGCCGCCGCGCTCGTCGTGGTGCACGGCCAGGCTCAGGGATTTGCTGCCGGCGTCGAGGATGGCGCGGCCGGCGCCGGGCCGGCTGACGACGGTGGTCAGCACCCGGCCGGCGCACTGCTCCACCGTGTGGGTGCCCACCTGCAGGTGCTTCATGCCGCCCACGGGATACTCGCCGGCGCGGTGCTCGGTCAGCTCCGGGACCTCGTGGGCCGTCCACAGGCAGGGGGAGGCGCCGCCGCTGACGATGGGGTGGGGCAGGCCGCGGGCGTCGAGGCCGCCCAGCACCGCCTGCAGCAGGGGCCGGCAGGAGGGCGGCGACGGCATGATCATGATGCCCCGAAACTCCAGGCCGGGGAGGGAGTCGATGAGGGCCGCCATGTCGGAGATGGCGGCGGGGGTCCCCACGCCGGTGCGGCCCTGATCGACCTCGACGATGACGCCGACGCGGGTCCCGGCGGCGGTCATCGCCTCGGAGAGGCCGCGGGCGGTGTACTCGGAGTCGGCGGCCACCGTCAGCCGCGTCCGCGGCGCCAGCGCGGCGAGCCGTTCCAGCTTGACCTTCCCGATGATGTTGTAGGGGATGAGGACGTCGCGGTCGACGCCGCCGTCGACCATGACCTCGGCCTCGCCGAGCTTCTGGCAGACGATGCCCATGGCGCCGCGGTCCATCTGCATGCGCGAGATGGCCAGGCACTTGTGGGTCTTGATGTGGGGCCGCAGGCCGACGCGGTGCTCGTCGCAGTAGGCCTGGGCGCGGTCGAGGTTCTCTTCCAGGGCGTCGAGGTGGACGAGGAGGAAGGGCGTGTCGAGGTCGTCGATGTGCATGGGGGCTCCGTCGAGAGGGGGGCTCACGATAGACCGGGCCGGCTCGGAGCGTCAAGGCGCCTCTTGCCGGCGGCGGACCCCTTCCCCTAGCATCGCTCCATGCCCCTGGACCTGCAGCCCGGCGAGCCCGCCGCCTTCCTCTGCGCCGTCATGGCCCGCGGCAGCGATGCCGTGGACGAGGCGGTGGCCGATCTGGCGGCGCGCTTCGGAGCGGTGCAGGCCCGCAGCCCCACCTGGGCCTTCGACATGAGCGGCTACTACGAGGCGGAGATGGGGCCGGGGCTGGCGAAGGGCCTGGTGTGGCTCGGCGATCCCATCGACCCGGAGCGGCTGGCCGGGCGCAAGCGGCAGACCCTGGCCTTCGAAGGGGAGCGCGCCGTGGAGGGCGCCGGGGGCGAGCTGCGGCGCACGGTGAACGTCGACCCGGGACTGCTCTCGGAGGAGAGCCTGGTGCTGGCCACCACCAAGGCCAGCGGCCACCGCGTGGCCATCGCCGCCGGCCTGTGGGCGGAGGTGACCCTGCGCTTCGAGCGCGGCGAGTACCGGCCGCTGCCGTGGACCTATGCGGACTACCGGGGGCCGGAGGTGGGGGAGTTCCTGCTGGGGGTGCGGCGCCGGCTGCGGGAGCTGCGCCGGGGGCGGTGACCGGCGGCTACGGGTGGGGCGCCATGAACACCAGGACCACCAGGCGGCCGCCGCTGGAGTTCAGCACGCCGTGGTCCTCGCCCGGGGGGCAGAGCACCGCCCAGCCGGCGTCCAGCTCGCGGGACTCGCCGCCTACGGTGAAGGTGCCCCGGCCCTCGAGGACGCAGTAGATCTTGTCGTTGTCGTCGTGGCTGTGGAGGGCCTGCTCTTGCCCCGGCTCGAAGCAGTAGATGTCGCAGAACATC
>CAZEHQ010000321.1:1398-3452 GCA_964512165.1 uncultured Gemmatimonadaceae bacterium | reverse complement strand
GGCCGGCGCCGGGACCCGCGCACAGGCAGCGGACCGCCAGGCCCGGGCCGGGAAAGGGATGCCGCCAGACGAGGTGGTGGGGCACGCCCAGCTTCTCGCCCAGCTCGCGGACCTCGTCCTTGTAGAGCTGACTCAGGGGCTCCACCACCTTGCCCTCGGCCAGCAGCCGCTCGATCACGCCGACGCGGTTGTGGTGAGTCTTGATGACCTCGGCGTGGTCGGTGCCCCCGGACTCGATGGTGTCCGTGTACAGGGTGCCCTGACCCAGCAGCCACTGGTCAGAGTCGAGGTCGAGGTCGGCCAGCACCCGGTCGCGGACCTCGATGAACTCCTCGCCGATGGCCAGGCGCTTGGCCTCCGGGTCGGCGACCCCGGCGACGCGGGCCAGGAAGGCGGCGCTGGCGTCGACCACCTTCAGGTTGGTGAACCCCGACCCCTTCAGCAGGCTCTCCACGGCGGCGGTCTCGCCCTTGCGCATGAAGCCGTTGTCGATGTGCAGGCCGAGGACGCGGTCGGTGCCGAGGGCGCGGTTGAGGAGCAGGAAGCAGACGGTGGAGTCGACGCCGCCGGAGACGAGGAGGAAGACCTTGCGCCCGCGGGTCTGGCGCCTCAGCCCCTCCATGGAGCGGTCGATGAAGCCCTCCATGGTCCAGTCGCGCTCGCAGCCGCACAGGTCGAGGAAGTTGTCGAGGATGCGCATTCCCGACTCGGTGTGGGTCACCTCGGGGTGGAACTGGAGGCCGTAGATCCGGCGGCCCTCGTCCCCCATGGCGGCCACCGGACAGTCCCCGGTGCGGCCGAGGACCCGGAACCCCGGCGGGATCTCCTCCACGAGGTCGCGGTGGCTCATCCAGATCGGCTCGCGCGGGCTCAGGCCGGCCAGCACCCCCGTGGCCGCGGTCACCTCCAGGGAGGCGGCGCCGTACTCCATGCGCTCGCCGCGCTGGACGCGGCCCCCGAGGGTGTGGCACAGGAGCTGGTGCCCGTAGCACAGCCCGAGGATCGGCTTGCCGGTGGAGAGCACGGCCTCCTCGAAAGGCGGCCGGTCATCGGCGTAGACGCTGGAGGGCCCGCCGGAGAGGATCAGGCCCTCGGCCCGGGCCAGCTCCTCCACGGGGGTGTCGGGGGGGCGGATCTCGGCCCACACCTGCAGGCGGCGGATCCGGTTGGCGATGAGGTGGGCGTACTGGCCGCCGAAGTCGAGGACGACGATGCCCAAGGGGCGAGACTCCCTGCGGGGAGGAGGGCGGGGAGAGAGGGGAATATAACGGCCGCCCCGGGAGGGACAATCAGCGGGTCCCGCCGGGGCGTGGAGACCTTTCCCTCAGGACTCCCGGCGAAGCAGGCTGACGCGGCTCCAGGCTTCGTCGTCGCGCCCGGGGTGGTCCTCGTTGTAGTGGACGCCCCGGCTCTCCCGGCGCCGGCGCGCCGAGTGGGCCACCAGGCGGGCCACGTCGAGGCGGTTGCGCAGGTCCACGGAGGCGGGATCGAGGCCGCCCTCCGGGACCTCACGGTCCAGTTCGTCCAGGAGATCGCAGGCCCGGAGCAGGCCCGCGTCGGTGCGGGTGATCCCCACCTCCTCCAACATGATCCGCCCCAGGCGGTCGGCCGCCGAGGCGCAGGGGACACTGCGGCCGGACCGGTCGCGGCACCCCGCGATGGACGCAGGGGACACGGGCGCCTCACCATCCGCCGCCTCGAAAGCGCGGCCGGCGAGGACCACGGCCTCGAGGAGCGAGTTGCTGGCCAACCTGTTGGCGCCGTGGAACCCTGTGTGCCCGACCTCACCAACTGCGTAAAGTCCCGGCAGGTCGGTGCGGCCGTCGATGTCGGTGTGCACGCCGCCGCACAGGTAGTGGGCGGCGGGGGCCACGGGGATGGGCTGCCGGGTGATGTCGATGCCCAGGCCGGCGCAGTAGCGGCTGATGTTGGGGAAGCGGCGCCGCGTCTCCTCCGGATCCCTGGCGGTGGCGTCGAGGTAGACGCAGTCGCGGCCGCTGCGGCGCATCTCGGCGACGATGGCGCGGGCCACCACGTCCCGGGTGGCCAGGGAG
>CAZEHQ010000321.1:0-1388 GCA_964512165.1 uncultured Gemmatimonadaceae bacterium | reverse complement strand
CCGCCGGGAAGCTGCCGCTCCACGAAGGCCTCGCCCTCGTGGTTGACGACGACGGCGCCGTACCCGCGCAGGGCCTCGGAGATCAGGAAGGTCCGCCCGCCGGGATGGGCCAGGGCCGTGGGGTGGAACTGGAAGAACTCCAGGTTGGCCACCGTCGCCCCGGCGCGCCAGGCCATGGCGATCCCGTCGCCCGTGGCCACCGGCGGGTTGGTGGTGGAGGCGTAGATGCGTCCGGCGCCGCCCGTGGCCAGGACCGTGGCCGGCGCCGTGAAAGCAGTGACCCTGGCGCCGGGGCGATCCTCGGACAACGCCCGGACGCCGCGGCACCGGCCCCGTCCGTCGACGACCAGGTCGAGGGCGAGGTGGCCGGGGAAGGTGGTGATCCGTTCCTCGGCCTGAACCGCCGCCAGCAGGGCCCGCACCAGCTCGCGGCCGGTCCAGTCGTCGGCGTGGGCCACGCGGTGGGTGGAGTGGCCGCCCTCGCGGCCGAGGCTGAGGCGGCCCTCCTCCGACCTGGAGAACTGCACCCCCAGGGCGACGAGGTCCTGCACCCGTCCGGGGCCCTCCCGAACCACCCTCTCCACCACCTCGGGGTCGCACAGGCCGGCCCCGGCCTCGAGGGTGTCGCTGACGTGAGTCTCGGGCGAGTCCCCCGGCCCGAGAGCGGCGGCGATGCCCCCCTGGGCGAAACGGGTGTTCGAGTCGGCCGCCTCCTTCTTGGTGACCACCGCCACCCGGGCCCCGGAACGGGCCGCCTGGATGGCGAAGTAGAGACCGGCGATGCCGCTGCCGACGACGACGTAATCCGAGGAAACTCGCATGTCGCCGGTGGAAACTCCGGGCGCGGCGCCGGAGTGTCAACGCAGTTCCGCCAGGTCCACCTGGAGCCCCGCCTGGCGCTTGAGGGGCCGCGCCTGGAGGCGGCCCCGCAGCCAGATCCGCAGCGGCCCGAGAGGACCGTCCAGGCGGACCCCGGCCAGGGCGCAGACCCGCCAGCCGTCGCCGTACAGGGGGCGGATGCTGACCGAGCCGGGCAGGTCGTGCTCGTACTCGTAGATCCGGGCGGCGTAGCCGCCGGTGCGGTAGCGGGCGGCCTGGAGCGACCACTCGCCCCGGGGGGTGCGGCGGCGGCTGCCCAGTCCCAGGGCGCCCCCGCGCAGGCCGCCGGAGCGCACGCCCTCGAGGCGGGCCTCGAGCCGCAGGTCCCCCGGAGACCAGCGGCCCCGGACGCGGGCGCGCTCGGTGACCGGGAAGACCTGCGAGCCCTGAGACCAGCCGCTGCTGCGCCGCCGCTGGGCGTCCACCGTCACCTCCAGCCGCCGCACCGGCCGCCGCCGCCAGCTCAGGCCGAGGCCGCTGCTGCCGCCGGGCACCGGCTCGGTCCAGCG
>CAZEHQ010000320.1:0-3470 GCA_964512165.1 uncultured Gemmatimonadaceae bacterium | reverse complement strand
CATCGACCCCGGCTGCGGCGACTACGAGGTGGGCGGGTACTCGCGCATGCTCGACTTCGGCCCGCCCACGCACAACGGCAACTTCATCCCCGAGGCGATCCTCCACGACATCTACATCGCCGACAACGTCAACGACACCGATCCCTGGCGCCGGCTGTTGTGGGTCTACGACTGGGAATACGAGGGCGAGACCCGGTTCGTGGCCTACAACGTCTTCGTCGACGGCCGCCTCTTCAAGCACAACAGCGCCATGGACAACGCCCCCTGGCACCCCTACCCCGGCGAGAGCCCCAGGCCGTTCGTCGGACAGATCTACGTCACGCCGGCCGACTCGGAGGAGCGGGTCCGCCGCATCGAGGCCGGCCTCTGGTACGACCTGCACGCACTGGCCGTGGACCCCCAGGGCTGGAGGGACATCGCCGAGATCGGCGTGCAGATCGCCCGCACCCGGAGCCTGCCCCCGATTCGGGAGGACCGCCTCCAGCAGCAGGACTTCTCCGCCTCGGAGAGGTACTTCATCCGCGGTACCAGGGACTCCCTCCATTCCCGGGAGACCGAGGGCTCCCCCGACTGGAGCGACGCCACCCGAGTCGAGGGATCCTTCGTCGACGGCGCCGCGAGCAAGTGGTCGGGCCGCGGCCTCCACCGCGTTCGTCTGAGGGCGCGGTTCCGGCTGTCGGAGCAGGCCGTCGGCGGAAGCTGGCGGATCTTCGGGTACGCCCGTGATCAGGACGGGAACCTGCCGATCCCGGCCTGGCACGAGCAACTCGAGGGCTGGCCCATCGAGGTCGAGGGCGTGGAGGAAGGGCCCGCGACGTCGGTCGCTGCCCCCAGCGCTGCGCACGGAGCTGCACCGTCGCGGGCGAAGCTGGACGGGATCTACCCCAATCCCTTCAACCCGACGGCCACCATCCGCTTCAGCCTCGCCAAGCCGCAACAGGTCACCCTGTCGATCCACGCCCTCAACGGGCAGCTCGCCGAGGTCCTGTTCAGCGGGCCCAGGATGGCCGGCAGCCACTCCCTCCGCTGGGACGCTTCCGGGCGGGCTTCGGGGGTGTACCTGTGCCGCCTGGAGGCGGAGGGACAGGTCTCGCAGGTGAGGAAGATGGTCCTGGTGAGGTGAGCGCCGGCTGAGGCGTCAGCCGCCGCCGCCGGTCTCGCCGTTGCGGCCGTTGGCCCCTGGGGCCGTGACCTTCTTCAGCCGCACGGCGCAGACCTTGTACTCCGGGCAGCCCGTGTACTCGTCCTTGCCGTCGCCGGTGAGGAGGTTGGTCCTCGACTCGGGGAAGTGGAAGGTCATGAAGACCGTTCCCTTGTTCGAGGCTCGCGTCACCTCGGCGCGCACGGTCACGGCCCCGCGCCGCGATTCCACCTCTACCAGATCGCCGTTGCGCAGCCCGACCCGCCGGGCGTCGCCGGGATGGATGCGCAGGGTTTCCTCGGCGGCCTTGTTCAGCTTCGACAGGTCGGTGCGGCGCGTCATCGTCCCCACGTTGTAGTGGAAGAGCTGCCGCCCCGTGGTCAGCATCCACGGGTACTCGTCGTCGGGCAGCTCGGCCGGTGGCTGCCAGGGGGTGGCCGTGAGCCGCGCCTTCCCGCGCAGGAAGGCGCCGTCCCGATGGACGATGTCGCTGCCCGGGTCGTCGGCGTCGACGCAGGGCCACTGCAGGAACCCCTTCTCCTCCAGCCGGGCGTAGCTGACGCCCCGCCACATCGGGCTCAGGCTGGCCAGCTCGTCCATCACCTTGGATGGATCGACGCCGCCCTCACCGTCGGCAAAGCCGAGGTCGGTCCCCATGCGCCGGGCGATCTCGTGAACGACCTCGCCGTCGACGCGCACCCCCTCCAGCGGCTCGATGGCGGGGCGGACGCGCTGGATGCGGCGGTCGGAGTTGACGAAGGTGCCCGACTTCTCGAGGAAGGTCGTGCCCGGCAGCACGACGTCGGCCAGCTCGGCGGTGGGGGTCATGAAGATCTCCTGCACCACCAGGAAGTCGAGACTCTCCATGGCGCCGACCACGTGGTTCGTGTCGGGGTCGGACTGGGCCACGTCTTCGGCCAGGATGTACATCGCCTTGAGGGTGCCGGCGTGGGCGGCGTCGAACATGTCGGGTATGCGCAGGCCGGCGTTGTCGGGCGGCTCCACTCCCCAGATCTCGGCGTGCTCGGCACGAGCCACGGGATCGGTGACGGGACGGTAGTCCGAGAACACATTCGGCAGGGCGCCCGAGTCCGAGGCGCCCTGCACGTTGTTCTGGCCGCGGATCGGGCAGGCGCCGGTGCCCGGGCGGCCGATGTTGCCGGTCATGACCGCCATGTTGATCATGCCGAAGACGGCGTTGGAGCCGTGCCCGGCCTCGGTGACCCCCAGACCCCACAGGATCTGCGAGGCCTGGCCCGAGGCGTAGAGACGCGCGGCCCGGCGGATCAGGTCCGGGTCCATGGCGGCGATCTCGGCAGCCCACTCGGGGGTGCACTCGGCGACCGTGGACCGCACCTCGTCGAGACCCTCGGCGCAGCGGCCGATGAAGTCGGGGTCGATCAGGTCTTCCTCGATCAGGACGTGCTGCAGGGCGTTGATGACGGCCACGTTCGATCCCGGGCGCACCGGCAGGTGCAGGTCGGCGAGGCGCGCGATCTCGGTGTTGCGAGGATCGAGGACGATGAGCTTGCAGCCGCTGAGGACGGCCTGCTTGATGCGGGCGCCGAAGACGGGGTGCGCCTCGGTCGGGTTGGCGCCGACGATCATCAGCACGTCGGAGTCGGCCACGTCCTGGAAGCTGTTGGTGCCGGCGCCGGTACCGAGGGCCTGGCCGAGGGCGTAGGACGACGGCGAGTGGCAGACGCGGGAGCAGTTGTCGATGGAGTTGGTCCCCAACCCGACGCGGGCCAGCTTCTGCATCAGGTAGTTCTCCTCGTTGGTGCACCGCGACGAGGAGATGAGGGCCACCGCGTCGGGGCCGTGCTCGCGGGCGATGCCGCCGAGCCTGGAAGCGACCAGGTCGAGGGCCTCCTCCCAGCCGGCTTCCCGGAAGCCGCCGTTCTCCCGGATCAGGGGGGTGCGCAGGCGGTCGTCGGAGTGGGCGAACTGGTGGGCGAAGCGGCCCTTCACGCAGGTGTGGCCGAGGTTGGCGGATCCGGCCTTGGAGGGCGTGATGTTGACCACCTGGCCGTCCTTGGTGTGCACGTCCAGGGCGCAGCCGACGCCGCAGTAGGAGCAGGTGGTGGTCGTCGTCTCGTCGGGCAGGCCGAAGCCGCGGGTGCCGGGCTCCTCGAGGGCGGCCACGGGACACTCGAAGACGCACTGGCCGCAGCTGACGCAGTCGGCCTCCTCGAAGCCGGTGTCGTTGCCGGCGATCACCTTGGTGTCGTAGCCGCGGCCCGACATCTGCAGGATGAAGGAGCCCTGCACCTCGTCGCAGGCGCGCACGCAGCGGGCGCAGCCGATGCACTTGTCCATCTCGAGCTTG
>CAZEHQ010000319.1:0-3476 GCA_964512165.1 uncultured Gemmatimonadaceae bacterium | reverse complement strand
GAAGGTGGCCAGCCCGGGGTCGATCAGGAAGAGACGGGGGCTCTTTCGCAGGCGTTTTCCCAAGTTGCGGTAGTACGGCGGCAGGAGATGGACGATCTGGCTGGTCTCGAGCACCGAGAGCCAGCGGCGGATGGTGGGGCCGCTGACCCCGACTTCGCGGCCGAGGTGGGTCATGTTGAGCGTCGTGCCCGTGCGGGCGCCGGCGAGCATGAGGAAGCGCGTGAAGGCGCCCAGGTCGGCGATCTGCGCCAGGTCGCGCACGTCGCGCTCGAGGTAGGTCTGGACATAGCCGCCGAGCCAGAGCTGGCGATCCACCTTCGGGTTGACGCGGGGCTCGGGAAAGCCTCCGCGCAGGAGCCAGTCCACCAGGTCGACCGGCTTCCGGGGCCGGTCACCGGCCAGCGGATCACCGAACACCTTTTCCAGCAGGGCATCGATTCCGCCGGGCGGGGGACGCCCCTCGACTTCCGCCGTGGAGAGCGGGTCCAGCGTCAGGACGGCGACGCGCCCCGACAGGGTCTGGCTCAGGCCCTGCATGAGGGCCAGGCTCTGCGATCCGGTGAGGAGCCAGCGGCCGGGCCGGCGGTCGGCGTCGATCTCCTGCTTGACGTAGTGGAGCAGCTCCGGCGCGTACTGGATCTCGTCGAGGATCACCGGCGGGGAGGCCTCGGCGAGGAAGGCGACCGGATCGGCCCGGGCCCGCTCCCGGACATCGGGCCGCTCGAGGGAGAGATAGCGGTGGGACCCGCCGAACTCGCGGCGCAGCAGCGTGGTCTTCCCCGTCTGGCGGGCACCGGTGATCAACACGGCGGGAAAGGTGGCCGCCGCCCGGTGGATGGTCGGAGTCAGGTGGCGGGCGAGGTAGGGCATTGATGGGGGGAAGTCTGGTTTCTTGCAAATCTAACGCGGGAAGTTAGATCTGCAAGTAGTCGGTGGTCCTCCCCCTTGACAGACGCAGGCCGCTCATACATCCTCCTCCTGATTGGTGGACTAAGTTTCATGGACTAAGTCTTGGAGTGACCGCCATGCGCACCGTAAACATGCACGAGGCCAAGACCCACCTCTCGCGTCTGGTCGAAGGCGCCGCCCGGGGCGAGCCTTTCGTCATCGCCCGGGCCGGCAAGCCGCTGGCCAAGGTCCTGGCGGTGGACGCCCCGGAGTCCGGCCCCGCCGGCCGCACCGGGTTCCTGGCGGGCCGGATCTCGCTGCCGCCCGACTTCGACCGCATGGGCTCGACCGAGATCGAGACCTTGTTCGAGGGGGGTGAGTGAGGCTGCTGCTGGACACCCGGATCCTGCTCAGGGCGGCAGAGGGTGCCGACCATCTGCCGCGTGAGGCGCTCCGGCTGATCGAGAGTCCCTCGACGGAGCTGGTCTACAGCGCCGTGTCCCTCTGGGAGGTGGCGCTCGAGAACGGCCTGGGGCGCGAGGACTTCCAGGTCGACCCGCGCCTGCTGCGACGCGGACTGCTGGAGCACGGCTACACCGAGCTCCCGGTGACCGGCGCTCATGCGGCGGCGGTCGATCTCCTGCCGCCGATCCACAAGGACCCCTTCGACCGGCTTCTGGTGGCCCAGGCGCAGATCGAGGCGATGACCCTGCTGACGATGGACGAGGTGGTGGCGCGCTACCCGGGGCCGATCCAGCTGATCGGTCGGCCCGGGTGAGTTCCCCGGGCAGAGACGCCCTCGAAGGCAGCCGCGGGCAGTGGCGGAACCTGGGACTGCTGGCGCTGGCCGAGGTGCTGGGCATGTCGCTGTGGTTCAGCGCCTCCGCCGTCTCCCCCGCCCTGCAGGAGGCCTGGGGCCTGTCGGTGGCCGGCTCCGCCTGGCTCACCATGGCCGTGCAGATCGGCTTCGTCGCCGGCACCGCCCTGAGCGGCGTCCTCAACCTGCCCGACATCGTCAGCAGCCGCCGCCTCTTCGTCATCAGCGCCTGGCTGGGCGCCGCGGCCAACGCCGGCTTCGCTCTCTTCGCCACCGGACTCGAGTCCGGCCTCGTCCTGCGCTTTCTGACCGGCTTCTTCATCGCCGGGGTCTACCCCCCCGGCATGAAGCTGGCCGCCACCTGGACCCGGCGGCACCTCGGTCTCGCCATCGGCCTGGTGGTGGGGGCCCTGACCGTCGGCTCGGCGGCCCCCCATCTCGTGCGGTCCCTGTCCCACGAGGCCGTCGGTGGCGCGGCCTCCGACTGGACCCGCGTCGTCCTGGTCTCGTCGGCCCTCGCCGCCGCGGGGGGGCTGATCGTGGCGCTGTTCTTCCGGGAAGGTCCCTTTGCCGTCGGCGGCGCCCGCTTCAACCCGCGCTTCGCCCTCTCCATCTTCACCCGGCGGGACCTGCGGCTGGCCAACTTCGGCTACCTCGGCCACCAGTGGGAGCTGTACGCCATGTGGACCTGGGTGCCCCTCTTCCTGGCCGGGAGAGTGGCGGCCGACGGCGGGTCTCCGTCGCTGGCGCCCCTGCTCGCCTTCGCCGTGATCGCAAGCGGCGGGATCGGCTGCCTGGTAGCCGGTGCCGGCGCCGACCGCGTGGGCCGCACGGCGACGACGAGCGCCGCCATGATCGTCAGCGGCTGCATGGCCGTGCTGGCCGCGGTCTTCCACGCCGCCCCCCTGCCGCTGCTCACCGTGATCCTGCTGATCTGGGGGGTCTCCGTGGTCGCCGACTCGGCCCAGTTCTCCGCCTCCATCACCGAGCTCAGCCCTCCGGAGTACACCGGCACGGCCCTGACCATCCAGACCTCGGTCGGATTCCTGCTGACCCTGGGCTCGATCCAGCTGGTGCCGCTCGTCGTGGAGATGGGCGGCTGGCCCGAGGCCTTCCTCATGCTCGCCGTCGGACCCGCCTTCGGCACGGCGGCGATGCTGCGGTTGCGGGGGCTGCCCGAGGCGGAGCAGTTGGCCGGGGGCCGGCGCTAGTGGGTCCACCATAGCACGGAGGGCATTCCATGAGCTTGAACATCAAGAACAAGGAGGTCGAGCGGCTGATCGAGGAAGTCTGCCTCCTCACAGGAGAGAGCAAGACCGAGGCAGTGCGCCGATCCCTGGAGGAGCGCCGCTCCCGCCTGGCCTGCCAGGGCGCCGCCGATGACCGCGGCGGGCGGTTGCGCCGATTCCTGGAATCGGAGGTCTGGCCCTATGTGCCGCCCTCGGAACTGGGCGGGAAACTCGGCCGGGATGGAGAGGAAGAGATCCTGGGCTATGGCAAGGACGGCGCATGAACCGGTGTCTGCCGCTCCTTCACAACCCCCGCTCGATGACGGCCGCCGTCTCCTCGTGGCCCCGCCTCCGCGCCCACTCCAGGGGCGCGGCCCACGGGAAGGTCCCGGCCCCTTGCGGACTGGCCCCCTTCTCGAGCAGGAACGCCGCCATCTCGGTGCGGCCCTGCCTCGCGGCCCAGCCCAGGGGGGTGCTGGAGTACTCCTCCTCGATCACCTCCAGCGGCGCGCCGTGGGCGAGGAACCGCTCCGCCTCCTGCA
>CAZEHQ010000318.1:0-3591 GCA_964512165.1 uncultured Gemmatimonadaceae bacterium | reverse complement strand
ACCTCGGATCAGAACATGTGCCCGAAGGTGAGGTAGAGGCCCGCTGCGCCCCCTGCCCGCCCCCAGTCGGCGCGCACCACCGTGCTCTGCCAGCGGCCCCGCAGGCCCATCCCCAGGCCGTGGCGCCAGCCGCCGGGGGCCGCGAGCGCGCCGCCGCCGAGGATGCGCCCGGCGTCGGCGAAGGCGACGGCGCCGACATGCATGTTGTGCCTGGCGGAGAGGCGCATGCCGCGCCAGCGCAGCTCACCGTTGACCAGCACCCTCCGACCGCCGCGGTCCCGCCCCCGCACGAGGCCGCGGAGGGTGTCGCCGCCCCCCACCTCGGGCCACTCGTAGAACGGCAGGTCGCCGGCGGTCCAGTCGAGGGCGAGCCGGTGGGCGGCAACCAGGCCGGCGACAGGGGCGGCGAAGTGCCGGTGCTCGAAGCGGGCCGTCAGGCCGCTGTAGTCTCCCCCGTCACCGATCCCGTATTCGAGGCGCAGCTCCTCCAGCAGACCGGTAGAGGTGTCGTTGTAGTCGTCCCGCGTGTCGTAGCGCAGGAAGGCGTTCACCTGGCCGAGGATCCCGCCGTCGATGCCGGGAGGGGCCGCCTCGGACAGGACGTTCCCGGCCTCGGCGTTGGGGGTGATGCCGGCGCGGCTGGACCGCGCCCCAGTGCCCAGACCCCATGGCGCCCTCGCGGGGCCCGGCGCCCCCAGACGCCGGATCCACCGCAGCTCGATGGAAGGCAGGGTGTGCTGGAAGGTCTTCCGATCGCGGCCGAGGCGGAGGGCCTCCCCGTCGGTGAGGGAGCCGTAGAAGTTGGCGAACGCCTCCTTCTCGAAGCGCAGCACCAGCTCCAAGCGGTCGTCTCCGCCGCGGAACCGCGGCGTGTCCATCGACAGGTGGTGCACCCACCGGCCCCCGCTGGTGAAGAACAGCTGCGCCGAGTACTTGCGGACGTACGGGACGGTGCGGCCGTCGTACTCGTAGAGGCTGGTGCGCAGGCCGTAGCCGGCGCCGTCGTCGGAGCTGAAGTTCAGCAGCGGGATCGCCGTGGGCCGCACGCCGGCGGCCTCGTGGGGGGCCGCGGCCTCGCATGTCGCGGCCGCCGGCAGCAGGATCGCGGCGAAGGCCAGGGCCCACGGCAGGCAGGACTTCGGCCCACGGGGCGGGAGTCTCCGGCGGGGCCGGGCGGTGCCGCACCACCCACGGGCCCGCGGCTGTCCGTGCCGACCAGTCTCAACTCCTGGCGTGCGAACGGAACCAATCCGCGAGCGCCGCTTCGTCGATGTCGCCGGCGGCGACACCTTCCACGATCCGGATTGCGTCCAAGGGCTCGAACTCGAGGCCATATCCGTTGTCGGCCAGGAACAGGCGGGCGACGACCCAGGCCGTGCGCTTGTTGCCATCGACGAAACCGTGGTTCCTGGCCAGGCCCCAGGCGCAGGCCGCGGCCAGCTCCGCCGCATCCGGATTGCCGTACTGCGCGAGGTTGACGGGACGGGCGAGGGCGGACTCGATCAGCCCCAGGTCGCGGATCCCATCCGCTCCGCCGTGCTCGGCGAGCTGGCGGTCGTGGATCGCAAGGACGACGGAGATGTCAACCCAACGCCACGATGGCTCCGCCCCGGAATCCCCGGGGTTCACTTGGCCAGCGCCCGCAGCACCTCACGGTCGTCGTGCATGATCTCTTCGGCCAGGGCCATCTGGCGGGCGAACTCCGGGTCGTAGGGGGTGATCCGGTACCCCCCGTCCGGCGCCTCGGTCAGATAGAGGGTATCGCCCTTCCTGACCCTGAGCTGCGCCATGGCGGCCTTTGTGAGGATGATGCCCGACGACGCGCCGACGGTGGTCACTTTGAAGGAGAGCACTCTGCACCTCGTGGATAGGGGGCCGGCATATAATAAGCATTATATACCGCATATGCCGCGGGACCCAGCTCCGAGCGCACTCGCCCCAGCGCCTCGGTCCAGAGGACATGTCCACTCTCACTCGGTATCGGAGTCGAAGTCGGACCCGAGGGTGAACTCGAAGGTCCGCGAGCTGTACCCGGCGAAGATGCCGTACCCGTTCTCGACGTTGCCGTGCACGTTGAGCGGCTCGGCGAAGGGATTCTCCCGGATCTCGTCGTGGAGCCGGGCGGTCTTGAGATACTCGTAGTAGGTCTCGCTGATGTACAGGACCTGCAGGTAGGCCGAGAAACCGGCATGCTCCTGGTCGTCTTGCGCCCACTCCTGCTCAGCCTCCTCCCGAATGATCGTCCCCACTTCCTCTACCCAGTCCCCGGCGTAGGTCAGCTCGATCTGGTGGGTCTGGCCGTCGAAGAGGGTGTCCCTGAAGTACGGCGCCACGCCTTCGAAGCCCCCCTCTTCGATCGGGGAGTCGTCGAGGCGGCTGTCCGCCATGATCGAGGGGTCCCTGGTCGACAGGAATCCCTCCACCCTCGTCGCCCCCCTCCCCGCGAAGACCAGGTACAAGCTGATCTGGTAGTAGTTCGCCTCGCCGGGAGGATCCTGGAGCTCGAGCTCGATCGCGACCGAGAAGTCGCCGCGGGTCCCGGGCCGAACCGAGGTCGGCACGGGCACCGGCACGGTGTCGGTGGCGCGGACCGTCTCGAAGCCGGGGGCCGATGCCTCGAGGGAGTACGTCTCCCCTGCCTGCAGGCTGCCGTCTTCGAGCGCGTACGCCTGGGTCGCCTCGTTGAACTTCAACTCGCCCACGACCCGCTCTCCCGTCAGCAGTCTCACGTCGGCATCCGCCACCGCCCTGTCGACGTGGGGCAGGGGCTGGAGAATCCCGGTGGAGCGGCCCACGTGGGCGCTCCAGCCGCCGTCGGAGGTGAACAGGGAGTGCACCACCAGCCGCGGGGTGTGATCGGGCAGGTCGGGCTCGATCACCTGCTCGCACGCGGAGAGGGCGATCAGCAGCGGGAGGAGGCGCCGGGCGCTCCTGGTGGCGGGGGCCGTGGAGTTCAAAGCTTGAACCGGTAGTTGATCCAGGGGAGAAGAGGGAAGAGGCTCACCTGCCTGGCCTGGAACCATCTGGCCTCGCTGCCCGAGCGTTCCTCGAAGTAGATGAAGAAGGGGTTCCTGCGGTTGTAGGCGTTGTACACGCCGAGGCTGAACCCGTGCCGTCCGCCCTGTTCATATCCGCCGAGCTCGAGGCTGAGGTCGAGGTGGTGGAAGGCGGACATCCGGTAGCCGTTGCGCTCTGCGTAGACCACGGTCTCATTGGGCAGGTGGTTGACCCGGGGCAACCGGAGGGAGCCGGGACCGATGGGGTTGCTGTAGTACCGGGCCAGGGGGAGGGTTACGGCCTGGCCCGTCCCGTAGACCCAGGTGAGGGAGAGGGAGAGGGACCGCGACACCTGGTGGGAGAGGACGAGGGAGGCGTCGTGGCGGCGGTCGTAGCGGTAGGGGAAGGACCGGCCCTCGTTGAGCCCGTCGAAGCGCCGCCGGGTCCAGGAGAGAGTGTAACCCGCCCAGCCGGTGGTGCGGCCCCGCTTCTTCTGAACGAACAGCTCGGCGCCGTACGACCACCCGCGTCCGGTCTCGACCTTGTCCTGCCAGTCCTCGCTCTCGCCGAAGCCGACGAGGAAGGTGGCCCCCT
>CAZEHQ010000317.1:0-3597 GCA_964512165.1 uncultured Gemmatimonadaceae bacterium | reverse complement strand
CCGGGTTCCTGGCGGCCGACGGCGACGAGATCGTCGTCACCTACGACTTCGGCGACCGCACCTACGCCGGGCCCGACCCCACGGAGATCGAGCGCGTCGAGGTCGAGCTGGTGGTGGCCAACGACTACCGCATCGACATCGCCTCCGACCGCCAGGTCAACGCCGACGACGTCGTCGTCTTTCTCCCCCTCGCCAGGGCCCGGGGCAACGTCAGGGACGGCTCCAACCAGCGCGTCCTGCGCTTCGACTACGGCATGCCCACGGGCAACCAGATCGCCGGCTTCACGGTGCAGACGACGGACCTCCACGGGCTCGACGGTTACCTCGAGGTCAATCTCAACCACCGCTACCGCAAGTACCCCAACCCGCACCGGGAGCGCCACGAGACGGCCCGGGACAGGTCCCTGGGGTGGCTGCTCAACGTCTCCCGCAAGGACTACCCGTGGTTCGGCCTCCTCGAGGCCTTCGGCATGGACCCGGGGTACTCCACCTCCTTCGCCACCGTGGAGAAGGAGACCTCGGTTCCGGACTACGACAACGTCTTCGAGATCTACGAGTTCGTCGAGGACAACGACGACTACGACAGGGCTCCGGACTGGCGCCGCAAGGGCTCGAGCGCGGGGGACGAGGACGTCTTCCCGGGGCTCGACGAGAACAACGACCGCATCTGGGACTTCAACCAGAACGACAACGAGGAACGCCAGAACCTGCTCCCCGACTGGGAGGAGCCCTTCCTGCGCTACTTCGCCGACCGCCCGGCGTACCTCTACGGCGTCGACGCCAACCACAACGGCACGGTGGACCGCTTCGAGAACGACGAGCGGCCCGACTTCCCCTACCGGCGCGACCAGCAGGGCTTCAACCTCTACGGCGGTTTCCACCTCGGGCCCGACGTGCGCCTCACCCTGGGCCGCATGGACGTCGAGCAGATCTCCGACGACCGCCACAACCGGGCCCACTACGGACAGCTCGCCGTCGACTGGAACACCGCCGCCCGCGGGCGCCTGCGTCTCTTCCAGGACCTGCGCCGGGTGCGGGACACGATCCGCGACGACCTGCTGCAGTGGGTGCAGCTGCCCAACGCCCGGGGGGATCTCTTCCCCGTCCTCGACCCGCTGGCGGCGCAGGACACCTGGGTGAACACGACCTGGGCGGGGTGGCAGCACCGGAGGGGCGGTCTCTCCCTGGACAACAAGGTGAAGTGGACCTGGTGGCGGCAGGTCGACGACGCCCTCGACCTGGAGCTGCGGGGACAGCGCCGGTCGTCCTGGTTCCTCGGGGTGATCAACAAGGCCCACTACAGCTGGAGCCTCGGGCCGACGCTCATCACCCCCCGGTGGAAGAGCGAGTGGTCGCGCTCGGCCCCGGTGGCGCGGGAAGAGGCGCGCCGCCATGAACTGACCGAGCTCTTCATGATCGTCCTCCGCCACCCGATCATGCAGAAGAGTTTCGTCGAAGGCGGCGTGGAGTACGAGGTCTTCAACCAGCTGCGGGACCCGGTGCCCCCCGGGGCCAGCCCCTCCTACAGGGGGCTGACGACGACGGTGCAGATCATGAACCTGTCCGACTACCAGGGCTACCTGCTGACCACCACCCTCGGTTTCGAGGTAAGCCGCCGCGACCTCCGGTTCGAGCCGGTGAAGACCCGGACGCGGGGCTTCATCACCATCTACGCGGGCATAGAGCCGTAGCCGGAGACCTCAGCGGGCCCCGCCCTCGACCAGGTCGAGGAACCGGCCCGCCGCCAGGTCCCGGTAGACCTCGCGGGCCCCGCCGGGCCACCAGACCTCCAGGCTGTCCACCCGGCTGTCCGGTCCGAGGCCGAAGAGCACCCGGGGATCGCTCTGGGACAGGTAGCTGCGGCCGCTGCTGACCTCCCGCCACTGCCTTCCCGAAGGCGAGTGCAGGCGCAGCCGGGCGCCCTCGCCGCTGCCCGAGGAGGCCCGCCGCAGGCGCACCGACAGCCAGCCGTTGCCGTTGCCGCCGTCGTTGCGCAGCACCGACACCCGGTCCCCGAGGTTGATCACCAGGAGGTCGGCGTCGCCGTCGTTGTCCAGGTCGCCGGCGGCCGAGCCGCGGCTCACGCGCTCCTGGGCGAGCCCCGGGCCGGCGATGGCGGTGACGTCGGCGAAGAGGGTGTTGCCGTAGGCCCCCGGGCCGCGGTTGTGAAACAGGAAGTTGCGCTGGCGGTAGGTCGTCGACCGGTCGAAGGAGCGCACGTTGTCGAGGACGTGGCCGTTGGCCGCGAACAGGTCGAGGCGGCCGTCGCCATCGACGTCGACCCAGTTGGTGCCGAAGGCCAGGGCGGGGACGGTGACGGCGCCGGTGCCGGAGGCGTAGGCCTGGGGCAGGAAGTAGGACCCGTCCCCCTGGTTGCGGAAGAGGCTGTTCGGCTCGCCCTGGAAGTTGGTCACCGTGAGGTCGAGGCGGCCGTCGCCGTCGTAGTCGGCGGCGTCGACCCCCATGCCCGCCTCCGGCAGGCCGCTCTCGCCGTAGGCGACCCCGGCGCGGGCGCCCCGCTCCTCGAAGGTCCCGTCCCGGCGATTGATGAACAGGAAGTTCGGCGTCGCGTCGTTGGCCACGTACAGGTCCGTCCAGCCGTCGCCGTCCAGGTCGCCGGTGACCACGCCCAGGCCCTTGCCGGCGGCCAGGTGGACGCCGGCGGCGGCCGACACGTCGGTGAAGGCCGGCCCCGGCCCGCCGTCGTTGCGCAGCAGCAGGTCGCCGAGGCCGTCGAAGTTGCCGGGATGGGGGTATCCCTTCGGCCCTCCCGGTCCGGCGCCCTCGGAGCGGGAGAGGTACGGGACCGTCTCCGTCCCGGCGTCGGCCAGCTCGTAGTCGACGTAGCGCGCCACGTAGAGGTCCAGGTCGCCGTCGAGGTCGTGGTCGAGGACGGCGCACCCCGTGCCCCAGCCCGGGTCCCCGAGGCCGGCGGCGGAGGTGATGTCGCCAAAGGCGCCGGCCTCGTTCCGGAAGAGCACATCGGCGCCGTAGTTGGTGACGTAGAGGTCGTCGTCGCCGTCGCCGTCGAGATCGCCGGCGACGCAGCCGTTGCCGTAGCCCCGGTGGCCCGCGCCCGCCGCGGAGGTCGTCTCCGCGAAGGTGCCGTCCCCGAGGCCGCGGAACAGCCGGTTGCCGACGGGGGGGGCGTCGTCGTCGGGGGAGAGGGGTCTGCCGTTGACGAGGTACACGTCCAGCCAGCCGTCGCCGTCGTAGTCCCACAACAGGCCGCCGCCGCCCATGGTCTCGGGGAAGAACCGCTCCTCGTTGAAGCCGTTCACGTGGGCGGCGTCGAGGCCGACCTCGGCGGCCGCGTCGACGAAGCGGACGGCGAATCCGGCGGGCGGCGGCCCTTCCGAGGGCCCGGCGGCCCCGGGGGGCGGCTCCGGCTGGCAGCCCGCCAGGGCGGCGGCCAGGGCCACGAGGGTCCAGGGTGTCACGTCAGCGTCAGCCGCCCCCGGGCCGCTCTCTCCAGCGGCGCAGGAACACGCGGGCCTCCTCCCGCAGGGCCGGGTCCGGCGAGGCCGCGAGCAGGCGCTCGTACGCGGCGGCGGCCTCTTCGCGGCGGCCGCCGCGGTCGTGCAGGCGGGCGAGGGC
>CAZEHQ010000316.1:0-3653 GCA_964512165.1 uncultured Gemmatimonadaceae bacterium | reverse complement strand
TAGGCGCGGGCGAACTACGAACAAAATCTCCCGGATGCCCTGTGCGGTGGGGAAGCTGGCGATGTAGACCCCGCTCTTCCAGTCGCGAGGTACCTGGAACGAGACCGTCGCGGGCCAGGCGAATCCGTCCCGGTAGCCAGACTCGGGGACCGGGGGAAGCTCCCCACGCAGGCCGTTGATCTCCTTCACCAGGCGCCGTTCGGCCCCTTCGTGGAACACGAATACATCGTAGTACGATCGGGAATTCGATATGTGGAACGTTACCTCATCTCCCTGACACACACTCATCGGGGTGGCATAGCCGCCTTCTCTCAGCTTCCAGTACCGGGTGGCGTCCTGTTCATAATGGGCGAAGATGTGTTCCCGTTTCATCTCTCTCCTCTACCGCCGGTACGCCGGGGGCCACGTCCCGGGCGCGCAGCCCAGGCGCCCTCTGGAGCGTTGAGGGCCAAGGGCGCAGTTCCAGCTCTCCGCCGGGGGCGCCGAAGTTGCCGCCGTGGGCCTCGGCCTCTTCTCCGGCGGGGGCGGTTGACGTCGGCCCGGTGCTTCGCCGGCCGGGCTCCCCGAATCGCCCCGGAGATGGCCACGGCCAGGGAGAGATCGACGCTTTCGGGGCGCGCCAGGCGGTGCCCCCCGATCTCCCGGTGCTCACCTCCAGGCCGCGACGCGGTACGGCAGGTGGCTCAGGACGAGGGCCCCGGCCCGGCCGGACGGAGCGCAAGATCCCCTCCAGGTCACCCAGGAGGTCGTCGTCTGCCCCCCGGCTCTCGGTGCTCCGATCGGGGAAAACCGCTTTCATCGGCTCCATCAGCCGTATACCTTCGACGCCGGTTCGACGCAGCGCCCATCTTCTCCGGGGAAAGGGAAGCAAATGACCGCCGACTCGCCATCCACCTACCGCGCCCCCGCCTTCGCCGACTCCAAGCCCGAGCTCGCCGCCCCGGGCGGCACGCCGGAGCGGCTGGAGCACCTGCGGGAGCACGGCTTCGTCATCATCACCGACTTCGTCGACAACCCGTGGATCCCCGTCCTGCGCGAGGCCGGACGACGGATCACCGAGGCCTGCGCCCCGGAGAACGGCTACGACCGCATCGACTGCTCCCGGGGCTACGTGCACCGCGCCGCCGAGGACGAGCCCTGGGCGATCCGCGGCCTCGTCCACCCCGCCTTCGGGGAGCCGGACTTCGCCGCCTTCCACGGCTCCGACGACTTCCTGGCCTTCATCGAGTCCTGGTGCGGCGGGCTCCAGCGCGAGGACCTGGCGTTCTCGGGCCTGCTGCTGTGGTGCAACCCCCGCAAGCGCGAGAACAAGCTCGGCTGGCACCGCGACACCACCTGGTGGGGCACCGGCAAGCCCTACCGGGCCCAGGGGGGCGAGGAGCCGGAGGGCCCCGAGGCGTACTCCGAGGAGGTGGAGCGCAGGCGCTGGAAGGAGATCCAGGAGAGCAACGCCAAGTCGATCACCGAGCGCAACGGCGTGAGCATGTTCCTGGCCCTGACCGACGACGAGTGCCACGAGCTGATCCCGGGATCCCACGACCGCTGGCGCACCCCCCTGGAGCACGACGTGCTGCTGCCCAAGGCGATGAAGGAGAAGGGAGTCCCCCACACCCCCAGCTGGAACGGCGAGGACCCCCTGCCCGGCCAGACCGCCATCCGCCTCAAGGCCGGGGAGGCCCTCATCCGCAACGGCGCCACGATCCACACCGGCCACTGCGTCCCCGACCGCGAGCGCAACACCCTCTCCATCGGCTGGACCAAGTGGGGCGGCCCCCCCACCGGCGAGCCGACCGTGGCCGACGCCCGCAGCGCCTGGCAGCTCGACCCCGCCGTGCGCGAGGCCCTGCCCCACGAGTGGATGCAGACCGCCTGGGACCGCTGGGCCGAGACCCAGAAGCTGGGCGACACCCTCGAGGACCGCTACGCCGGCTACGACATCAAGCGCATCAAGTCCGGCGAGGTCGTGGGCTGGCGCAGCGAGCTGGAGCGCCAGGCGGCGGCGGCGGGAGAGGACTGGCAGCCCTTCCAGACGGCGGAGTGAGGGAGCCGGTCCGCACCATCATCGGGGTCGAGCCCTTCGACACCGGTTTCGGTGGCGGCTTCCAGGTCCCCGCCGATGCCCCCGAGGCCCTGGCCTGCGAGCTGGTCGAGGATGACGGTGCCTTCCGCGTCCACACGCCCGCAGCCGCGCAGCGTCCCCGGCGGCTGGCCTTCGTCGACGGCACGATGCGCGTCGAGGCGGGGCTCACCCTCACCGGCGGGCAGGGGACGGTAGCCGGACTCGCGGGAAGCTGGGGAGCGGGTGCGGTGCGGGTCGATGGGGAGCAGCCTCTGCACTTCGACCAGATCACGGTGGGACGGGCGGCGATCTTCACCGCGGGGGAGCGGGTCGAGCTTCCGCCGCAGGCCGGGGGATGGTCCTGGGAGGCGGACTCGATCACCGGCACCGAGCTGGAAGCCGCCCGCGACCGCCTGAGACGAAGGATGCGGGATACCGAGGCCGACATCGCCGAGGGGCTCTCGGAGGGGGGCTGGCTGACGGTGATCGACGGGCCCCTGCACAACATCCGCCGCACCCGCACCCTGCCGGTCATCGGCTACGTCAAGACCCATCACCGGCCGATGCTGGCCCCCGAGGCGTGGAACGAGGTGCCGAGCCTCTCCTCCGGCGAGCGCTCCGGCCTGTTCGCCATGGGGGAGGACCTCTACGGCTGCTATCTGCGGGTCGGCCGGCCATCGCCATGGGCGGGTCCGTGGGCCGGGATCGTCCGGCTCGAGGTGCCCGCCGGTGTCGGCCTGGGGTTGGCCGTGGAGACCGCCGAGGCCGCGGCGAGCTGGCTGCCGGCCTTCGCCTCCGCCCCGCACCGCGACGTGCGGGCCCCGGTGAACATGACCCCGGTGGCCGGCCTGGAGCGCCATCTGCACCACCTGCAAGGCGATCCCCGCCTGGCCCTGCGTGCCGTGAGGGCCGCGGTCCTGCAGCTCAACCGTTCGGCGTCGGCCCCGGGGAGCGCGGCATGACCGGCGGTCCGGCGCGCATCGGGCTGGTCGATGGATCGGTGGACAGCGACTCCCGGACCTTTCACGTGGTGCTGGACGAGGAGGTGGTGATCCAGCTCGACGAGCTGGTCGCGGTGACCACGGCGCTCCCCGACGGCCGCGAGGTCATCCACTACGGCATCGTCACCGAGCTGCTCTCCCGCTTCGAGGGGGCGGACCTGCCCTCCGACACGGGCCGCGTCATCGACCGGACCCTGCCGGCCGAGCTGGTCCGCCGCGCCCAGGTGCGCGTCCTGCGCGTGCGGCCGGAGCTGTTCCTCGCGCCCCACGCCGGGTCGGTGGTGACCCCCGCCGCCGGCGAGCACCGGATCTTCGCCCTCTTCGAGGACGAGATGACCCGCGGCAAGCTGCCCCTGGGGCTGGACATGGGCGGCTCCCCCGTGTACGCCGACATGCGCTTCGTGGACGGGCGCTCCGGCGGCCACGTGTCGATCTCGGGGATCTCGGGGGTGGCCACCAAGACCTCCTATGCGCTGTTCCTGCTCTATCAACTGCTGGAAACGGATGGGGGCATGGAACTGCTCGGGGGCCGCGCCGAACGGGACGGGGTGCGGGCCCTGGTCTTCAACACCAAGGGCGAGGACCTGCTGCAC
>CAZEHQ010000315.1:0-3673 GCA_964512165.1 uncultured Gemmatimonadaceae bacterium | reverse complement strand
AGGGCGCTGCCCCACGGGCGGCGCGGACCGGCGGCGGACGGCGGTGCCTGGCACCGGGCTGCGCGGCGAAGGAGAGTGCCCTGCCTCATGCCTCGCCCGTCCGCCTTTGGAAGAAGGCGTCCCAGTCGCGGGTCGGCTCGAAGCCGAGGATGCGGCGCGCCTTCTCCCAGGTGTAGGTCCCGGGGCCGCGGTACGAGAGGACCGGGAAGCACTGGAAGTCGTCGGGGATCGACTCCGCCTCCAGGGCCAGCTTGCAGATGTGGTGAAGGTCCTCCCAGACCACGGTGAAGGGGGGCGCCGCCCGCGGTCCGTCCGCCGGCTCCGGCGCCGAGTCCAGGCCGTTGAAGACGAAGTAGGCGGTCTGGATGCCGTGGGCCTGGGCGAAGACCCGGCAGATCTCGGCGCTCAGCCACTTGGTCAGCATGTACCCGCTGCTGCCCGGAGCGGCGGGCGCGTCGTCGACGCCGAAGTCGTGATCGTAGACGTAGCGCAACCCTTGGGGTCCCGAGTGGATGACCTTGCCGATCCCCAGCTCGGCGGCGGCCTTCATCACGTGCCAGGCGCCGGCGGTGTTGACGCGGAAGCTGTCCACCGGATGGTCGCGGACCACGGTGAAGTTCATGATGGCGTCCGTCCCCCGGGCCGCCTCCAGGACCTGCTCGTAGCAGCGCACGTCGACGTGCTCGATGGGGAGGCCCGCCGGGTGGGGCTTCACGTCGGTGAGGCGCAGGTCGTAGTCCTTCTCCAGGCCCGGCGTGAGATCGGGCCCCACCAGTCCGGAGGCGCCCAGGAAGAGGACCTTCCTCTTCACGCCGCCCCCCGCGCCGCCCACTGGCGCCGGAAGTTGTGCCGCGGCTCGAAACCCATCGCGCGCATGCCGTCGAGGAGGAACTTCGGGTGCGGCGGCTGGTGGCAGACGTGCCGCACCTGCCAGCGCCCGATCCAGTTGCGGGCGCCGGCGTGGTCACGGCCCAGGGCCAGCTCGACGGCGGTGGCCGCATCCCGCGGGTCGAGCCAGGTGAGGTCCGGCTCGCTGCCCGCCGCGACCTCGTCCTCGCGGACCAGGCGGCCCAGCCGCAGCACGGTGACGCCGAGGGCGTAGTCGCGGGCGAACTCCCGGGTGACCTGCTCGGCCAGGTGATGCGCCAGGCGCCGCATGGCGGTCCCCGGCCGCGGCCGGTGCTGCTCGGAGACGTAGACGTCGTCCGGCACCTCGTGGAAGACCTCCAGGGAGCTGCAGTGGACGAGGCGCGGCACTCCGGCCTCGACGGCGGCCTGCAGCAGGACGCTGGTCCCCCGCGTGGCGCGGTCGAGGAGGGCGCGCTCGCCCTCGTAGGTGTCGCTGGGAGGAAGGGCGGGAGGGCCGGCGGGACCCGTATGGACGATGGCGTCGACGCCGCTCACGGCGGCGCGGGCGCCTCCGGGGTCGTGGAGATCGGCGTCGACGACGTCGATGCCGTGGGCTTCGGGAGTCTCGCCGCCCGGGGGGTTCGCGACCCGGAGGCGGTGTTCTCCGGAGAGCCTCTGGAGGAGGATGCTGCCCATGGGGGTCGTACCCTCGGATACGAGAATCCGCATGTCGGGGACGACTCCCTGGGAGCCCGCCGGAGGCTCGCGCTCGGGCGGCGGGCGGGATGAGGGGGAAGGGCTGCCGGCAGAGTGAGTTACCGCTTGCAGCGGGCAACCTATCGACGCCCCCGAGGGGCGTCAAGGCGGACTATGGTTCGCTCAGCAAGCCCCCCTCACTCCACGAGCGCGCCCAGCCGTTCCAGGTGCCGGGGCAGATCCCGCACGTGGTCCAGAAGGATCGGCAGCCAGCCCGAGTGGCGCGCCTTGAGTTCGGCGGACACCAGGGGGTCGCGCTCGGTGTCGATCCAGTCGTCGCTGGTGGCCCACTGCAAGGTCTGCACGACGCGGTGGATGCTGGTGTTGGGCTCGACCGGCGTCGAGCCGTAGCCGTCGAAGAACGCCGGGCGGAGTCCGGCCCGGTTGAACAGCGACGCGTGCTTGTCCAGCAGCGCGATCTCCTTGGCCGGGTCGCTCACGCGCGGCGAGTCCCAGTCGATGGGCGTGGCCCGGTCGTCGGCGACGAGCACGTTCCACATGTGGTTGTCCCCGTGTCCGAGGGTGGAGGGCGCCGACCGCAGCGCCGGCGCCGCAGCCCCGGCTCCGCCGCGTCGATCAGCGCGTGCAGTTCCTCGGCCGGGTCGTACGGGGTGAGGACGAACCGCTCCGGCCCGAGCTTCTCCCCGGCGAGCCCGGACGGGAAGTGGACCGCGTGTACGCGGCGAAACGCCTCGCCCACCAGGCGCCACACCCGGCCGGTGTCGCGCCCGGTCTCGATCAGGTCGCCGAGGGTTTCGCCCTCGATGAACTCCTCCAGGGCGGCGCGCTCGGTGGCGGCCAGCAGCGCCGGCGCCGGAACGCCGTGGCGGGCGAGAAACCTGGCGCGCCCGAAGGCGGGGGCGCGCGGCTTGCGCGGCACCCGGAGCACGACCCGACGCCCCCCCGGCCAGGGTCACGGCGCTGATCCGGTTGACGAATCCCCGCCCGGTCAGCGGCGTGACCGACACCGCCGCCGGCAACCCGGCCTGGCGGAGCAGCTCGGTCAGCAGCTCCTCGGACGGAATCGCTCGCACCGATCAACCACCGGAGCTCTCGGCGCCGTCGTGCCCGCAGAAGTTCAGGGCCGTCGCCGCGTACACCCGCGCCACCCGCACCAGCTCGGCCACGGGGACCCGCTCCTCGGTGGTGTGGGCGCCGGTCGCTGCCGGACCGTGGGTGACGGCGGGGATCCCGGCCTGGGCGCAGAACCGGTTGCCGTCGTCGAGGAAGGGCTTGTCCGCCCAGGGCAGGGCGGCGCCGCCGTTGGTCCGCACGGCTGCCTGGAAGGCCTCCACCAGCGGGTCCTCCGGCCGCAGCTCGAAGGCCTCCCCCACGATCTGGAACTCCACCGCGGCCTCGGCGCCGAAACGGGAGGCCACCGACGCGGCCAGGGCCGTAAGCTCCTCGCGGGCCTCCTCTCCCCGGCCCTGGGAGACCCACCGGCGCGTGCCCCGGAGCCGGCAGGAGACCGGCGCCTGGTTGAAGATCTCCCCCGACTCCAGCTGGCCGACGAAGGCCGAATCGCGGCCGCTGACCTCGTGGCGGATGCGGCCCAGGCGGGCATCGAGGTCCTTCAGCTCCCCCACCAGGGCGGCCCCGGCGGCGACCACGTCGGGCGTCTCCGGGGGCCGCAGGACCTCGTGCACGGCCTCCCCCGGGCGGGTCAGGCGGATGTCGAAGACCCCCATGCCGCGGCCGGCTCCCGGCAGCCGGTCGGCCAGGTACTCGGGCAGGAGCACGCCGTCGCCCACGTATCCCTCGCGGATCAGGGCCCGCAGCTGGCGGCCGTCGCCCCAGGGAGCCTCGTGGTGGTCGTGGGCGGTGAGCAGGGTCCCGCCGGCCCGCAGGGCGCCGGAGTCGCGCAGGGCGCGCATCGCCTCCACGGCGGCGGCGATACCGCCCTTCATGTCCACCGACCCCGAGCCGGTGAAGACGCCGTCCTTGACCGCCGGCGGGTGGAAGGGCAGGTGCACCGTGTCCAGGTGGCCGTTGAACTGCAGCCAGCGCCCCGGGGCGCCGCTGTCGAGACGGGCGACCACCGCCGGCGACTCGGGCCAGTCCGCGTCCG
>CAZEHQ010000314.1:0-3697 GCA_964512165.1 uncultured Gemmatimonadaceae bacterium | reverse complement strand
GCGGGCCGCCGCCGAGATCGACCGCGTCGGCGGCGTCCCCGGGTTCGTGCAGGTGATCCTGCCGGTGCGCTCCCTGGTCCCCTACGGCAACCGGCGCTACGACCCCATCTACGCGGCGGCGGTACGCCACGGCCTGGCGGTGGCCGTCCACTACGGCGGCGCCCCCGGTCACCCCTCGACGCCTTCGGGGTGGCCCACGAGCTTCGTCGAGGAGTACGCGGGCATGGCCGCCCTCTTCCAGTCGCAGGTGAACAGCCTGATCATGGAGGGCGCCTTCGACCGCTTCCCGGAGCTGCGCGTGGCCCTCGTGGAGAGCGGCTTCACCTGGATGCCGTCGCTCATGTGGCGCCTCGACAAGGAGTGGAAGGGGCTGCGCAGCGACACGCCGTGGGTGAGGCGCCCACCCTCGGAGTACATGCGCGAGCACATCCGCCTCACCGTGCAGCCCTGGGACGGGCCCGGGGACCCGGAGCCGCTGGGGCAGATCATCGGCCAGATGGACTCCGACGAGATGCTGATGTTCGCCACCGACTACCCCCACGGATGGTTCGACTCGCCCCAAGAGGCCTGGCCGGTCCGCCTGGACGAGCCCCTGGCGGGGAGGATCTGGTCGGAGAACGCCCGCGCTTTCTACCGGCTCTGAAGGAGGATCTGAGGATGACCACCACGCTCGTCGAGCCAACGTCCGCCGCGGCGGAGCGCCCCCGGAAGCTGGCCGTCATCGACACCGACATCCACGTGTACATGCCCGAGGACGGAACGACGGAGCGCTTCCTGCCCCCGGAGTGGCGCGAGCACCACCGCACCATCGGCATGCGCGGCCACATCGGATCGGCGTACCCGCGGATCGCGCCGAACGCGGCGCGCCACGACGCCTGGCCGCCCTCGGGAGGCCCGCCGGGCTCGGACCTGGACTTCCTGCGCATGCAGCTGCTCGACGAGTGGGAGATGGACTACGGCATCCTGACCCCCCTCATCCGCGCCGGGGGGGACGTCAACCTGGAGTACGGCGCCGCCCTCGCCCGGGCGATGAACGACTGGCAGCTGGCCGAGTGGATCGACAAGGAGCCGCGGCTGCGCGGTTCCATCGTGGTGCCGTACGAGGACGGCGATCTGGCGGCGGCCGAGGTCGAGCGCATGGGCGGCCACCCCGGCTTCTTGCAGCTGCTGGTGCTGGTGCGCACCCGCGAGCCCCTGGGCCACCGCAAGTACTGGAGGATGTACGAGGCCGCCGTGGGCCACGACCTGCCGGTGGCCATCCACTTCGGCGGCGCCGGGGGCGGACCGATCACCGGCGCCGGCTGGCCCTCCCACTACGTGGAGGACCACGGCGGCATGCCCCAGTCCTTCCAGCCCCAGGTGGCCAGCCTCGTGTACGAGGGGGTCTTCGAGCGCTTCCCCACCCTGAAGGTGGTCCTCATCGAGGGCGGCTTCGCGTGGCTGGCGCCGCTCATGTGGCGCCTCGACCACTGCTGGAAGCGCATGGGCGCCGAGCTGGCCCATCTGCGGCGGCCGCCCTCGGAGTACGTGCGCGAGCACTTCTGGGTCACCACCCAGCCCATGGAGGAGCCGCCCGATCCGGCGTATTTCGAGCAGATGCTGGAGTGGATGGACATGGACGGCCGCCTCATGTTCGCCACCGACTACCCGCACTGGGACTTCGACTCGCCGGCGCAGGCCCTGCCGGCGCGCCTCGACCGCGAGCTGCGCAAGGCGATCCTGTCCGGCAACGCCCGCCGTCTCTACGGGCTGGACTGAGGCATGGCGCGGCACGTGGTGGGCACGGTGGCGGAGATCCCGCCGGGGGGCCGCAAGCTGGTGGAGGTCGAGGGCCGCTCCATCGGCGTCTTCAACCTGGAGGGCGAGTTCTACGCCCTGCGCAACCGCTGCGCCCACCAGGGAGGCCCCCTGTGCAAGGGCCGGCTCACCGGCTTCCTGCAGTCGCGGGGACCGGGGGACTACACGTACACGCGAAAGGGAGAGATCCTGCGCTGCCCCTGGCACGGCTGGGAGTTCGACATCCGCACCGGCCAGTCCTGGTGGGACCCGGCCCGCACCCGCGCCCGCAGCTACGAGGTGGAGGTAGTGGCGGGAGAGGAGGTGGCCGGCCCGCGCAAGGGGCCGTACGTGGTCGAGACCTACCCGGTCTCCGTGGACGAGCACTACGTGGTCGTGGAGCTGCCCTGACCCCGTGGCCGCGCGCGCACTCTACCGACGGATGCTGAGGGGGCTGCTCCCCCTGGCCCTGCTGGCCCCGGCCGCCGCCGAGGAGCGCACCCGCATCGAGGTCCCCGTCTTCGAAGGAGGCGAGGGCCTGAGCTTCTTCTTCCACGCCGCCCGCGAGTACGAGAAGGTCCGCCCCGACATCGAGGTCGATCTCTACGGGGACCCCCGCATCGCCGACAAGGTGCGGGTGCGCATCCTCGAGGGGACCTTCCCCGAGGTCAGCAACGCCGGCCTCAACTACTGGGCCCTGATCCGCAACGGCGAGATCCTGCCCCTCGACGACTACCTCGACGGGCCCAGCTGGGAGGGCGACCGCAGCTGGCGCGAGTCCTTCCTGCCCGGCAGCCTGGAGCGCTACCAGCACGAGGGCAGGACCTACGGCATCCCCTTCCTCTATTCGATCTACGCCATCTGGTACAACAAGGGCATGTTCGAGGAGCGCGGCTGGACCCCGCCGCGGACGTGGGACGAGTTCTTCGCCCTCTGCGAGACGATCCAGCAGGCCGGCATCGCGCCTCTCGCCTTCCAGGGGCGGTACCCGGGCTACATCGGCGGCGTCACCGACAACGCCTACTACCACCTCGCCGGCCGCGACCGCTACTACGAGCAGAAGGACCTGCTGCCGGGCAGCTTCGACAACGCCGAGTTCGTCACCGCCCTCGGGCTGATCCAGCGCACCGCCGTGAACTACTTCCAGCCCGGCGCCCTCGGCATGAGCCACACCGAGGCGCAGCTCGAGTTCTTCCTCGGCCACACGGCGATGGTGTTCTGCGGGTCGTGGCTCAAGAGCGAGATGCTCGGCAAGATCCCCGAGGGCTTCCGCCTGGGGGCGTTCAACTTCCCCGCCGTGGAGGGCGGCGTGGGGGACCCGAACGCCGTGTACACCGGCGCCGGCTACTACTTCGTCTTCCGCGAGAGCGCGCGCCCGGAGCTGGGCGTCGACTTCCTGCGCTTCATGACCTCCCGGGAGCAAGCCGGCACCTTCGCCGAGATGCGCGACATCCTGGTCGCCGTCGAGGGGTCGATGGAGGGCCGCACCAGCGCCGACCTGGAGGACCTGGTGGACCTGGCCAGGCGGGCGACCACCACCTACGGCACCGCCCCCGGCGAGGGCTTCCCGGAGATGGACCAGTTCCTCAACGACACGCGCTTCAAGATCGTCAACGGCGAGATCACCCCCGAGGAGGGAGCCCGCGAGCTGGAGTCGGCGGCGCTGGCCGTGCGCAATCGCGCCACCCACCCCGACGACGTCACCGTGCGCCACCTGTGGAAGCCGATTCTGCTGATCGGGCTACTGGGGCTGGCCATGGGCTTCTGGCTCTACACCACGGTCCGCCAGTGGCGGGAAAAGCGCGCCGGCGAGGCGCCGAAGCCCAACAGCACGGTGCGCATGGGCTGGCGCGCCGTCGCCTTCTTCGTGGGACCGGCGGCGGTGTTCTACTCCCTCTTCGTCATCGTCCCCAGCGTCAAG
>CAZEHQ010000313.1:0-3894 GCA_964512165.1 uncultured Gemmatimonadaceae bacterium | reverse complement strand
GAAAGGGATGCCGTCGTCTCATCCCGTCTCGATAAGCGTCGATGTCGGCCCTTTCGGACCCGGCCACGAGGTCCCACTTGTTCACCGCCACCACCATGCCTCGTCCGAGTTCCATGACCCGGCTCATGAGTCGGGCGTCCTGCGCGGTCGTTCCCTCGACGGCGTCGAGGAGGACGACGACCACGTCCGACCTCTCGAGGCTGTGGGAAGCCCGGAGGGTGCTGAAGTACTCGACAGGGTCGTGCACCCGCGTGCGCCTGCGGATCCCGGCGGTATCGACGAGGACGAAGCGCTGGCCCCCGTGGAGAATGGTGACGTCGGTGGAGTCACGCGTCGTCCCGGGTTCCGCGTGGACGATGGAGATCCGGTCCCCGCAAAGCCGGTTGATCAGCGTCGACTTGCCCACATTCGGGCGGCCGGCGAGGACCACTCGCACCGCCTCGGGCGGGCGATCCGATCCCGGGGACGGAGGATCGTCAAACTCCGAGACGATCGCCTGCAGCAGATCGCCCGACCGGCGGCCGGTGGCGCCCGACACGGGATGGGGTTCGCCCAGTCCGAGGCCGAAGAACTCCCCCATGTCGTAACGGTGCGGATCGGGGTGATCGACCTTGTTGACCACCAGCAGGCACCGCACTCCTCTCCGCCGCAAGAGATCGGCCACATCCCGGTCGGCTGCCGAGACTCCCTCCATGGCGTCGCAGACAAGCAGGACGAGGTCGGACTCCTCCAGCGCCTTCTCCGCCTGTTGCCGCACCTGGCCTTCGATGCCGTCGCCCCGGGGGACGTAGCCGCCGGTGTCCACGAGAGTGAATCGGTGCCCGCCCCACTCCGCGGCGCCGCGGATCCGGTCGCGGGTGACGCCGGGACGATCGTCGGTGATGGCCTGCCGGGTGCCGGTGAGGCGTTGAAGAGGGTGGACTTGCCGACGTTCGGCCGGCCCACGATGGCAACGACGGGACCTTCCGGCGTCACGGAGAGGATGCCGGTCGGGGTGGATCCCGAGGTCGTCACCGGTTCCGCCCGACGTAGAACCCGAGCTCCGAGAGTTGGCGGCCGCGTCCGTGGGCCACGCTCTCCCGGTCGATGCACCGCAGCAAGGTTGCCGCCAGATCGTACTCCCCCACCGTCACGGGGATGCCCGTATCCGCCTCGATCCGGGGTACGGTCATGTCGTCCAGGGTCATGCCCTCGCCGTTGACTGTGTTGGGGGGCAGTACGACGAGATCCCACGGCCCTCCGCGCACGGCGCGGAGTATGTCCCGCCCCGTGAGGAGCCCGGAGACGGTGATGCCGGTTCCGAAGAAGTCGTTGTCCACGACCACCACATCGGCCCGGAGTCCGCCGGTCTCGATGCCGTCCACCATGGGGGTCAGGAACCGGCTTGCCAGCCGGCCCGTGACCAGCGCGAGGTGCAGCGGCCTGTCGAGATCATTCGGCAGGTCCGTCCGCCCCCGCTCCCAGCGGTCGAGGAAGGTCCGCACCATCCCGATTCCGTTTTCGATCTGGGGAAAGGCATCGTAGTACTCGGCCGGCGGCGGCAGCCGTCCGACCATCAGGAACAGCTCGTCTCCGGGATATACGAACCGCTCACCCAGGTTCCGGGCACAGCGCTCCCCCCAGCGGTCGGCATCTGCCAGGTAGCTCTCGGCCGTGGCCGGCGTCACGGTCCGCAACTCCGGCAGGTGCTGCCGGAATCGCGTCAGTCCGACGGGTACAAGCGCCACGGAGCGGACCGACGGGTAGAAGCCCTCCAAGTCCCGCAGGGTGCGCTCCAGGTGGTCGCCGTCGTTCCACCCGGGGCAGAGGACGATCTGGGTGTGCATCTCGATCCCCGAGCGAGCCAGAAACTCGATCCGCTCCAGGATGGGCACGGTGCCCGCCTTGCGGCCGAGAAGCCGCTGCCTCAGGGCCGGGTCGGTGGCGTGAACCGAGATGTACTGGGGGGTCAGGCCCTGATCCACGATCCGCTTGAGGTCGTGCTCCTTGACGTTGGTGAGGGTTACGTAGGATCCGTGGAGGAAGGAGAGCCGGTAGTCGTCGTCCTCGAAGTAGAGCGACCGCCGCATGCCGCCCGGCATCTGGTGGAGGAAGCAGAACACGCACTTGTTGTTGCATCGCCGGAGCCGCATCTCTTCGAAGTCGAAGCCCAGGGACTCTCCGTCCCGGCGCTCCACCTCCACCTCGTACAACTCCCCCTCCCGCTCGACCTCGAACAGCAGTCGCGGCTCCGAGCTGGCTACCTGAAAGTCGATCAGGTCCCCCACCGGCTCACCGTTGACACTGGCGATCCGGTCTCCCCCCGCGAACCCCGCACGCTCGGCCAGGGAACCGGGGACCACCCCGCTTACCGGGATCATGCAACCCTCCCATGCCCACGGAGAGGATCTCGAGATTCTCGTCGAGGCAGGAGGATGTCCGTGAGCAGGGTCGCGTAGGCGGGAGGCCGCTGTGGGCCGTTCACGGGGTCTGCCGGAAGGATGGAGAGGATTTGGAGCGGGAGACGGGAGTCGAACCCGCGACATCAAGCTTGGGAAGCTTGCGTTCTACCCCTGAACTACTCCCGCTCCGGTCCTCTGCCGCACTTGAGGTGAGCAGTAAGCTAACCGGGCTAAGTGCCAGTGTCAATTGTCATCAGGAGGGGTCAGGGTGGCCTTCCATTGGCGCAGAATTCGATCCCTTGCCCCGCTGGAGCCCACCCGGTCCAAGTCGAGCCAGCGGAAGCGGCGGTCACGCCGGAACCAGGTCATCTGGCGCTTGGCGAACCGCCGAGTCCGCCGCTGAATGGCTTCGATCGCCCGGTCCTTCGGAAGGCCGCCGGCCAGGTGCTCCAGAATCTCGGCATAGCCCAGGCTCTGCAGTCCCGCGGCGCCGGGGGCCAGGCCTTCTTCCAGCAACCGCTGCACCTCCTGGGGCCACCCCGCTTCGAACATCTCCACGGTCCTCCTGTCGATCCGCCGGTGCAGGCTGTCCCGGGGCCGGGTGAGACAGAGCATCATCGGCATGCCCCTCAAGCCGTGGCCGCCATCCGTCTCCCACCTCTCCGCCCGCTGGCGGCCGTCGGCCAGGGCCAGCTCGAGCGCTCGGAGTATGCGGACTCCATCGCCGGGCTCGATCTCACTGGCGGCCGCCGGGTCCCGCCGCCGCAAGTCGTCGTACAAGGCGGTAGTTCCGTGCTCCCGCAGGCGGACGGCAAGCCTCTCCCGAAGGGCGGGATCCGGCGGCGGCGCATCGAACAGACCGTCGATGGCGGCGGTCAGGTACAACCCGGACCCACCCACCAGAAGCGCCGTGCGGCCGCTGGCCTCGAGACTCTCGACCGTGTCTCTGGCAGCTGCCCCGAAGCGTCCCGCACTGAAGGTCTGGGCGGGCCCGATGAGGTCGACCATGTGATGGCGGACCCGCCGTCGCTGTCGGGTGCTCGGCTTGGCGGTTCCGATGTCCAGCTCCCGGTAGACCTGGCGAGAATCGATGGAGACGATCTCCCCCCCCATGGACTCCGCCAGGTCAAGGGCCAACTCGGTCTTGCCCACGGCGGTGGGGCCGACGATGACGACACTTCGGGTACGGAGGGACATGGGTGAGGGCAAGGCGATCGGCCCCCGGAGATCCGCTTCCGGGGGCCGATCAATCGATCCGTGGAGGGATGGTCGGGGTGGGCGGATTCGAACCGCCGACCCCCTGCTCCCGAAGCAGGTGCGCTAACCGGACTGCGCTACACCCCGACGCGAGGGCATGGGTCAACATCGGGTCGAAGAGACCCGGGCGCCCACTGCGGCTTCGTGCGGGCCTCTGGAGACTCGTGAGAGTCCAGAGGCCCGCCGGACGTGCGTAAAATGGTCGGGGTGACAGGATTTGAACCTGCGACCCCCTCCACCCCAAGGAGGTGCGCTT
>CAZEHQ010000312.1:0-3894 GCA_964512165.1 uncultured Gemmatimonadaceae bacterium | reverse complement strand
GGGAATTATATCGCAAAGTGCCCAAAGGCGACGAGGGCCGGTCCTGGCTGTTTGCAGTAGCCGGAAACCGACCCTCGTCTGGGCGGGGTCGCGGCGGGAACCCCCAGGGAAGGGGGAAGGTCCCGCTATCCCGCCGTTACTCCTTGCGGTGGATCACCCGGACGGGCTGCACGAGCCGCCGGGCCAGTTCCTCCGGCGTGGTCTCCACCTTGATGGGCTCGTTCAACTCCGCCTTGCTCGGCTGGTAGCCCTTCGCCGGCACCTCGACTACGGGGCGGGGATCGTGGTTCTTGCGCTCAGTCACGGTGGTCTCCTTCTTCGGGGGGTGATGGCAGCCACTCCGACAGTTCCTCCCGATGCTGACGCCAGAGAGCATCAACGCCGGCAGCGGCGTCAAGAAGCATGCGAAGCGCTCTGGCAGGAGATGCTTCGCACCGAACGATACGATCGGGATCACCCTCCAGAGTTACTTGCAGCACGAGCCGCTTCATATCGACGGATGGCTGACAGTCTCGATAGACTCCGCGCACGAATTGAGGCTCGTCAGGCATCAGAGGAGGGCCAGGAGGTCATGAACGTGGGAAGATCATCGCCGCAATCCGGCTCATCAGCCGGCCGACCCGCATCTGCTCGGAGGGCTCCAGGTGCCGGGCAATCCGCCCGGCCCCCTCAAGGAGATCCCCCGCCAGTTGGACGGCCTGCGGCCCGGACAGAACGGTCTCCGAACCCGCGTGAAGTACGACACTGGGGGCCTGGCCTTCGGCGGCTGGCGGCCTTGTGGAGACAGTGGGGGTAGGGTCTCTGCCGTTCGTCGTCATCTTCGGGCCGCTCCCTCAGAGTAGGGCCATCTGGTAGACGGGTTTTCCCGTGTAGGGGTCGAGCATGGCCGGCAGGTGCGGGGGCCGATCCTCGAAGTAGTCCCGGATGCTGAACGGGTGGAGGCGGTCGTATCGCTGGCCGGCGACCGTCAGCGTCCCGAACCGCTTGGCGTCCGCCCGGGCGCTCGCGGGGGCCGGGTCCAGGGTGAGGAAGCACCCCACGGCGGCCTTGTCGCGGTGGAGGACATGCAGGAAATCCCGGAACCCCGAGGCGGTGAACTTCCCGCCCTTGACCTGGGCGAGGGCCAGCCGGGAATCGAGGTCCTCCGGCTGATCCGCCAGCCGGCCGCGACCGTCCACGCCGCCATCCCCGACCTGTCGCTGGTTCGGAGCGAATCCCGGTAGCCGGGTGATCGCCCACGTCTCGAAGTCGAAGGGCCTTTCCCGGGCCAGCATCCGGGCGGACTCCAGGCTGCTAGGGATGCCTTCGGCGGGAATCTCCAGATCCTTGAGCCGGCGATTGCGGATCAGGTCGATGGCGAAAGGCGATATGTCGATCCCCACCCATTGCCGGTTGAGCCGGTGCGCGGCCTCGATGGCGGTCCCGCAGCCGCAGAAGGGATCGAGCACCACGTCCCCCTCGTTGCTGCTGACGGACAGGATGCGCTCCAGGAGGGCGACGGGCTTCTGGGTCTGGTACCCGAGCCGCTCCCGGGAACTGGCCGCCACCGGCGGAATGTCCGTCCACTGGTCCTGCAATGGCTTCCCCGGCATCTCATCCAGGTAGCGCTTGTATCGTGGCACTCGCTCCGGGGCGGTCTGCACTACGCGCCCGGCGGCGATCAATTCCTCCATCCGCTCCTTAGAGTAGGCCCAGTACCGGGTGATCCCCATGACTGAGTATCGAGGGTTGCCCTTGGCAGCCCCGCCGGGGGCCGTCAGCTTGTCGAGTTGGTAGCGCCGCCCCGTCTCCGGCTCGACGTGTCGGTAGAAGCGGTCGAGGTAGGTCTGATCGTACGGGGTGTACTGGGGATTCCAGGTCCATGACGGCCCGGGGGTGTAGTGGAGGATCACGTCTCGGATGCGCCCGAACTGCCGCCGGCCCTGCGCCCCGTCGTTGTGGGAGCTGGTCCGCTGCCAGGAGATCTCGGAGAATCCCCCCCCCCCATAGATGGCGTCCATCAGCACCTTGAGGTAGTGGCTGGCGGTAGGGTTGCAGTGCAGGTAGATGGCGCCCGTGGGCCGCAGGAGGCGCCGCGTGGGCAGCAACCGCTCGGCCATGTAGGACAGATAGGCCATCATCCCGGATGGCCCGAGGAGCCGGAATAGGGCGCACACGGCATCATGCAGGGGGTGGGCAATGGCGCCCTCGAACCGGGCCATCCGCTCGCCGGCGGCCTCGTTCCACTGCCAGGTATCCTCGAAGGCTCGCATCTGAGCGTCCCCGGCGGCCTCGGTGGAGTAGAGGACGTTGTAGTTGGCGTTGGAGTTGAAGGGCGGATCGAGGTAGATCAGGTCGACACACTCATCCGGCCACCGCTCCATCCAATCCAGGCAGTCGCCGTAGTAGAGGGTGCCGGGCTGCACGGCCCGCCGCGGTCAGGTCGCGGCGGCTCGGTGCCCGTGGTCGTGGTTGATGAGGTCGCGGAATCGGAGCCGCTTCCCCATGAACCCCCGCGCCATCCGTCGCATCTGCTCGATGGTATCCGCATCCCGGCAGTTGTGTCGCCCGGCGAATTCGGACACGTAGCGGTGCAGGTGCTCCGGCGACATGCGGTGATAGACACCGTGGTAGCCGCGCTTCAACGTGGCCCAGAAGGATTCCAGGCCGTTGGTGTGGGCCTGCCCGTCGACGTACGTCCCGATGGAGTGACGGACGGCCCGGTGGTTGCTGAGGCCGAGGTAGGCGCTCGCCTCGTCGGTGTACTTCTGTGCCGCCGGCTCGACGTGCTCCCCGACGAATCCCTGGAGCGTCGCCGCGTCGGTAGCGGGTACTACGGCGGCCCGGACTTGCTTCGTCTCCCGGTCCCGGACCCCGGCCACGACCGCCTTGCCCACGGCGCCCCGGCCCATGTGCAGCTTCTTGTGCTCGTGCTTGTTCTTCTCCAGCCCGCCGATGAAGGTCTCGTCAATCTCGACGGGGCCGGCGAACGGGGCATCATCCGCCCGGGCCTCGAAGGTGGCCCGGATACGGTGCGCCAGATGCCACGCGGACTTCTGCGTGATCCCCAACTCCCGGTGCAGCTTCATGCTGCTGATGCCCTTGAGGTTCGTCGTCAGGAGGTAGGTAGCGATGGCCCAGGCCTGAAACCCGAGCTTGCTCCCCTCCATCACCGTCCCGGTACGGACGCTGAATCGCTTGCGGCAGGACCGGCAGCGGAGGGGCATGGTCTTGTGCTTCGCCCCTACCTGGACGTTGTCGGAGCCGCAGTGATGGCAGGCCGGGCCATCCGGCCAGCGGGTCTCCATGAACCACTGCTCGGCGGCCTTGTCGTCCGGGAACTTCTTGAACAGCTCGGGGAGGGTCAATCCCTTGCGATGGCAGCGCCCGGGGGCCTTCTTCCGGGGAGTTGTCCGTCTATAGGCCATGCCTTACAATATAGTGCCCAATGGCCGGATTCACAAGAACTTTCTATGCCATTGGCATAGTTTTCTGAGGGAGACCGGATGTCAGAGGACGAAGAACTTCTCGAGGAGGGCCGGATTTCCCGGGGCATCCGGGAAGCGCGGCGGCAGAAGGCGTGCCTAGAGAATCGTCTCGCCGCGTACGCCGAGAATCTGGCGATAGTAGCCCAGGCCCTCGATCCCAAGCGAGTGGGGCAGGTCGCCGTGGATCCCTCCCGGCGGATCGTTGCTCTTCCCCCGGACCCCCATAGTCGGCCCAGGCAGGCGACCTATCCGGACTTTGAAGCGGTCGCGGCGGCCGTGGTGGAGTACCAAGAGACCGCCCAGAGGCTCAGCGAGCTTCAGGCCCGGTATCAGGATCTATGACCCCTTCTGGGCACTTTGCGATATAATTCCCTTCGCTTGACCCTCCATCCGCTGTAGAGGACCACGCCGTCTCCGACCTGTCGCC
>CAZEHQ010000311.1:0-3906 GCA_964512165.1 uncultured Gemmatimonadaceae bacterium | reverse complement strand
GGGGCTCGGCGTAGTAGGCGGCCAGGACGTGGTCCAGGGCGGCGCGCCGCTCGGCGCTCATGCGCTCGCCCACCATGACCTCGATGAGGCGGCGCAGGCTGCCGATGCGCAGCAGCATCTCCTCCTGGTCGGCCCGGTCGATGACGAAGGGGTTCATGCCCTGGCCGGGGACGCCGGGGGAGAGGACGCGCCCGCCCGCCGCGCGGGCCATGTCGGCGTACTCCCCCTCGGGGTCGATGACGTAGGCGACGACGCCCCGGCAGAGGCCCCGGAGCACCCCCAGCTTGGTGGCGAAGGACTTGCCGCTGCCCGATCGGGCGAGGACGGCGGTGTTGGCGTTCAGGTGGGTGCCGTCGAAGGGGTCGTAGACCACGGGCGACGAGGAGCGGAGATCGATGCCGAGGAGGGTGCCCGAACGGGTGTCCAGGTACGGCGGCGAGAAGGGGAAGAGCTGGGCCAGGGAGGAGGTGTCCAGGGTGCGCCAGACGTTGACGGCGTTCAGCGCGATGGGCAGGGTCGAGAGCACCCCCTCCCGCTGCCGGAAGGTGAGGGGGTCCAGGCGCCCCAGGGTAGCCCCGAAGTGGGCCTTGGCCCGCTGGGTCATCTCCTTGAGGTCGGCCGCGTCTCCGGCGTGGAGGGTGAGGGAGAGGGACGCGTGGAAGAGCCGCTCCCGGCCCCGCTGCACCTCGTCCCGCAGCCGTGTGACGTCCTCCAGGGCGATCTCTGCCTCGGGAGACATGCTGCGGCCCCGGCGCAGGGAGAGGGCGTGGGCCGACTCGAAGCGCACCTTCTGCCACTCGAGGGTGCGCGCCGCCTGTTCGGCAGGGATGGGGCCCAGATGCACGGCCAGGTCCATGTGGGCCCCGGTGGCCATGAGGCCCTGCAGGAAGCCGGGGGCCAGGGCCCGGGGCCACTGGGTCAGGTGGAGGGCGCGCATAAGGCGTCCGCCCGCGCGGACCTCTCTCCGGCCCACCGCCACCGCCACTGGCTCCGAGACGTCACCCTCGGCGGGCGAGCCACCCAGGGCCGCCGCGGCCACCAGCATCCGGAGCTGCCGGCCCCGGAGGGGGTGGACCGAGAGCCCGGCCCGGGTGAGCAGGCCCCGCAGGTCGTCGATGCGCCCGTTCTCGGCGATGGCGTAGAAGCGCCGGTCGAGGATGCCCTCCCGGGCCTCAAGTCGCGTGAGCAGGTCCCGCAGGGACGCGGCTGCGTCCCGGGTCTGGGGCGGCAGGGACGCGGGTTCCGCGGCCCGCAGGTCCTCGCGGAGGGCGCCCAGGACGGGGGCGTGCTGGCGCACCAGGAGCTGGGCGGGGAAGTCCAGGGCGTTGAGGGCGCCGGCGAAGGAGCCCAGGCGGGGCTCGTCCAGCTCCAGCCCCAGGACCTCGCACACGCCGAGGCGCACGCCGTCCAGGCGCACCACCGTCTCCTCCTCCACGTGGGAGAGCATGAAGCACTGGGGTAGGGGCAGGATCTTCGCCGGCCTGGCCACCGGCAGCCCTTTTGTCTCTTGATCGACTGACGTCACGGCTGCGCCTCCTTCTGTCACTGGATGGGAAAGACCACGCGGGTGAGCACCAGGGCCACCGCCTTGGCTGAGAGGACCAGCACCAGGCCGGCCAGGGCACCGAAGACGGCGCTCCGGGCGCGACCGCCGCCCCGTTCCTCGGCCCCTTCGGCCATGAGGACAAAACCCGCCCAGACGATGGCGAAGACGGTGAGCGCCGCCGCCGCGAAGACCATGGCGGTGAGGGCCTGGTCGAAGGCATCGAGCATGGGCCCGGGGTTGGTGGGGCCGACGGCCATGGTTGCGGCAGTGGCGAGGGCGAGGGCGGTCCATCGCGCGGCCCCCCTTACCACGGCCACAGCCATTGGAGCACCCGGAAGATCTCCCGCGCCTCCGCATCGGTGGCGGCCTCCTGCCGGCCGGGTTCCGCCGTCGGCTGGGGCGCCGGGAGCGTCAAGGGCGCGTACGCCGCGTCCCCAGGCAGGACCCCCCGGAGATCGGTGTGCTGGGAGCGCGTGCGGGTGACGTCACCCTGGGACGTTGTCTCGGCCCGGACGTGTTCCTCGTGCGGCACGTCCACCGTCACATCCCTGGCGATGGTCGTGCTGGGGACGTAGGCATACGCCTCCGCGGTGGCGGAGGAGGTGGTGCCGTCGTCGTGGGTGACCGTCACCGTCTGCCGGTCGTAGTCGCTGTCCCCCGGCCGGTGAAGATGGACGGTTCTGGTGACCCGCTCGACGCGGGCTGGGTAATGGGTCAGCACCGTCACCGCCGGCAGCGGGACGCGTAGGGTGGCCCGCAGGTCCGCGGTGATGGCAACGGCGTGGTCGGTCCTGTGCTGCCCGACATCGAGGGTGAAGGACGTCACGCCGTCCTGGACAAAGGGCACGGTCGTGGTGACGCTGCCGCTTCGCACGACGACGTTCCCGGTGACGGCCGTGACGGTGGCGGGCAGCGCCATCAGTGCCTGGGCGCTCTCGTGCCCCGTGACGGTGTCCACCTCGAGGACCTCCTCCAGGGACGCCCGGCAGCGGGACGTCAGGGCGCCCTCGATGGTGCCCGCCCTCCAGGCCAGGGACGTCACCGCTAGGTTGCAGACCTCGCCCTCGACCTGGGGCAAAGGGTGGGGGAGCTGGCTCCCCAGCAGGGAGACGGCCCCCGCCTGGCCGAGCCGGTCCCGCCAGGAGAAGGTGAGGGACGGGGCGTCCCCATCCAGGGGCAGATCGAATGCGGCCTCCCGACCGGTCGTCAGGAAGCCGTCCTGGGTGAAGACGGTCGTCCTGCCCTCGGCGCCGCCCATGGCGCGGACCGTCACGTCCAGGGGCGTGGCGGCCCGGACCGTCACCTGGGCGCGGCCGCCCGAGACCTCCACGGCCTCGACGAAGAGCCGGCGGCCGGGCACCGGGGCGTCGGGCTGGTAGGCGATGTCGCTGGACCGCCACCGGTCGTCCTCGGGGTTGCCCGCCAGGGCCAGATGCGGGACTGCCACCGCCGACAGCAGGAGGGCCGTCGCTGCGGCGCTGAACCAGAGCTTCCGGCGGCGGCCCTTGCGGCCGGTGTCGTCACCGGACGTCTCCCGGCCCCGGCGGCGCCGGAGCACCCGCGGCAGACGCACCGCGGGACTGCGGCGGCCGTTCCGCCGCTCGCCGCTCTTCCGAAGCCTGCGCAGGCGGCGGCGGGCCTTCTCCGCCATGTGTCCCAGAAGGCTTGGGGACGGGTCGTCCGGCAGGGGGGCCTCGGACCGCACCAGGTCTGCCGGATCGCCCTCGAACCGGCGCGCGCCCAGGGTGAAGCGCAGGAGGTCCGCGGCCACGGCCGGGAGCCGCCGGCCCCCGACCTGGCCCGTCACCGCCACCGCTCCCAGGAGGGCGAAGACCGCCGCCAGCGCCGTGCGGACGGCGCCCGGCCCCACTGGCGCGTACCGGTGGATCCCGTAGGCCAGGGCAGCGACCGCCGTCAGGGCGACGATCTGGGGAAAGGTGAGCCCCAGGAGCACCCGATCCTCAGCCTGCACGTGGGTGGGTACTTCATGTTCTCGCATAGTTGTCCTCCTCGTCCGGGTGCCGGACGTCTGCTACTCGGATTCCGGAACGGGCGTTGCCGGCGTCGGGACCTCGACGTCCACCACCGGGTTCACCACGGCGTCCATGACCACCTCGACGACGCCGTAGGCCACCATGGCCAGCACGATGCCGGCGAGGGCCGTCATCATGGCGCTCTTGCCCCGCTCCATCTGGTGGGGGGCGCCCGAGGCCGTCAAATAGAGGTAGGCCCCGTAGATAAAAAATCCGACACCCACGGCCCCCACGAGGCCCAGCATGATGCCCACCAGGTTCGAGATCGTCTGCGTCAACTGTTCCATTGCTCGTCCTCCTTCACTGCTGCGTTGTGTCCGTTGCGAT
>CAZEHQ010000310.1:0-3961 GCA_964512165.1 uncultured Gemmatimonadaceae bacterium | reverse complement strand
TGGCACGGCGTTTGTAAGGGAGAAGGCCCAGGGCATCCGCCCACCCCCTCTCGCCGCGGAGACGCGCTGATGAACATCGGCCTCATCGGTCAGGAGATGCCGCCCCTTTCCGGGGGCCTGGACCGCCAGGTTCAGGACTGCGCCGCCGGCCTGTCGCGGCGCGGCTGCGGGGTCCGCGTCCTGTCCATCGTCGGAGAGGGGCGGGGGCTGGCCAGCGACGAGATCCTGCTCCGACCCGGCCGCTCCCCCATCCAGGTGCACCGGACCTCGGTGCCGGGAGCGGACGCCCCCGAGCCGAGGCTCACCGCCGGCGCCTGCCGGGGGCTCGCCCCGCACTGGTGCTCGCTGCTGGCCGACGCCGACGCGGTCTGCAGCTTCGGAGCCTCGCCGGCCCTGGCCGGCGCCGAGATCCGCCGGCGCCTCGGACTCCCCTTCATCGCCGTCCTCCCCGATCTGCCCGGGCCGTCGGACGCCCGCTTCCGGGAGGTCCTGCGCTGCGGCGCCGATCTCTTCGTCGGCCTCTCCCGCGCCCTGTGCCGCCGCGCCGAAGAGCGCTTCGGCCTGCCCATGACTCCGGTCCCCCACGGCGTCGACACCGAGCTCTACCGGCCCGTGGCGGGGCCCGCCGCCGAGGCCGCCCTCGACCGCTACACCGTGCTCGGCGGCATCCCGGGCCCGCTTGTCACCAGCCCCGTGCGCATCGATCCAAGGCAGGGGCTCGAGCCGCTCATCGAGGCCTTCGAGCTGGTCGCCGCCCTGCGCCCCGACGCCACCCTGCTGATCACGGGCCACGGCAGCCGCCGCCACGACCTCGTGGGCAACGCCTACGCCGACTACCTGTCGGGCCTGGTGCAGATGAAGGAGCTGGGCGCCGGGGTGCGCTTCGGCGGGGGGGTGTTCAAGGCCCGCCACATGCCCGCTCTCTACTCGCGCTCGCACATGTGCGTCGTGGCCGGCGGGGGCGAGGACTTCGGCGCCGCGCCGGCCGAGTCCCTGGCCTGCGGGACACCGGTGGTGGCCCCCCGCGGCGAGGGCATGGCCGAGATCCTCGGCCACGGCGCCGGGGGCCTCCTGGTCGACGGCCGCGATCCGGTGAAGGTGGCCCGGGCCATCCTCTCCCTCCTCGACGACGACGCCCTGCGGAACCGCCTCGGCCGCGGAGGCCGCGAGCACGTGTGCCGCGCCTTCCCGCTGCGGGCGCAGGCCGACCGCTACCTCGAACTGTTCTCCTCCATCACCGCCGCCCGCGCCGCCGCATGAGCGTGCTCGAAAGGAAGCCCGAAGTGCAGCCGGAGTCCCTGGAATCCATCTACCTCCCCGACGACGGCACGGCCCTGCTCACGCCTCCGCTGGAGCGCCTGCTCGAGTCGGCCGCGGGGGAATCCCCCTCGGTCCGGCAGCGGCTCGAGGAGGCCCACCGCGAGCTCGCCGGCGGCGATGCCCGGGAGGCAGCGGCTTCCTTCCAGGCGGCGCAGGCCCGGTGGCCGCACCCCTTGCCTGCCATGGCCGAAGGCGTCGCCCTCGCCCTGGCGTCGGACTGGCGCGGCGCCCTTGCGCAGCTCTCCGGGAGCGCCGGCCGCCTCGAGGAGCGGGGCCTGCCCGCCGCCGCCCTCGGCTGCCGCCTGAACCTGGGGTACGTCCACTACGTCCTGGGCGACCCCGCCGGCGCCGAGTCCACCCTCGACCGGGTGGTGAAGGCCGCGAGACACGCCGGCCAGACCCGGCTGCTGGCCACCGGACTCCACGAGAGGGCGGCCCTCCGGCTGCGCCACGGCCGCTACGGGGACGCCCGCCGGGAGTGCGAGAGAGCGATGGCGGATTGCCCCCGGGAGGAGGCGGCGCTGGCCCAGGTCATGTGCACGCAGGCGATTGCCTCCCAGGCCCTCGGAGAGCTCCCCCGGGCCGAGGAGGAGTTCCTGTCCTCCCTGTCGCTGGCCTCGGGGACTTCCCCCTTCGCGGAGCTGCGGGCCTCCGTCAACCTGGCCGTGCTCTGCCAGCTCACGGCGCGCGGCACCGAGGCCCTGGAGCTGCTCGCCGCGGCCACGGCCCTCGCCGAGCGCCAGGGGGACGCACGGTTCCTCGCCAAGATGCGGTTCCTGCGGGCCCTGATGGACTTCGGGGAGACCGGGGAGGAGGCCCTGCCGGCCGCTCTCGCCGAGGTCGAGCAGATGCGCGGCCTCCACTACCGCAAGGGAGAGCTGGACGCCATCCCCATGCTGGTCCCGTGTCTGCTGGAGTGCGGCAAGAGCCTCGAAGCGGAGACCCTGGCCGCCGCGGCGATGACCACGGCGCAGGAGTGCGGGTACCAGGCCGGCCTCCTCGAAGCGATGTCCTGCGCCGCCCTGGTCCATCTCGCCGGCGCCGACCCCGAGCGTGCGAGGGAGACGGCCTGCGGCGTCCTGGAGAAGAGCGAGGCGGCGCAGCTGCCGGTCACCGGCATCAAGGCCCGCCGGATCCTGTCGGACGTGTCGCTGCAGGAGGGCGAGCCGGAGACAGCCCTGGAGCACCTTCGGCGGGCGGAGAGAGCCGCCGCGGAGATCGGGGCCCAGGTCCTGCAGTGCCACCTCATGGAGGCGGCAGCCGCCCTCCTGGAGATCTGCGGCAGGATCGAGGAGGCCGAGGCGGAGAGAGCGGCCGCCCAGGCGCGGGCGCTCTCCATCGGGCTGGGGAGCGTTTCCGAGGTTGGCAGCAACATCGAATGAACACGGGGGCATCTACGTGGGCGCTACACATTCACCGGAAGGAGATCCATCATGAACAGACTCATCAAACCGCAGAAGCAGTCCTACACGGGCGAGGACGCCCAGATCCTGGCCTATTCCCGTCTCAGCGAGATGGCCTTTGCCGCCGCCGCCTGCGCCGGCGCCATAGGCGCTGCAGGCATGTTGGGCTTCGTCGCGCCGCCTCTCCTGGGCGCAATCGGCGTGTCGTGTTTCATCCACTCCGTCGTCTGGGGGGCGGGCGTCATCGGTTGGATCTGATCATTCACCCCTGCACTGGCCCCACCCAATCGCGGCGTCGATAGGGCGCCGCGGTATTCTCTGAGCCATCAAACCCCGTAGCGCCCCGTGGATGCCCCATGATCGAATCTTCTCGTCCCTGCCATGATCGCCATCCAGGCCGCCGCTCCTGTTGGATCCGGGGCCCGTAGCGACCGGGGACGCACAAAGAGTGAACTGGGGGCATCTACGTGGGCGCCGCACTCACCGGAAGGAGATTCAACATGAACAACCTCATCAAGCCCCGAAAGCAGTCCTACACGGGCGAGAGAGCCCAAGTCGTGGCCTATTCCGATACCAGCGAGATGGATTGGCTCACGAATTGCCGCCTCGGCGGCCTTACCCCGGCAGGTCCTGGCCTGGTGCCCCTGCCGCTCCCGTGGTGGTGTGCCGTCCGCTACTATTCCCGGCTGGTGAGCAGTCTGTTCTGATCCCTTCACCCCGGGATTGACACGCTGAGTTCATCCAACCACCTGACCCCACAGCGCCCCGTAGATGCCCCCATGGCCAGAATCCTCCCGTCCCTGCCAAGGTCACCACCCATGCTACCCATCCTGTCGGAGTCGGGGCTGAACCGGGGGCATCTACGCGGGCGCTGCATTCACCAGAAGGAGATCGAGATCATGAACAGACTCATCAAGCCGAAGGAGCAGTCCTACACTGGCGAGGACTCCCAGGTCGTTGCCTACTCCCTTGCCTGCGAAGTTGCGTATGCCGCCAAGGTCTGCACGGTTGTCGCCGGGATCGGGACCTTGGCGACCTGGATGCCGGTCCTGGCCGCGGTCACCGTGGTGTGTTACATCACCTACACCTTCACCTCGGCGGCGTGCATCTGACCCTCTCCCGAGAATTGCACCGCCTCTTGTGTGAGCGTCGACAAGACGCGTAACACTCACCAACCAACCAAACCCCTCAGCGCCCCGTAGATGCCCCTCATGATCACAACACTCCTGTCCTCCGTG
>CAZEHQ010000309.1:0-3962 GCA_964512165.1 uncultured Gemmatimonadaceae bacterium | reverse complement strand
ACGCACGGCGCGCAGCTTGTTGTTCCAGTGGTCGCAGATGAGCAGCAGGCCGTCCCCGTAGAGGCGCAGCCCGCAGGGGTGGTTGAGCCGGGCCCGGGTCGCCGGGCCGCCGTCCCCGGCATCGCCCCCGTCGGCGCTGCCGGCGATCTTTCGCAGGACGCCGTCGGCCCCGGCGACGCGCACCCGGCAGTTCGCCGTATCCGAGACGTAGAGAGTCCTGCCGTCGGGGCTGACTTCCAGGCCCCGCGGGCTGCCCAGGCTGGCCTCCCGCGCCGGCGTCCCGTCGGCGGAGAAGCCCTCGACACCGCGGCCGAGGACGGTCTCGATCGTGCCCGAGGCGGCGTCGACGCGGCGCACGACGCAGCAGGCGCTGTCCACGAAGAACAGGTTGCCGAGGCCGTCGAAGCGCAGGGACTCGGGCCGCCCGATGCGGGCCTGGCGGGCCGGACCGCCGTCCCCGGTGCAGCCGTCGAGGCCGTTGCCGGCGACGGTGGTGATGGTCCCGGTCTCGGCGTCGACCTTGCGGATCCGGTGGGCGCCGGCGTCGGCGATCCAGACGTCTCCCCGCGGCCCGTGCTCGACGGCGGAGGGCGAGATCAGGCAGGCGTTGATCGACGGCCCGCCGTCGCCGAGGTCCCAGGGAAAGCCGGCCCCGGCGAAGTTGTGGATCACGCCATCGCCGTCGACGCGGCGCACGTGGCTGTGGCGGGTGTCGGCGATGAGCACCTCGCCGCCGGGCCCCACGGAGACGTCGGCCGGGTTGCCGAGGAAGGCTTCCGTTGCCGGTCCGCCGTCTCCCCCGTAGGCGCGGGCCCCCTCGCCGGCGACGGTGCGGATGACGCCGGTGGCGGCGTCGATGGCGCGCACCCGCTGGTTCCACGTGTCGGCGAGGTAGATGTCGCCGTTGGCGGCCACGGAGAGACCGCCGGGCCCCCGCAGGAACGCCGCCGAGGCGGGCCCGCCGTCGTGGATCGAGGTGCCCCCGAGGGCCGTGGTGACGATCCCCGTGCGGCCGTCGCAGCGGCGCAGGCGGCCCGAGGAGTCCCCCCAGAACACGGTGCCGTCGGGGTCGGCCCACAGGCCGGCCTCCACCGAGTTGATGCGGCTCTCGGGCCCCGGCAGCCCCTCGTCGCCCCAGCCCGGCCGGCCGTTGCCGGCCACGGTGGAGACGCGGCCCGTCCTCGCGTCCACCCGCCGCACCCGGAAGCCGTACTTCTCGCCCACGTACATGTTGTCGTGGGCGTCGAAGAACAGGGCGTCCGGCATCAGCACGGCCGCGTCCGGGCCCAGCTCGCCGTCGCCGCTGGAGGCGCGCATGCCGTTGCCGAGAACGGTGCTGACCAGGCCCGTGGTCATGTCGATCCTGCGGATGCGGTCGTTCGAGTTGTCGCACACGTAGAGATCGCCCTTCGAGTCGAAGGCGAGATGCTCCGGATGGTGGAAGCCGGCCTGCTCCTTGGGGCCGCCGTCCCCCGAGTAGCCCCCGAGGCTGAGCCACGGCCCCGAGAAGGGCCGGCTGGAGCCGCGCTCGAGGCCGTGATGCCGGGCCTCGTGGCCGGCGAAGTGGTCGATGACGCCGGTGCGGGAATCGATGCGGCGGACCACGTTCGACCACTCGCAGGAGAGGAAGACGTCACCCTCGTCGTCGACGGCGATGCCGGAGTCGTTGTCGATCTCGCACTCCAGGGCGGGGCCGCCGTTGCCGCCCCAGCCGACGCGGCCGGAGCCGGCGACGCGGGTGACGATCCCGGTGTCGATGTCGACGCGGCGCACCGCGTGGTTGCCGAGGTCGGTCAGGTAGAGATGGCCGTGCCGGTCGCGGGCCAGGTCGTGGGGATCGTGGAAGCGGGCCTCCGCCACCGGGCCGCCGTCCCCCCGGCCCCCGGGCACGCCGTCGCCGCCGAAGAGGTGCAGCACCCCCTCGGTGTCGATGCGCCAGATGCGGTGTCCCCACATGTCGAGGACGATCAGGTCGCCGGCGGCGGTGCGCACCACCCCCTGGGGCGTGCCGGCGGGGGCCTCGCGGGCGGGCACGCCGTCGAGGTGGCCGACGCCGGCGACGGTGGTGATGCGGCCGGGCGCCAGCCCGGCGAGCTGGCGGGACAGGCTCATGGACGGTGTGCCGGACGGGTGGAGGGGCGGGACGGCATGGCAGTTCGGCGAAAGGTCACCCGGCCGGTTGGCGCCGGCAAGCCGGTCCGCCGGAGACGCGGATGAGGGCGCGGCGGGGACCTCGGAACTGGCGGGCCGGCGGACCCCGTCCCACTTTCCGGCGCGGGCGGCACCCGGCCCCGGGCGATGCAGACGACCTCGCCCGCCACTGAGCCGGACAGTCTCAGGAGACCCAACCATGGCAAAGTCCTCCCTCCCCCTCGGCTGCTCTCTGCTGCTGGCCTCGCCGGCCCCGGCGGACCTGACGATTCCCGGCAACATCCCCAGCCCGGAGGCGGTGCGCGAGGTCGCCGAGGGCCGGCGCGCGACGGCGAACGCCGCCTGGTGGGGGTTCGACGCCGAGGACGCCACACAGGCGCTGCAGGCCGCCATCGACTCCGGCGCCCGGCGGGTGGTCGTGCCCGACATGGGCTCCGACTGGATCGTCGGGCCGATCCGGCTGGCGGGCCACCAGGAGCTGTTCCTGGAGCGCGGGGCCGTGGTCAGCGCCCGGCGCGGGGCCTTCCGCGGCGGCGGCGACTGCCTCTTCCAGGCCACCGGCGTCGACGACGTGACGATCCGCGGGTACGGCGCCACGATCCGCATGCACAAGCAGGACTACATGGACTACACGAAGCGGGAGGTCTACCCCAAGGCGGAGTGGCGCATGACCCTCTCTTTGCGCGGGGTCCACAAGGCTCTCGTCGAGGGCCTGACGATCCGGGACAGCGGCGGCGACGGGATCTACATCGACGGCGGCGGCCGCGACCACAGCCGCGACATCACGATCCGCGACGTGGTCTGCGACAACCACTACCGCCAGGGGATCAGCGTCATCAGCGTCGTCGGTCTCACCGTGGAGGACAGCGAGTTCGCCAATACGTGGGGCACCCCGCCGTCGGCGGGCGTCGACATCGAGCCCGACCGGCCCGACCAGAGGGCGCAGGAGATCGTCTTCCGCAACTGCCTCTTCCGGGACAACTACGGCGCCGGCATCCAGGTCTACCTGCGCTTCAACGAGCCGGAGGCGGAGGACGTGTCGATCCTCTTCGACCGCTGCCGGGTCACGAGCCGCCTGGGCTCGGGCCTGGTCTTCGGCGCCCTGAAGGCGGAGGGCCCCGGGGGCCTGATCGAGTTCCGCGACTGCGTCGTCGAGGACGTGGCCGGCGTCGGCGCCCACGTCTACGACAAGCATCCGGAGGGCGCCCGCGTGCGCTTCACCCGCACCCGCTGGATCGACGTGGGCACGGGCCTGGACAACGCCTTCGCCCGCGTCGACAGCGTCGAGAGCCGGGCGCCGCTGCTGATCTACAACAGGCGCCCCGGGCTGATCACGCCGATCCACGGCGGCATCGACTTCGTCGACTGCGAGATCGTCGACGGCAGCGACCGGCCTTTCCTGTCGGCGCTCCAGAAGGAGCCAGCGGAGGGGCTCTTCGACGTGACCGGCTCGATCCGGGTGCGCAACCCTCACGGCGCCCGCATGGACCTGCAGGACGCCCGGGACGGCGTGAGCCTGCAGGCGGTGCCGGTGGAGTAGTCCGGCAGGTCTACCGCACCAGGGCCAGGACCCTCCCCAGTCGGCGGCCCCCCAGTTCCACCACCAGATAGTAGACGCCGCTGGCGACGCGCCGGCCGGCGTCATCGGCGGCATCCCACTCGAAGGCGTGCGCCCCGGGGTAGAGCCACTCGCCCTCGGCCAGGGTCCGCACCCTCTGCCCGAGCAGGTTGTAGATGCGCAGCGCCGCGGGAGCGGTCTCCCCCACGGTGAGGGCGATCCGCGTCGTCGTGTTGAAGGGGTTCGGGTAGAC
>CAZEHQ010000308.1:0-3987 GCA_964512165.1 uncultured Gemmatimonadaceae bacterium | reverse complement strand
GGCCGGGCGCCTGGAGGCTGGCGCAGGCGGTCCACTGGACCGCGGCGGCGGCGACGACGGCGGACAGGACCCTCAAGGCCGCTCCTGCTCGGGGATGAGGATTTCCGCCTGGATCCGGGTGGCGCTGCGGTAGCCCAGCCGGCGGCAGCGGTCGGCGAGCTGCTGCGCCGCCGCGGAGGTGCGGAAGCTGCCGGCCAGGATCTTGTACCACGGCTCCTCGAAGCGGATGTCCAGGTCCTGGCGCTCGAGCCGGGCCGCGGCCCGGTCGCGCAGGTCGCGGGCGTCCTCGAGGCGCGTGTGCTGGGCGATCAGGACCCGCCATCCCTGGAGGCGCACCATCTCGGGCGGCGGCTCCTCCGCCGCGGCGGGGGCCTCGACCTCCTTCGCCTCGGGGGCTTCGGCCTCGTCGAGCTCCTCGGGCGCGGCGGACGGCGGCGGCGCTTCGGCCTCGGGGGCCGCAGCGGTGCTGTCGGCGACGACGAAGGCCTGGGAGAAGTCCTTGCCCAGGGCGGCCAGCTCCCGGCGCAGGCGGTCGGCCCCGGCGCGGTCGGCGAAGCGGCCGGCGACCACCGAGTACAGCCCTCCGTGGGGGACGACGTCGACGGCCAGCCCCAGGCCGCTCCGGAGGCCGGCGGCGATCTCCCGCGCCGCCTCCTCCCGGCTCAGGCTGATGACCTGCACGCGCCAGGCCGTCCCCAGCGAGTCGGAGGCCGCCCCGGGGGTGGCCCCGGCGGGCCGGGGCAGCAGCTCCGGCGGCGTGAACCGCGGCTGGATGAGGACGAGGTCCTCGCGGAAACGGGCCGGATCGAAGTCGTCGCGGAACTGCGAGGCGGCCGGGTGGACCAGGGCGGCGATGGTCAGGCCGCCGAGCAGGATGACCGCCCGGGTGCGCGCCATCCTCACGCCCCCTTCCCCGGCCCGGGCAGGCTCCCGGCGTACGGCGGCCGGGAGATGCCGTGCTCGGTGATGATGGCGCTCACCAGCTCGTGCGGAGTGACGTCGAAGGCGGGGTTGTACACGGCCACCCCCTCGGGCACGGTGGCGCGGCCGAAGCCGTTGGTGATCTCCTCCGGGGCGCGTTCCTCGATGGGGATCCGGTCCCCGGTGGCCAGCTCCGGATCGACGGTGGTGGTCGGCGCCGCCACGTAGAGGGGGATTCCCCGCGCCCGCGCCATGAGGGCCAGGCCGTAGGTGCCGATCTTGTTGGCCACGTCGCCGTTGGCGGCGATGCGGTCGCTGCCGGTGATCACGCAGTCCACCCCGCGGTCGCGCAGGACGGCGCCGGCGGCGCCGTCGCAGATCACCGTGACCGCGACCCCCCGGCGCTGCAGCTCCCAGGAGGTCAGCCGCGACCCCTGGAGCAGGGGGCGGGTCTCGCCGGCGTAGACGTGGACCCTCTTGCCGGACTCGGCGGCGGCGTAGACGACACCGAGGGCGGTGCCCCACCCGGCGGTGGCCAGGGCGCCGGCGTTGCAGTGGGTGAGCACGGTGTCGCCGTCCTCCAGCAGCGCCGCCCCGTGCTCGCCGATGCGCCGGCAGAGGTCGGCGTCGGCGGCCTGCAGGCCGCGGGCCTCGGCGACGAGCCGGTGGTAGACCTCGACGTCCGCCAGTCCCTCGGCCGCCTCGAGGGCCGAGCCCATGCGGTCGAGAGCCTGGAAGAGGTTGACCGCCGTCGGCCGGGTGCGGCCCAGGCGCTCGACGGCGTCTTCCACGGCGGCCCGCATGCGTCCGGAGCCGATGCCGTGCCAGGCGCCCAGGGCGACTCCGTACGCGGCGGCCACTCCGATCGCCGGCGCCCCCCGGACGCGCAGGGACTCGATCGCCTCGGCGACGCTCTCCACATCGGCGCAGGGGACCTGCCTCTCCTCCTCCGGCAGCCGGGTCTGGTCCAGCAGCACCAGGGCCGGCGGGGTCCGGCCGCCGGCTTCCCGCCAGCGCAGGGTCTCGAAGCCCGCCGTCACCCGCGGCCCTCCTCCGTCACCACGGCGTCCCCTGCCGACGGCTGCTGCTCCTCCTCCCAGCCGTCGGGCAGGCGCGTGGCCGGGGCGTCGCCCCACAGGCGTTCGAGAGCGTAGAACTCGCGCGCCTCGCGGCCGAAGATGTGGACGACCACGTCCACGAAGTCGACGAGGACCCAGCGCAGGGACTGGCGGCCCTCGACGTGCCACGGCCGGTGCCCCTGTCCGCGCAGCTGGTCCACAAGGTCGTCGGTCAGGGACCGGATGTGGGGCTCGGAGGTGCCCGAGCAGAGGACGAAGTAGTCGGCCGTGTCGCTGATGCCGCGCAGGTCGATGACCACCAGGTCGAGGGCCTTCCTGTCGCGCAGGGTCTCGAGGATGGGTCCCAGCAGGGGGTCGGCCCGGAGGGCGTCGGGGCGGGGATCGGCGGCGGTCAATTCGACGCCCCGGAGGAGGAGTCGAACAGCCCCAGGCGACGGTAGTCGCGGCCGATGACGACGGTGATCGCCTCGAGCCGGTAGTCGTCGTCGCTGAGCTGCTGGATGGCTCCGGGGATCCCGAGGAGGCGGGCCACGAGGCGCGCCTTCTCGAGGTCGCCCTTGCGGTCGATGACGACGGACTCGACGAAGTCGAAGCTGGAGGCGTTGCCCTCGTGGATGACGTCGAGTCCGAGGGACCGGGCCTTGTCGGTCATCCGCGCCGCCACCAGGGAGGCACCGCAGCCGTTGAGGACGGCCAACTGGAAGTCGTCGAGGGGGACGGGGGGGGAAACCTCGGTGGGCGGGGCCTGCGGCGCCGGGGCCTCGGGGGCCTCCGGGGCCTGCGCCCCGGGCCAGAACTGGACCGCCAGCAGCGCCGTGCACGCCGCGCCCGCCAGCAGACAGAGGGCCTTCTCCTGCACGTTCGGAAGCGGAATCCCGGTTATACCGAAGGGGGCGAGGAGGCCGCGAGCGGCCGGAGGCCGGCCCGGGGGCGCACGCGGACCCCCGCCGTCCTCCAAATACAATTATGCCACCGGGAGCCGCCGGAAGTCAAAGGGCGGCGGAGGGTGCGGCGGAGGGCCGCCTCAGGCCGAGAGCAGCTCCATGCCGATGCGCGCCAGCAGGTAGGCCGCGGAGGCCGCCGTGAGAGCGCGGGCGACGCGGTCCACCGGGGCGGACGGCACCGAGACGAACCGCAACCGGGGCTGGATGATGATGTGCAGAGCAACGCTGAACATGTGTATAGGTTACTGAACATCGTAGCAGGTGTCAAGAGCGATCTCCTTCAGAACAGACCCGAGTACTTGAAGGTGAGGATGTAGTCCCGGGTGCCCTCGCGCCGGGTCTTGGGACGGGAGTCGTAGATGTCCCAGGCGAAGCCGAAGAGAAAGCGGTCCTTGTAGAGGGACAGGGCCAGCCCGAGGGAGACGGCGATGGAGTTGTCCGTGGAGAGCGCCTCCAGAACGTTGCCGATGGCGGTGAGGTGGACGCCGGATACGGCGGGGTGCTCGGCGTTGTGCCAGCCCGCGAAGGCGATGCCCGGCAGACCGATGAGCCGCTCCGTCTTGCCCTTCACGAGCCGGCCCTCGTCGTCGGTTCGGTCGCGCCCCGGGCGGATGGCGAGGAAGGAGACCAGGGGCTTGGCCTCGAAGGCCCACTTCCAGCCGCCGGACTCCAGGACCTGGGAGATCGACTGCTCCGGCCCTCCGGCGTGGCTCCGGGTGGTGAGCCGCAGGCGCGCCCGTTTGATGCCGGTGTCGCTCAGGCGGAGGTTGAGGTCCTCCACGCCGACGCTGTCCTCGCTGTCGGCGTAGATCTGCACCCGGGCCTGCCGGGGGCCGCCCTTGGGGTCGTAGTTCTCGTCGAGCTGGACCCACTCCACGTCGACCCGGCGCCCCACCAGGGCCTGCCGCAGGCTGTCGGGAATGTCGATCCGCATGTCGATCCGGGTGCCGTCGCGCACCACCAGGGGCGTGGGGTTCCAGGGCACCTCCAGCCGCCGGGCCCCGGACTTGCCCGTGGCCAGCACGGAGACGATGGAGGCCAGG
>CAZEHQ010000307.1:0-4094 GCA_964512165.1 uncultured Gemmatimonadaceae bacterium | reverse complement strand
TCGTCCACGAGGACCCGGAGACGGTGGCCGGGGTGATCCTCGAGCCGGTGAGCAATACGGGGGGCGTGATCACGCCGACGGCGGAGTACTTCCGGCTCCTGCGCCAGATCTGCGACCGCCACGACGTGCTGCTCATCTTCGACGAGATCATCACCGCCTGCGGCCGCACGGGATCGATGTTCGCCGCCCAGACCTACGGCGTCACGCCCGACATCATCTGCGGCGGCAAGGGCCTGTCGAGCGGCGCCGTCCCCCTCGGCGCGATGATGGCCCGCCAGGAGATGGCCGACGCCTTCCAGCGGCCCGGGTCCACCAACTTCGCCCACGGACACACCTACGCCGGCCACCCGGTGGCCTGCGCTGCGGGGATCGCCGTCATCGACGAGATCGTCGAGCAGGGGCTGGACCGCCGCGCCCGGGAGCTGGGCGCGCGGCTGGCCGCCGGACTGGAGGGGCTCCGGCGCCACGGGGTGGTGCGCGAGGTGCGCGGCAAGGGCCTGCTGCGCGGGGTGGAGCTGGTGCGCGAGGAGGGGTCCACCGAGCCCTTCCCGGAGCTGGGGGCGGCGCTCAAGAGGACGGCCCTGGCCAACGGCCTGATCCTGCGGGTGGACCCGTCGTGGTTCGCCGTGGGGCCGGCCCTGACCATCGACGAGGCCGGGGTGGACGAGTTGTGCGAGCGGATCGACCGCAGCCTGGCCGACGCCCTCGCCGGCCTGCGCTGACGGCCAGACGGGGTGACGGCCCTCTACCTGATCGACGGCAGCTTCGAGCTGTTCCGCTGCTACTACGGGGCGCCCCGGGCCCGCCTCGACGATGGCCGCGAGGTCGGCGCCGTGCGCGGGCTCTTCGAGACTCTGGCATCGTTGCTGCGCGAGGAGGACCTGGCGTACACGGCGATGGCCTTCGACGACGTGGAGGCCCTGCAGGCGCGCTCTTCCGGGGACACGGAGAACATCCACGCCCAGTATCCCCTCGCCGTCGAGACCGGCCTCGCCCTCGGCATCGACACCTGGGTCATGGCGGGATTCTCGGCCGACGACGCCATCGCCTCCGCCGCCCACCACTTCGGCCGGGACCCGGTCCTGAGCCGCATCGTCATCTGCTCCACCGACAACGATTTCGCCCAGTGCGTCCGCGGCGACCGCGTGGTCCTGCTGAACCGCATCCGCAAGGTGCGCAGCGGCGAGGCGGAGGTGACGGCGAAGTTCGGCGTGCCGCCGCAGCGGATCCCCGAGTACCTGGCCCTGGTGGGGGACAAGTCCGACGGCATCCCGGGGATCCCCGGCTTCGGGCCGCGCACGGCGGCGGCCGTCATCCGGCGATTCGGCGCCATGGAGGGGATTCCGGTGGAGGTGGACGAGTGGGACGTGGAGGTGCGCGGCAAGGAGCGCCTGGCCGCCACCTTCCGCGAACGGCGGGCCGAGGCGATCGCCTACCGGGACGCCTCGATCAAGCGCCTCGACGCGCCCCTGCCCGGCTCCCTGGAGGAGCTGCGCTACCACGGCGCCCACCGCCCGAGCGTCGAGGCCCTGGCCGACGCGGTCGAGGCCCCCGGCCTCCTGAACCGGACCGTCCGCTACCTCGACTGAAGCGCCGCTCCGGCCGGCTTCAGTCGTAGATCCCCAGCAGCTCCACCCTGAAGATCAGCACCGAGCAGGGCGGGATCTTGCCGCCGCCGGCGCCCTTGCGTCCGTAGGCGAGGTCGGGCGGGATGGTCAGCTTCGCCTCTCCGCCGCCGCGCAGCCGCTGCAGGCCCTCGGTCCAGCCGGGGATCACCCCCGACAGCTGGAACTCGGCGGGAGTGCCGCGCTGGTAGGAGCTGTCGAAGATGGTGCCGTCGGGCAGCCGCCCCTCGTAGTGGACCTGCACCCGGTTGCGGGCCTCGGGCTGGGGTCCGTACCCGGCCTTCAGCTCGCGGTAGACGAGGCCGGACTCGGTGCGCACGGCGCCCTTCTCGGCGGCGGCGCGGTCGAGGATCTCCTGGTTCCCGGGGGTGTCGCAGGGGTCGTCGCAGGCGCCGGCGAGCAGGGCCGCCAAGGTCAGGACCGCCAGCGGCAGAAGACGGTTCGGCAGGGACATGGGATCACCTCCCGGTCTGGGCCGTGACGTCGGGGCCGGTCAGCCGAGGACGCCGCGCAGGGTGTGGGCGAAGGCGTCCACGTCCTCCTCGGTGGTGTCCCACGAGGCCATCCAGCGGACCTCGCCGGACTCCTCGTCCCAGACGGCGAAGCGCGCCAGGCGGCGCAGCCTCTCCAGGCGGTCGAGAGGGACGCGCGCGAAGACGGCGCTGGCCTGCGTCGGCCGCGAGATGGTCAGGCCGGGGAGGTCGTGGACCGCGTCGTGGAGACGGCGGGCCATGGCGTTGGCGTGGGCGGCGATCCGCAGCCACAGGTCGTCCTCGAGGAGGGCGAGGAACTGGGCGCTGAGGAAGCGCATCTTCGAGGCCAGCTGCAGGCCCTGCTTGTGCACGTAGGCGAGACGGTCGGCCAGGGACGGGTCGAAGTAGAGGACGGCCTCGCCGATCATGAGGCCGCACTTGGTGCCCCCGAAGCTGAGGAGATCGACGCCGGCGTCGGCGGTGACCGCGCGCAGACCCACGCCCAGGGAGGCGGCGGCGTTGGCCAGGCGCGCCCCGTCCATGTGCAGCAGCCAGCCGCGCTCGTGGACCGCGTCGGCCAGGGCCCGCAACTCGCCGAGGGTGTAGACCGTGCCCAGCTCGGTGGCCTGCGTGATCGACAGCAGGCGCGGCTTCGACTGATGGGGCTCGGCGTGGCCTTCGGGGACCTGCTCCAGGCAGGAGGGGTCGAGCTTGCCGTCCTCCGATTCCACCACCAGGACGCGGCAGCCGGCGAAGCGCTCGATGGCGCCGCATTCGTCGATGTGGATGTGGGAGGTGCGGGCGCTGACCACGGCCTGCCAGGCGTCGACGGCGCCGGCGGCGGCGACGACGTTGGCGGCGGTGCCGTTGAAGACGAGGTGGGTCACCGTCTCCGGGCCGAAGACCTGACGGAAACGGTCGCGCACGGCGGCGGTGAGGGGGTCGCCACCGTAGGAGGGCACGTGCCCCCGGTTCGCTTCGGCGATGGCCTCCATCACGCGGGGGTGGATGCCGGCCTCGTTGTCGCTGCAGAACTGCCGCCGGTCGTCGCTCATGGGGGCAGATGTTCCTGAACGGGGCGCCGCCGCGCAAGGGGAGCAGTCGCCCGCGTCGGCCGCCCCGGTGCCGGTCGCGAAGACGACGCCCCCGGCCGCCATCCGGAGGGCTGGCACGCCCGTTGCATGGTTCCGGGCGAAGGAGTCCCGGTCCGGCCCCGCCGCTCTCGACGACGAGAGAGGCGAGAGGCGCAGCGAGGAGCGGATGGGCGCAAAGATTGCCACGGGCCTTCTCGGGTCACGGCAGGAATTGCACCACCGCCCCGCCACCGGGTTCCGCTTCCACCACCGGCGGCCATGCCCGCCACAGACACAGGAGGAGCGCAGGGAGATGCAGATGCGACGGGAGCTTGTGAATCAGGCCCTGATGTACGGTCTGGTCGGCGTTCTCGTCATCCTCGTCTTTCCGGTCTTCAGCCGCATCGCCTGAGGCGGCGGACGGAGAGCGAAGGAGGATGGCGGGGGGCCGCCGGCCCGCCCGCTACACGGGATCTTGTGGCGGCGGAGTGTCCGCCGTCGACATCGCACACGCACACTCGAAGGAGAGCGACATGCGGATTGGTGATATGGGCATCCGGCCCTCGCGGCGCGTCGCCGAGAGCTTGACGCGCGTGCTCTGGTGGATGCTGGCCCTCACGGCGGCATACTCCGTGGCCAGCGATCCCGGAACCCTGCTCGCCGTGGGCACCGGGTGACCGCCCGGCCGTAGCTCCGGTGGACGACTCCCGGATCGAGGAACTGCTCGACGCCGTGCCTGCCCTGGCGGTGCTGGCGGGGCTGCGCCTCGACCTGTTCAGTCACGTGGCCGACACGCCGCGGACGGCGGCGGAGGCCGCCGCCCGCATCGGCGGCGACGAGCGCCGCCTGGAGGCCCTGCTCCACGCGCTGGCCGCCCTCGACCTGCTCGAGGTGCGGCCAGCCGCGGGAGGGGGGCCGCCGCG
>CAZEHQ010000306.1:0-4114 GCA_964512165.1 uncultured Gemmatimonadaceae bacterium | reverse complement strand
CGACTGGAACGACCCCCTGTGGTACACCTGGCTCGAGGCGCGGTTCGACAACTGGGAGGCGGTGCACTCGGAGCTGCGCGCCGCCATCAAGGAGGTCCGGCCCGACGTGGTTGTGGGCATCCAGCACAGCCCCGTCGTCCCCGAGCGCAACTACAACGCCTGGCAGACCGGCATCCGCCTGGGCCGCGACGCCATCGCCCAGGACGTCATCGCCACCGACCCCTACCACTACAACCACCACCACCTCATCCTGCACCGGCCCCACCGCCGCATCCTCTCGGAGACGACGCGCAGCCTCGTGGCCGCCTGCCTGGACCGCCAGGTCGACATCTATCCCCAGGGCTTCATGCCGCCGTCCCAGGCCGTGCCCATGGGCCGCCAGGACGGGCTGCTGGCGGCGGTGGTGCCCTTCGTCCTGGGCGCCGATCTGGTGATGCCCTACACCTACGAGCAGATGAAGATCATCCCCGGGTTCTTCGAGGCCTTCGACGAGGCCCGGCGCCTGATGCCGGCCTTCGCCAGCCACCGGCCCTGGGCCTTCGCCACCATGCTCATGCCGCAGCAGTCCGAGATCTACGGCCATCACGCCTCGGCCTGGGGGCACGGCGGCCTCCTCACCATGGTGGACCTGCTCTACCGCACGGGGCTGCCGTGGCAATGGTTCTGGGACGAACGCCTCGACGACGCCGGCGACCGGCTGCGGGGCCCGCTGATCCTGCCCGAGACCCACTGTCTCACGGCCGGCCAGATCGAGCGCATCGAGGCTGTCGCCGCGAGGGGCGAGGGCCTGCTGTGGATCGGCAACCGGCCGGCGGGAGCCTGGAAGGGCCGCGGCCCCTGCCCCCTGCCGCAGCGGATCCACACCGGCGCCTTCGAGATGGAGCTGGAGGGGGATCACCCGCTCACCGACGGCCTGGAGCACCCCCTCATCCTGAGCACGCGGGTGGACGGTCCGGGGCCGGAGGGCGAGGTCCTGGGCACGGTGGAGGGCCGGCCGGCGATGGTCCTGGTGGAGGAGGGCGACCGCCGGGAGGTCTGGCTCGCCGGCATGCCGGCGGTGACCTGGACCGGGAACATCCCCGCCAGCTCCCTTCTCGAGGAGACCAGCAACGTGGAGCTGCTGCGGCGGCTGGTCGTGTGGGCCTCGGGCCGCCGGCCATTGGCGCGGCTGGACCCGTTCCCGCCGGAGGACGACTACCGCAGCCTGAGGCCCGCCGACCGGCGCGCCGTGCCCACCATGGAGCTGCTGCCCATGGCCGCGGAGGACTCCCTGCTGGCGGTGGTCTTCCCCTACACGCCGGTGGGCTGCCGCACGTCGCTGGTCATCGAGCCGCCGCAGGGCCGGACCATCGGCCCGGTGCGGGAGATCTGGAGCGGCGAGGACTGGAGCGGCCGGCTGGAGGTGGGCGCCGGCGGCACGGCGCGGATCCCCCTCGACATCCCCGGGGACTGCGACCTGCTGGCCCTCCAGGTGGAACTGAAGGAGGATCGATGAGCGAGGGCTGGAACATCGTTGTGGTCGTGGCGGACACCCTCCGCACCGCCTACCTCGGCGCCTACGGCAACGACTGGATCCACACGCCCAACCTCGACCGCTTCGCGAGCCAGGGCGTGCGCTTCACCAACGCCCATCCCGAGTGCCTGCCCACCATCCCGACGCGCCGCACCCTGCACTCGGGCCGGCGGGCCTTCCCCTTCCCCACCTATGCCCCGGTGCCCTGGGACAACGTCTACATCCCCGGCTGGCAGCCGATGTCGGCCGACGAGCCGGCCATCGCCGAGGCCCTGGTGAGGAGCGGCTACCACACCGGCTTCTTCGCCGACGTGCCCCACTACTTCGTCCCCGGGATGAACTTCACCCGCGGCTTCCGGCAGTGGGAGTTCGTCAGGGGCCAGGCCGAGGACCGCTACCGGGCGACGGCGCGCGCCGACGAGGCGCTGATCTCCCGCTACCAGGGCAACCCGAACCGGGTCCGCGCCCATCTCGTGAACGTGCAGCCCCAGCGGCCCGAGGAGACGTGGCCCACGGCGCGGCTCTTCCGCTCGGCCATCGAGTTCGTGGAGCACAACGCCGGCCACGCGCCCTTCTACCTCTACGTGGACGGCTTCACCCCCCACGAGACGTGGGAGGCGCCCCTCCACTACTACGATCTCTACGGCCGCCGCGAGGACCGCGAGCCCATCCTCCTCAACCTGCCCTACCGCCCTCTTGAAGACGCGGACGTCGAGGCGAGACTGGCGAGCGTCAAGGCCAACTACGCCGGGCTGGTTACCCTCGTCGACACCTGGTTCGGAAAGCTGGTGGAGACCATCGACCGGCTGGGGCTCGGGGAGAGCACGCTGATCCTCTTCCTCAGCGACCACGGGACCAACTTCGCCGACAACGCCGAGCGCGTCACCGGCAAGCCCGCGGGCTTCATGTACCCCGGCACCATGGACATCCCCCTGCTCGTGCGCCATCCCGCCGGCGTCAACGCCGGAACCGTGTGCGACGAGCTGGTCTACACCCTGGACGTGCCGGCTACCGTGATCGCCGCGAGCCGGGTGCAGGCGGCCGGCGAGATCGAGGGGCAGAGCCTGCTGCCCCTCGTGGAGGGCGGACCAGGCTTCCGCGCCCGCGAGTACCTCACCTGCCGCTACGGCAACTTCGTGTGGTACAAGGACGCGAAGAGCTGGTACTTCTCCGGCGTCGACTTCCAGGAGCCGCGGCTCTTCGATCTCGAGTCGGACCCGCAGTGCCGGGAGAACATCGCAGACAGGTGCCCCGAGAGGACCGCCCTCGCCCGGGAGCGCATCCTGACCGACGCCGGGGGGCGCCTGCCCCGCTACGAGCACCGGGGCACCGACGCCCTCGGCCGGCCAATTCAACAACAGACGGGAGGAACAGCGTGAAACTCAGCTTCCACACCTGCGGCCTCGAATGGTGGTCCCTGGAGGACGCCATCAACGAGCTGGCCGACATCGGCTACGACGCCTGCGGGCCCATCCTGGCGCCCGGGGGCCACGTCGACCCGGAGAAGATCACCAGCAGCGAGATCGAGAGCTACAAGCGGCTGGCCGCCGACCGCAACCTGGCGATCAGCACCCTCAACCCCTGGAAGATCGGCGGCTTCGCCACCAAGGTGGATTCCGGCGAGACGGAGCGGTTCTTCCGGCGGGCCCTCGACCTGGCCGCCGAGTTCGGCGCCGGCAGCGTGAAGTTCCTGGCCGGCAGCCACCCCGACGGCGAGATGGACGGCTGGAAGGCGATGGTCAAGGTCTGCAAGCGCCTCTGCCACCACGCCGAGCAGGTCGGCGTCGACCTGCTCATGCAGAACCACGAGAACCAGCTCATCGACACCTCCAACTGCTTCGCCCTGCTGCGCCACCACGTCGGGTCGGAGCGCCTCCAGGCCACCCTCGACGTCTCCAACATGGCGATCCTCATGGAGGACCCCTGCCGCGCCATCCACGACCACGCCGACAACATCCGCTACGTCCGCATCAAGGGCATGCTCCTCCACTACCCCTACGCCACCCAGTGCGCCCCCGGCGCGCCGGGCGACATCGTCGACTGGAAGGCGGTCTTCACGGCCCTGAAGGAGGTCGGCTACACCGGCTACATCGAGCCCGTCACCTACCCGTGGTTCCCGCCCGACTTCCACCGGACCAACTACGAGTGGTGCCGCGAGCTGGCGGCGGAAGTGGGGCTGTAGGGAGGTAGCCGGGGGCCGCGGCGCTTCACCGGCGCCGTGGCTCCCCTTGCACGACGCCACGAACCCCGCCCACAGTTGCCCTTCGGCAAGTCCCGCTGTCCCGCCGCCGCGCCCCCCCTCCAGCGCCACGCCAGCGTCTCCCATCCGCCTCACGGTTCCGCCCCTGACGACCCCCACATCCACGGCCGGGGGTTGAACGAAATCTCCGCCTCGGCCGTATAACCCGGTGGAGGTGGTGAATTCCGGGACCGATGGAATGCAGCGACGAAGAGCTGATGCAGGATCTCCAGCGGGGAGAGCTGCGGGCCTTCGACGCGCTCTACGAACGCCACTCCCGGCCCCTGTTCAACTTCATCCGGCGGCTCCTGCGGGACGAGAGCCTGGCCGAGGACGTCTTCCAGGAGACCTGCATGCGGGTG
>CAZEHQ010000305.1:0-4199 GCA_964512165.1 uncultured Gemmatimonadaceae bacterium | reverse complement strand
AGTGAGGATCTCCCGGTCCTTCCACCTGGGGCGCACCGAGATCACCCAGGCCCAGTGGGAGGCCGTCATGGGCAGCCGGCCGTGGGCGGGTCTGGACTTCGTGGAGGAGGGGCCGGAATACCCGGCGGTGAACGTCTCCTGGGACGAGGTGCAGGGATTCGTGGAAAGGCTGAACGCCCTGGCCGGTGCGGATCTCTACCGTCTCCCTACCGAGGCGGAGTGGGAGTACGCCTGTCGGGGGGGGACCACGACGCGCTGGTCCTTCGGCGACGACCCTTCGATCCTCGGTGACTATGCCTGGCACACGGGCAACACCTGGGACGCGGGAAGGCGCCACGCCCAGGCCGTGGCTACCAGAAGTCCCAATCCATGGGGGCTCCACGACATGCACGGCAATGTGAGTGAGTGGGTGGAGGACTGGTACGCCGCAGACTACTACGGCCAGGCTCCGGCCGCCGATCCCCCGGGCCCGTCCGCCGGTGAGCAACGGGTATATCGCGGCGGGTACTTCCACCACAACGGGGCCCAGCGTCTGCGCTCCGCCAACCGCTTCCATGCGTGGCCCCAGGCCCGTGCCGCCTCCATCGGGGCCCGCCTTCTTCGAAGCAGTCCCTGACTCTGCCATGGCCGAGCGGAGGCGGGCGTGGATGTCCCGGCTGGCAGCCCTCGGACTAGGCTTCGGCGTCCTGGCGGCGGCGGAGGCGGGGCTGCGGCTCGTGGACGCCGGCGGTCCGCCGCCCTTCCTGGTGACCCTGTCCGAGCACGGGAGGCAGCGGTTGCGCAGCGTCAACCCGTCGTATCCGAAGCGGTACTTCCTCGCCCGCCACCAGGGCCGGCTCATGGCCAGCGGGCGCATGGAGGCCCACCCCTTTCTCGAACCCGCGTCCCCGGACCCCTTCCGGATCGCCTTTGTCGGCGCCTCCACCGTCAGGGGCTTTCCCCATCCCCGCTTCCTGTCGGCTCCCGCCTTTCTGGAAGCCATGCTGGCCGATGCCTGGCCCGGACGGGAGGTGCAGGTCTTCAACCTGGGCATCCCCGCCCTGGCCAGCTTCGCGGTGGCCGAGGTGCTGGAGGACGCCATGGGGCTGGAGCCCGACCTGGTGGTGGTCTACGCCGGGCACAACGAGTACTACGGCCTCTACGGCGCGGGCAGCGGGTCGAGCCCCCTGGGCAACCGCCTCCGCCACGCCCTCGCGGACGGGCACATCCCCTGGATGCTGCACTCTCTCCTCGCCCGCGTCCTCGGCTCGGAGGTCACCGGCGCCGACCTGATCCAGGTCCTCGGCGAAGAGGGCGGCTCCCTGTCGCCGGAAGATCCCCGCCGGCAGTCGGCCTCCGCCCACCTCGGGGCCAACCTCTCGCGCATGGCCGGGATCTGCCGGCGCGCGGGGGTACCCGTGATCCTGTGCACCGTGGCCGCCAACGACGCCGGCTTCGCCCCCGCCGGCTCCGGGAGCCCGGAGCTGCCCGCCGGGGAGCTCTCCACCTGGCAGCGGCGGCTGGTGATGGCCGCCGAGGCGCTGCTCCAGGATGGGGCCGGCCCCGGGGCCGCCGCCGAAGCCCTGGCCGGGCTCGAGGGCGCCGAAGCCCTGGCCGGCGGCAGCGCCTGGCTGCAGTACCTGAAGGGGCGGGCCCTGGTTCTGCTCGGCCGCCCCGCTGAGGCGCGCGCGGCCTTCGCCATGGCGCGCGAGCTGGACACCATGCCGTGGCGGGCCCCCGACAGCCACAACCGCGCCATCCGCGCCGCCGCCGCAAAGAGCGGCGCCGTGCTGGCCGACGTGGCCGGGGCATTCGATGAGGCGGCGCCCCCGGAGGGCGTGGGCTGGGGGCTGATGGTCGACCACGTGCATCCCTCCATCGCCGGGCAGATCCTGGTGGCGCGGACCATCGTGGCCGCCATGGTCGAGGTCCCGGCTGCCGCCGTTCCCCCCGTGGACGGCCGACGCCTCCGGGAGGATGATGAGTACCGGAGGGCTCTGGGCGACCTTCCGGTGCTGCGGTGGCAGGTGGACCACAACATGGCGGAACTGCTGGCCAGCCCTCCCCTGGACCGCTACAACGCCCACAACGCCATCCGCTTCCGGCGGCTGGCCGGCCAGCAGTGGCGCCAGTTGACCCGGGCGGAGCAGCAGGGCGTCGTCGAGGGCGCCCGGCATCCGGTGGACGTTCCGCTGGTCCTGAAGGTGGCGGACCGGCTCTTCGCCGCCGAGGACATGTCCCGGGCCCAGGCGTACTACGCCGCATCCCGGGGCCAGGCCCCCTTCACGGCGGTGGGGGACCTGTGGGCGGCGGTCCGGTGGGCCCAGGCCATACGCCGCTCCGGCCGCGACCTGACCCCGCTGGAGCGGGCCCGCCTGGAAGAGTGCCTCGGGCGCCTGCCCTTCGTCGTCCCGGAGCCGGAGCTCGACCCGTCCTTCATGGCAGGGATCCAGGGGCAGTTGAGGGACCTGTTGGGAAGCGCCCGGCAGGCGGTGCACCGGCAGGGGCCCGTGGGGGGCCGCCGTTCTCTAGGGGCGCCAGAGCGTCGCGGCGAGGTAGCGCTCGCTGTCGGGCCGGTCGCAGAAGTAGTAGACCGTCACCACGGAGCCGTCCGGCCGCTGCACGGTACGGGGGTAGCCGATATCGTGGCATCCGGCGCCGTCGCGCAGCACCACGGGGTCGCCCCACGTGGCCCCTTCGTCCTCGCTCAACCTGGTGTGCATCTGATGGGGCGCGTCCCGGTACCCGTAGATCAGGCACAGGCGTCCGTCGTGCAGCCGGTCGAGGGTGGGGGGATTGCCCCCGGCTCCCGTGTCTTCCACGGGGCGGTTCATCAGCGCCCAGGTCGATCCGTCGTCGTCGGAGGCGTAGAGGTCGATCCAGTTGCGGGCCGGGCCGGCCTCCCGGGGGCCCCGGCAGCGCACCGCGGCCAGCAGGCGGGACGGCGAGATCCGCAGGCCCGCGGGCATGATGGCGAAGCCCTCGGGCTCGCCGCCGATCCACCCCCGCAGGGGAAAGGTGCGGCCGCCGTCGACGGTGCGCGCGCAGAAGACGCGTCCCTCCCTGCCGTTGGCCTTCGTGGCCGTGAGGAAGAGGGTGCAGGTGGAGGGACCGTCGACCAGGTAGTCCGTGCGCGCTTCGACGCCGGTGGGGCTGTACATGGGCAGACGGAAGGGGCCTTGCCACGAGGCGCAGCGGTCCTCGGAGGTGTAGAAGAAGGAGACGGTGCCCGCATCCAGCCCCGTCTTGGCGCACATGAGGGCGAAGTCGGGATGGGAGAAGTCGATGCCGCCGGGAGGCTCGGCCAGCAGGTCCCGGTCGCGGAGGGCCTCGCCGACGCGGAGGCCCTCGGTCATGTGCTCGTCGGCGGACAGGCCCCGTCCTCCGGGCGTCCGGCACGGGGTCGGCTCCACCCTCCAGGTGAGGCCGCCGTCGAGGCTGCGCGCCTGCATGCCGGCGAAGGGCCGCGAGCGGTCCCGCGCGTGAAAGCCGCCGCCCATGTCGTGGTATCCGAGGGTGAAGCCGACGACGATCTCGTCGCCCCACGACCAGATGCCGTAGTTGGCGGGCCAGCCCGCGTAGCGTCCGGGCTCGCGGTAGATGACGACGTGGTGCATGCGCCAAGCCTAGGCGGATGCTGGTGAGCTGTCCATGCTGAGCGAATGGGTCCTGTGGCTGCTGGCCGCCGTGGCCGGAGGCGCCGCCTGCCTGGCGGGACGGGCCGGCGCTCTGGCCATCTCCCGTCCCATGGGCTGGGGGTCCTTCGGGCTGTTCTGCCTTGGAGCCTGCTTGTGGATGTTCAGCGACACCTACGCCTACTACTACGCCGAGAAGGAGTCGGCCCTGCGCTTCGCCTACTGGGGCTCCTACCGCGAGCACCAGATGTGGGGCGAGATCATTCAGGCCTTCCGGCGGCGCCACCCGGAGATCAGCGTCAAGCGGGAGTACATCACGGACCGGTACAGCGAGAAGATCCAGAAGCTGCTGCTGGCCGGCGAGGCGCCGGACGTCATGATGTTCCAGGATGAGCCGTTCCCGCGCTTCGTCTCCAGCGGCAAGTTCGAGGCCCTCGATGCGTACTGCCGGCAACCGGGTCTGGGGCTGGACCTGGAGAGCGACTTCTTCGAGACCTCGGTGGCCCACTTCCAGGTCGATGGCCGGACCCACGGGATCCCCGTCTTCGGCGGCAACTGCCTGATCCTCTACAACCGCGACGCCTT
>CAZEHQ010000304.1:0-4219 GCA_964512165.1 uncultured Gemmatimonadaceae bacterium | reverse complement strand
GACGAAGGTGGGCACCCCCTTCTGCAGCCCGGGGCGGGCGAGGGCCAGGTGGTCGCTGCCGTCGCCGTTGCAGTCGGCCACGAAGACGAGGTCCACTTCGTCGCTGACTTCCTCCAGGCTGCCGCAGACACGGGGGCTGCCGTGACAGACCGCGGCCAGGCACTCGGCCACGTCGCGGTCCTCGTCCCACACCCGGGCCAGGGAAAAGCCGTCGACCCGCTCCACCGTCATCGCCGCGGGGTTGGCGTAGTTCGTGTAGAAGTAGAAGTGGGCGCCCCCCGTCTGCCACGAGTGGCGGCCGGAATCGCCCGGCGGCAGGGGCCGTTGCAGGCGCAGGGGATCGTGATCGGCGAAGAGCCCGGCGTAGTAGGCGCCGTGGGTGTCGCAGCGGATGAGGCCGACGCGGATCGGAGCGTCCATGGGGCACAACCAAAGGCCGCTGTTCCGGCTCGGGCAAGAGGCCCGGCGCGGCGCGGGGATGTCACGCAACCACCGCTGGAGGGGTCATGAGTGAGGGAGCCCGGATGACGGAGATCGACGAGGAGACGGCCTGGATCGAGGCGGCGCGCGGCGGCGACGATCTCGCCTTCGGCCGCCTCGTGGAACGCTACCAGGGCCTGGTCTTCGCCACGGCGGCGGCGGTCACGCACGACCTCGACGCCGCCCACGACGTGGCCCAGGAGGTCTTCCTCAGGGCTTGGTACGGACTCGACCGTCTCGACGAGGCCGCCTCCTTCGGGCCCTGGCTGCGCGCCATCGCCCGCAACCGGGGCCGCACCTGGCTCGAGCGCCGGCGGCGGCGGCCGGACACGGAGGAGATGCAGATGCACGAGATCCCCGACGGCTCGGGCTCACCGGCGGAGGAGCTGGAGCGCGCCGAGCGGCGGCGGATGGTGCGGGCGGCCATGGGCCGGCTGCCGGAGAGGAGCCGCGAGGTGCTGGTGCTGCACTACATGGAAGCTCTGCCGACGCCGCGGATGGCGGCCCAGCTGGGCCTGACCGAGGCTGCCGTGCGCCAGAGGCTGCGGCGCGCGCGCCGGCAGATGCAGAAGGAGGTGGAGGAGATGCTGGCGGAGACGATCCGGGCGGGAGCGCCCGGCGAGGAGTTCGGCGACGGCGTGGCGGAGCTGCTGCAACGCACCCGGGAGCTGTTCCACGAAGTGCGCTACGGGGCCGCGGTGCCGGTCCTGGCGAGAGCCCGCGACCGGGCGCCCCGGGACGGCCTGGTGTCGATGCTGCTGGCCGAGGCCCATACCTTCACGCGCACCCCCGAGGACCTGGCCGGGGACCGCGCCGCGTACGACCGCGCCCTGGCCCTGCTCGACGAGGTGGTGAAGCGCGAGCCGGAGAACACCCTGGCCCGGCTGCGGCGCGCGGCCCTTCGCTCCGTCCTGGCCCCGGCCGACGAGGTGGTCCGCGAGCACGAGGAGATCCTGGCCGCCGCCCGCGGCGGTCCCTTCGAGCCCGTGGCGCGGCTCGAGATGGGGCGCCGCCACCTGGCGCACGGTCTCGCCGCGGAGGCCATGGAGCACTACCGGGCCCTGGAGCCGGATTACCCCTGGCTGGCCTGCGTGCTGCACTCGGAGATGGGGGTGGCCCGGGCCATGGGCGGCGACCTGCCCGCGGCGATGGGCCACTTCGAGCGGGCCGTGGAGCTGACCACGCCCGAAGCGATGGCCGCCCTCCAGGACAGGTCGCGGCAGCTGATGGGCGAGGTCTACTGGAGCTTCTGGCGCAGCGTCGACAACCTGCCGGTGCGCCAGTCCCAGAACCACGCCTGGCTCGCCGGCCTGCGGGTCCGGGGCGGCGACCTGGAGGCTGCCCGCCGGCACCTGCGCGCGGCGCTGGGTTTCCTGCGGCACGACGAGGTGGGACCGGCGCGGAGCACGCTGAAGAGGGAGTTCGTGCACCGGATGGAGCAGATGTTCCCGGAGCTGGCTGACGAGGAGGAGATCCAGGCCCTGCGCCGGGAGATCGAGTCCGAGGACCGGCCATGACGGCGACCGCGGGAACCGCGCCGGCGCGCCCCCGAGAGGCGGCGCCGTCCCCCGGCGCGGGACTGCCTCCCATCGAGGAGCACGCCCGCGCCCTCGGCTTCGAGGGGCTGCTGAACTACCGGCTCTGGTGTCACCGCTCGGGCTTCGGCAGCGGCCTGCACAAGGACCGCGCCGAGCGCGCCCGGGAGCGGGAAGCGGCGCGCCTGCGCCCGATGGCTCCGCACCACACCGAGCGGCGCCGGGAGATCATCGAGCGGCTCGTGACGCCGCGCCTCGACGCCGCGGGGGCCAGGCGCCTGGGAGCGCCGGTCTCGGCGGCGGGGATGATCGACCTCGACGCCGGAACGCTGCGGGCCCTGCGGGCCCTGCTGCTCCAGTACGACGGCTACGCCGACGTCCTGCACCGGCGCCGGATCAGCCGTTCCGGGCGCCATCCGAGGCTCGGGTGGGGGCTGGTGATGCTCGCCGCCCGGCACGCCGAGTGGTTGCGTCCCCCCGCCACGTGGGAGCCCGAGCCCCGCCACTGCCCCTCGAACCACGGCTCCCTCTTCCGCTCCCTGGCGCGCCATCTGCTGGCCCGCTACGAGGTGCCGCGGTTCATGGACACGGCGTGGTTCGAGGTCGACCCGGAGGTCGGCCGGCGCCAGCAGGGCTGGTGGATCACCGTGGCCCAGGGCGGCAGCATCCGCAGGGCCGACACGCCGGTCCGCCTGACGAAACGGATGGCCCACGTCTTCCTGCAGGCCCCCCACAACGGCGCCTTGATGCAGAACATGCGGTGGGCCCAGGTGATCGGCATGGGAGGCGACGACCGGCTCGCCCGGGCGATCCTGCGCACCCGCCTCGGGCGGCGCTTCGAGGACGACGAGTTCTGGAGCTCGGTGGTGCTGTTCCTGGTGAACAACGCCATGATGGACCCGAGCTGGGCGGGTCCGGTCGTCGACTATGTCCACAACATGAAATACGCGCCGCGCCGAATCGTGCGCGAAGGCGGGGGCGTGGAGGAAGGTCCCCCGCCGCAGCCCGGGTTCACCATGAAGGGGCGCAGCGCCACCAAGCTGCTGCGCCAGGTCGAGGCCTGGCACGGCGACCTGAACCGGGAGCGCTACGTCCAGTTCCAGACCTGGCAGCCGAGCGGCATCCGGCCCTTCGAGCTGGAGGACGAGACCGAGGAGCTGGGCAGGGTCCGCTGGACCGTGCAGGAGCTGGTGTCGAGCTGGGAGCTGGCCGCCGAGGGCACGGCCCTGAACCACTGCGTCGTCTCCTACTCCGACCAGTGCGCCGACGGCGAGACCGCGATCTGGTCGGTCTGCGCCCGGCGCGACGGCGCCGCCGAGCGGGAGAACGTGCTCACCGTGGCCGTCGACCTGCACCAGCGGGCGGTGACCCAGGCGCGGGGCAAGTACAACGCCCTCCCGAACCGCCGGCCGAACAGCGCCCGCCTGCGGCGCGCGGCCCAGGCGGGGTACCTCGACCTGCTGAGCCGGTCCGACCACGTGCTGAGGGTGTGGATCGACCGCGAGCGGCTGCGGCGCACTTCCTGACACGGCCCGCGGGCGGCGGCGCGTTGACACGGGCCTCCCCGGCGTCCCAAGTTCGGCCACCCGATCCCAGGTTGCGCGCAAGACTCAGAAAGGAACCAGCGATGGCCGAGAAGGTGGCACTGATCACGGGCGGCGGCTCCGGCATCGGCAGGGCGTCGGCCCTCGCCCTGGCGGAGGAAGGGTTCGCGGTGGTCCTGGCGGGCCGCCGGGCCGAGCTGCTGGAGGAGACCGCCGCCGAGGCCGGCGGCGAGGCCCTCGCCGTGCCCACGGACGTGCGCGACCCCGCCTCGATCCGGGACCTCTTCGCCCGCGCGAAGGAGGCCTTCGGCCGCCTCGACCTGCTGTTCAACAACGCCGGCATCGGCGCCCCCGCCGTGCCCCTGGAGGAGCTGACCCATGAGCAGTGGACGGGGGTAGTCGACGTCAATCTCACGGGGGCCTTCGTATGCACCCAGGAGGCCTTCCGCATCATGAAGGACCAGGAGCCCCGCGGCGGCCGCATCATCAACAACGGCTCGGTCTCGGCCCACGTGCCGCGGCCCAACTCCGCTCCCTACACGGCCACCAAGCACGCCCTCACCGGCCTCACGCGCTCCACCTCCCTCGACGGGCGCAAATACGACATCGCCTGCGGCCAGATCGACATCGGCAACGCCGCCACCCACATGACCGAGCGCA
>CAZEHQ010000303.1:0-4322 GCA_964512165.1 uncultured Gemmatimonadaceae bacterium | reverse complement strand
CGCCGTGGGCCAGAACCGCCTCGACAACATCTTCTACGAGAACCGCGCCCTCGAGCGGGTGGTGCCGGCGCCGGGCCAGGCGCCCTCGCGCGCGCCCCGGCAGGTGGCCGACCGCTTCGCCGTCCATGCCGCCGAGTTCACCATCGACCGGCCGCGGTTCACCCTCGACGGCTTCTTCCGCACCGGCCACTTCCACTGGGGCTACGAGGGCGACTTCTTCGGCCTCTACCCGGAGGCCAACTACGGGCCAAACCTCGACACCTACAACGGCCAGGCGCCCAACGGCTTCGAGTTCACCGGCAAGGGCCCCTGGCAGGGCTGGAAGGTCGCCGTCGGGCCGGAGCTGTGGTGGGGGGCCAACGCCGCGGTGCTGGCCAAGTACTACCGGAAGACGGGCGGCTGGACCTGGTCGTTGATCCACCACGAGGACCTGGCGCAAGCCTCGGGGGCGCAGACCAGTTTCGCCGTGCCCGAGCAGCTCAACCGGCGCACCACCCTCTACTTCGCCCGGGACGCCAGGCCTCTGACCCTGGAGGTGGGCGGCATCTTCTCCGGCTCGACCAAGGTCGGCGACGCCTTCACCTGGGTCCGGGAGACCTCGGGCCGCGGCTACCTCGACTCCGGCTACGAGGTGATCGACGACGAGGTCAAGTGGGGCGACACCATCGGCGGCCGCGTGCGTCTGACCTGGGAGGGCGCCGTGCGCTGGTACGGCCAGGGCAGCCTGCACGGCCTCGTCGCCGACGGCGGCTACCCGGGCGCCACCCTGCTCACGGGCTGGTCGCTGAAGGAGAGCGGGCGCGGCAACCACTGGGCCCTCTCCTCGGGGGCGTCGTACCGGCTCGGCCTGCTGGAGATCTCGCCGCAGGTCCTCTACCAGCAGCCGATCCTGCCCTCCAACCCGCGCATCGACGATCACTACAGCACCCGCACGGGCCTCTACTATCCCGCCCTCCGGCCGCGCAACGTCCTCGACGATCCCTTCGTCGTCCTCGACAACCGCGAGACCACGGCCGGCGAGCTGCTGCTGGTCTACGATCCGACGCCGGGGACCTGGTTCCACACCTGGGACCGCGACATCCGCGAGGACGCCCCCTTCGTCGCCGCCCTGGACCTGTGGTACCGGCGCCACGAGGGACGCCGGGACGCCCATACCTTCACCCTGGCCAGCGGCGCCATCGTGCCCTTCGGGGAGGCGCCGCCGGCCGGCGACGAGTGGGAGGCGAAGCTGCACACGGTCCACAACCCCGGCCGCGGCCTGCGCCTGGCGACCACCCTGCTGGCGGGCGAGGGCGAGCCTCGGGGCGACGACCGGCGCCGCATCCGCCGCTACGGCGGCGACCTGCGCCTGTGGTGGCACACCGTCGACGCCCGCACCCGTCTGCGCCTCGACGACTGGGGGCCGTACGACTTCCACCGGGACTTCAACCTGACCTACCCGCTGCAGTGGTACGGCGACGTCTCGTACGGGCTCAAACCGGCCGGCCTGGAGGGCGCCTCGACGCGCCTCGGCCTGCGCGCCCAGGTGCGCACCCTCGACGACAACTCACCCGAGTACGTGGCCGACCCCGGCGATCCCGGCGCCACCGGCGCCGAGGTCGAGGTCGGCCTCTACGTCCACGTCGGCCTGTGAGGCGAGCATGAGACCCACGAGCGCCATCGTTCCGACGGCTGCCCTCGCGGCGGCCCTGCTGGCCGCGGGCTGCTCCGAGCCCGGCCCCTTCCGCTACGGCAGCCCCCTGGGCGAGGCGCCGCTGCGGCTCTTCGACGAGAGCGCCGGCATCCACCCGAGCAAGGCCGTCCTCGACGACCCCGGCAACCCTTTCGCCCGCGCCTCCAGCGGACCGGAGACCAAGTGGGCCATCGAGAGCGCGGGCCACGCGGTGGCCGCCTACTACAGCTGGGCCACCTGGCTGGCCAACGAGCCCACCGGCGAGCACCAGTACTACGTGGCCGTCAACCTCGGCCGCATCTGGACGAGGGGGCTGGCCCGGCAGGAGGACCTGCCGGCGGTTCGCGAGATGGCCCTGGCCGCCTACCAGTCGGTCCTCGACCACTTCCCCGACGCGGCCAGCTGGGACGCCACCGGCACCTTCTCCTTCGAGCTGGTGACCGCGGCCTACCGGGGCATCCTCGACCTCGGGGGTACCCCCGCCGGCGGCTGGCTGCTGGTGCAGGACCCGCACGGCAACCAGAAGGCGGTGAGGCGATGACCGGTCTCGGCCTGGCGCTCCTTCTGCTGCTGGCGGCCTGCCGGTCGGGGCTGGACGACTCCGACTACGAGTCCCAGGAGAGCTTCGACCTGTCGGTGACCCCCGACGACGGGCAGGAGGCCGGACTGCCGGGGCCGGATCCCTTCGAGGCCGGCGAGCAGCGCCTCGCCGTGGGGGCGTTCTACGAGGGAGGCTCCTCGGAGCAGGTGGAGATCGACAACGCCACCTCCCACATGTACCTCTACGACAACACGGTCTCGGTGGAGGAGGTGGAGGAGCCCCTGGAGGGACGGGCGGCGCACCGGCTGATCCACGCCGGCGGCGACTGGTGGGGCATGGGCCTCCACTGGAGCGATCCGCGGGACCTGTCCGGGTGGGTGAGCCTGCACGTGAGCTTCCGCTCCGAGAGTCTCCCCGAGGTCGAGATCGGCCTCAACGGCGCGTCGGACGACCGCCACGTGGTGCGCGCCAGCGACTACGGGTACGCCGCCGACGGCGAGTGGCACAGCCTGCAGATCCCCCTGGCCGACTTCGCGGCCCGGGGGCTGGACCTTTCGGCGGTGACCTCACCCCTGTCGCTGGGAGGTCCGAAGGCGGAGGCCGGCGACTTCGTCCTCATCGACAACCTCTACTTCGACCTGACGCCGGGGACCACCGCCACGGCGGAGGCCGGACGGCGCCTGAGCATCGGCGTGTTCTACGAGGGCAGCTCGTCGGAGCTGGTGGAGATCGACAACGCCACGGCGAACCTGTTCCTCTACGACAACACGGTCTCGGTGCAGGAGACCGACGAGGCCCTGGAGGGGCAGGCGGCGCACCGGCTGATCCACGCCGGCGGCGACTGGTGGGGGATGGGCGTGCACTGGAGCGATCCTCGGGACCTCTCCGGGTGGAGGACCCTGCACGTGAGCTTCCGCTCCGAGAGCTTCGCCGTCATCGAAGTCGGCATGAACGGCGCCTCGGACGACCGCCACATCGTTCTCGCCGGCGACTACGGGTACGCCGCCGACGGGGAGTGGCACTCCCTGCGGATCCCCTTGGCCGACTTCGCCGCCCGGGGGCTGGACCTTTCGGCGGTGACCTCGCCCCTGTCGCTGACCGGCCCGAAGTCGGCGGCGGGCGACTTCGTCCTCGTCGACGGCGTCTACCTCTCCGAGTAGGCCGCGGCGGACCGCAAGCCCCCACGCCCATGGTCCGCAGCAACCTCACCCTGGCCGCCGCCGCCGTCCTGGCGGCCTGCGCCGGCGAGTCCAGGCCGACCGCCGCCGGCGGCGCCGAGCCGGCCCTGGAGCTGGTCTGGTCCGACGAGTTCGAAGGCGCGGCGGGCACCCTTCCCGACCCGGAGCGCTGGCGCTTCGACGTGGGCGGCCACGGCTGGGGCAACCAGCAGCTGGAGCACAACACCGACCGTCGCGAGAACGCCTCCCTCGACGGCGAGGGCCGCCTGGCCATCACCGCCCGGCGGGAGAGCTTCGGCGGCAACCGCTTCACCTCGGCGCGGATCAAGACCCAGGGGCTGTTCGAGGCGGCGTACGGCCGCTTCGAGGCGCGCATCCTGCTGCCGGAAGGCCGGGGCATCTGGCCGGCCTTCTGGCTCCTCGGCAACGACATCGACTCCGCCGGCTGGCCGGCCTGCGGCGAGATCGACGTCATGGAGTTCCGCGGCCAGCATCCGGCGGTGGTGCTCGGCACCGTCCACGGGCCCGGCTACTCGGGGGCGGGGGGCGTGGGCACGGAGACCGCCGTCGGCGGCGGCCTGGCGGGGCGCTTCCGCCTCTTCGCCGTGGACTGGCAGGCGGACCGGATCCGCTGGTTCGTCGACGATTTCCAGTACCACGAGGTGACCCCGGCGGACCTGCCCGAGGGGGCCGAGTGGGTCTTCGACCACCCCTTCTTCCTCCTCCTCAACGTCGCCGTGGGGGGCGGTTTCGTCGGCGATCCCGACGCCGCCACCCCCTTCCCGAGCCGGATGCTCGTCGACTACGTGCGCGTCTACCAGCGAGCCGGGGAATGAGCCCAGAAGCACACCACCGGACGGCGCCGGAAGACCGGATTCCCTTCCCCCAGAAGGTGGCCTACGGCCTCGGCGCCTTCGTCAACAACCTCCTG
>CAZEHQ010000302.1:0-4330 GCA_964512165.1 uncultured Gemmatimonadaceae bacterium | reverse complement strand
CACGGGATGGATCGTCGGCTCGGGGGGGTTCTGCTCGTCCACGTGGTGGCGGTGCACGGCGCGCAGCTTGCGCACCTGGGCTTGGCGCTCCGGCGGCAGGGCGTCGTACGCGGCGCGGCCGTCGCACCACTGGGTGTCGCCGCCGGCGGGCGGGATCTCCACGGCGTAGAGCAGGGAGATCGTCCCCGGCTTGGGCAGGTAGGAGAGGTCGGAGTGGAAGTCGATGAGCTCGCTGCCGAGGGCGCCGATGGGCTCGCCGTCCTCCTTCACGTTGGAGATGATGAAGATCTCCTTGACGCGGCGCTCGCGCTGCTTGCGCACGTGCTCCACGGGCCTGCCGAAGTAGGAGGTGAAGCGGACCTGGTCCTCGTCGCTGATGCGCTGGTCGCGGAAGACGAGGACGCAGTGCGCCAACAGGGCGGCGCGCACCTGCTTCACCTGCTCCGGGGACAGCTCCCGGCCCAGGTCCAGCCCGCGGATCTCGGCGCCGAGGGGGCCGCCCGAGGGCAGGATCTGCAGTTCCGCGCCGGTGGTGAGGGTCATGCGCTCTCCTCAGACGTTGCAGGTGGTGAAGGTCGCTTTGAGCGACTCCACGGGGTCGCCCTTGGGCGAGTACTCGTGGCCCACGAAGCCATCGTAGCCGGTGGCGGCGATGCCCCGCATGACGGCGGGGTAGTAGATCTCCTGGGTGTCGTCGGGATCGTTGCGCCCCGGGTTGCCGGCGGTGTGGAAGTGGGCGATCCACTCGATGTTGTCGGTGATCGTGCGGATCAGGTCGCCCTCCATGATCTGCATGTGGTAGATGTCGTAGAGCAGCTTCACCCGCGGCGAGTCGACGGCCCGGCACAGGCGCGCCCCCCACTCGGTGCGGTCGCACTGGTAGTCGGGGTGGTCGACGCGGCTGTTGAGCAGCTCCATGCACAGGTTGATGCCCTTCTCCTCGGCGTAGCCCTTCACCCGCAGCAGGCCCTCCACGCAGTTGTCGAAGGCCTCCTCGGCGCCGCGGTCCTCGAGGTTGCCGGAGAACGTGATGAGCGACGGGATGCCGTGCTCGGCGGCCTTGTCGATGCTCTCCTTCAGCTCCGACTCGATGCGGCCGTGGTTGCCGCGGTTGTTGAGGCCGTCGGGCAGCGAGGCGTGGCCCCCGACGATGGCGATGTCGAGGCCGTTGTCGCGCACCAGGGGCCAGTGCTCCTCGGGAAGCATCTCGACGGAGGCGAAGCCGATCCCGGCGGCGGCGGCGATCCCCTCGGCGGGGTCGTCGAAGCCGCTGGCGAGGGGGCCGAAGCAGACGGACTGGCGGATGGACGTCACGGATGGACTCCCTTCGGATCTGGTGAGTGGCGGGTGAGCATGGGGGCAGAGAGGATGGTCAATCGGCGGCGGCCCGCAAGTATCCGAGCTGAAAGCGGGCGACCTGGTCTTCCGGATCGAGCTCCAGGACCTGGTGGTAGCGGCGGGCGGCGGTCTCGGCGTCACCCTTCACCCGGGCCAGGCTCGCCAGGCCGTGGAGCAGTTCCTTGCGCTGCGGCATCCGCTCCTCCAGCGCCAGCAGCTGCATCTCCGCGTCCGCCAGGTACTCGGGCACGTGCGGCCGTCCGCCGCCGCCCGCGAGGCGGCCCATCGTGCGCGCCACGGCGCCGCCCAGACCACCGGCGCCGCCCAGGCCGCCACCGCCCGGGGTGAGACTGCCTTCCATGCGCTCGATCCCGCGGCCGGCGCAGCGCAGGAAGGCGGCGGCCGCCTCCTCGGTCCGCCCCAGCTCCAGGAGCACGGCGCCGCGGTTGTAGTGGACGGCGGGATTGCCGGCGTCGGTCTCGGCCAGCTCCTCGTACACGGCCAGCTCGCCGTTGCGGTCGCCGGCCTCGTCGCGCTCGCGGGCGAGCCGGTGGAGGCGCCGCACCGAGCGGCGTCCGGTGCCGGTGGCTTCCATCGCCTCCTCGCGGCGCTCGGCGGGCACCAGCAGCGAGGTGGTGGGATCACCCTCCGGCGTGAAGGGGGCGCCGCGCAGGACGTGGGGGATGCCGGCCTCGGCGAGGCGGTCGGCGAGGGCCCGCACGTCGTCGGCCTCCTCGCTGCGGACCACGGTCTCCCACTCGTCGAGGTGGTGGCCCTCGCCCGCCTGGGCCCGCCAGTCCCGCAGCCCCAGGAACGCCTCCAGCAGGGCCCGCGCCGCATCGGTCTCGTGGAGCAGGTAGGAGAGCCCGTAGCTCTCCCCCTCGTAGTGGTGGGCGACCCAGCCCCAGGCCTCGCGCTGCAGGATCAGGATCTCGCCGAGGGCGTGGGTGAAGGCGGCCACGGCGCCGCGGGGGACCTCGTCGTTGACGAGGGCGGCGGCCTCGGCCGCGGAGACGCTGGTCTCGCGGTCGCGGCCGAGACGCACGGAGACGCGGTCCATGACCGACTCCACGGTGAGCCCCCGGCGGTCCAGCTCGCGGCCGGCCTCGTCGATGAGGGCGGCCGAGTTGGTCTCGCGGTCGATGGTGAGGGCGCGCACGAGGCCGGCGTCGTCGAGGCCGGCGCAGTGCTCGCGGATGGACTGGCGGTCTTCCATGCGGCTACAGGGGCAGGCGCCGGCGGGGCCGGTCCTCGGCGGGAGCCTGGCCGCGGAAGAGGCCCACCACCCGGCTCGCCGCCCACCAGATGAGGACGAAGAGGGCGGCGAGGCTGTACTCGAAGAAGTCGGACTGGATCCAGCGGGAGAGCTGCCGGTAGAGGTCTTCGATCACGATGCAGCCTCAGGCGGCGCGGGCGGAGGAGAACCCGGTCAGCAGCCGCACCAGGGCCGGCTCCGGGGCGCCGCGGCCGGCGGTCAGCGCGTCGAGGGGGGTGCGTCCGCGGCGGTCCGGCCGGGTGGGGTCGGCCCCCTCCAGCAGCAGGAAGGCGACCACGTCGCCGTCGCGCCGGGCCGCCGCCCGGTGCAGCACCGTGAGGCCGGAGCCGCCGGCGGCGTCGATGTCGGCGCCGGCCTCCAGCAGCAGCTGCATGGCGGCGATCACGTCGGCGCCGCGGCCCCCTTTGAGGGTGTGGTGCAGGGGCGTCTCCCCCTGCCGGTCGCGGGCGTCGACGCGGGCCCCGCGGTGGAGGAAGAGCGCCATCGTCTCGAGGAATCCCGCCTTGGCCGCCGCGTGCAGCGGAGAGCGCCCGTCCTTCTGCACGGAGTTGACGTCGGCGCCGAAGTCGAGGAAGGCGCGGGCGAGGTCGGCGCCGCTGCCGCGGCCGCGGATGTCGGCCGAGCAGGAGAGCCGCACCCAGCGCGAGTCCCCGAGGTTGGCGGCGCTCGCGGCCAGCAGCCGGGCGATGGCGGGGTCGGCGACCCAGGGGCCGGGGATCACCTGCGCCGGGTCGGCGCCGTGATCGATCAGCAGCTCTACCAAGTCGGCGCGCCGGATGCGGGCGGCGCGGTCGAGCAGCCCGCGGCTGTGGGGGTGCACCTCGGCGCCGCGCTCCAGGAGCAACTCCACCGCCTCGGCGCGGCCGGCGCCCACGGCGTGGGCCAGCGGCGTGACGGGCCACACGTCCTCGGCGCGCTGCGTCTCGTGGACGCGGGCGGGGTCCGCGTCCAGCAGCCGGCCCAGCTCCTCCGCGTCCCCGAGGAAGGCGGCGGTGTGCACGTCCACCCGGGCGCCGCGCGAGCGGAGCAGGTCCGCCGTCTCGCGGTGATTCCGCCACAAGGCTGCGCACAGCGGCGTCAGCATCAGGTCCGCGCCCACGGCGTCCAGCCGCGACGCCGTCGAGCTGAGGCCCGGCTCGCGGGGGTCGGCGCCGCGGTCGAGGAGGAAGCGGGCGATCTCCAGCCGCCCGCGCCAGGCCGCCTCCCAGAGCAGGGTGCGGCCCCCCGGGCCGCTGATCCGCGGCAGCAGTGGATCGCCCTCGAGGAGGGCCTTGAGGCCCGGCAGGTCGTCGGCGGCGATGCGGGCCACGGGCTCGCGGAAGAGCCTGCTGCGCACGCAGCGCAGGTCCCGCGGCATCAGGGGCCGGCGCTCCTCCAGGTCGTTGACCACGTGCCCGGCCAGGCGGCGCAGGGCGGCCATCACCTCGCCGGCGGCATCGGCCGGGGCGCCCACCTGGCGCAGGGCCGCGTCGAAGTGCTCCAGCCAGCGCCCGGAGAGGCCCGGGGTGATGAACAGGTGGCCGTGGAAGCGGCGCATACCCCTGCCGGCGGTGCGGGAGTAGCCCGGGGGCCCGCCCAGCCACTCGACGAAGAACTCCTTCACCCGCTCCCGTCCCTGGCGCAGGTGGAAGTCGTGGAACAGCGGCTTCAACTCGCCGTCGGCGGCGATGGCGTCGTAGAAGGCGTCGATGAGGCGGTCCACGCCATCGGCGCCGC
>CAZEHQ010000301.1:0-4337 GCA_964512165.1 uncultured Gemmatimonadaceae bacterium | reverse complement strand
CGCCGGTCCACCTCGCGCAGAATGCCCATCGACCCGTCCAGCCGGAGCCCCCTGGCCGGGAACGACGGCCGGAGTCCTACCCCTCGGGTTGCGGCGGCCAGGGTGTCCGCGCCGGCGGCACCAGCCTGCGCGGCGACGCTGTCGATGGCGGAGGTCTCCAGGGAGTCCGCCACCACGGTGCTGCTGTCCATGGCAACGGACTCTGCCGCCGCGGGCTGCACCGCCTCTGCCGCGGGGCTCTCGGCCGCGGCGCCGGCCTGGGGGACCGGCAGCCACAGCAGCGCTGCGGCCGTGAGGACGGACCCGGAAAGACAAGCGGCCCGGGGTCTGTCGGAGACCGCGGGCCGTCTGCGCGTCGTAACTGTCATGGGAGAGAAGTGGTAGCCCCTACGGGATTCGAACCCGTGTTACCGGCGTGAGAGGCCGGCGTCCTAGGCCTCTAGACGAAGGGGCCACAGTCGGTTGAACCATCCTGCCGAGGACGAAAAAAGCTAGCCACCCGGGTCGATACTGTCAACGCCGCAGGTCGGGGAGCCGGGGGGGCGGCCGGCTCTGGCGGAGCGGCGCGGCGGGGGCTCATTCCTTACCCTTGACCCCCGGTTCCGACCAGAGGAGGGAGAGAGGATGACCGAGGAGGAGCGCTACGAGTTCGACCGCAACGGCTACGTCGTCATCGAGGAGATGCTCAGCGCCGGCGAGGTGGCGTCGCTGAAGGCGGCCGTCGACCGGCTGGAGGAGCACGCCGCCGCCCGGGTGGACCAGCCGCCGCGCAAGAAGTCGGCCTGGGGGGCGGAGTACCACGCCGACGAGGATCTGGGCTATCACGTGCAGGGGGAGCGGGCCGAGGGCCAGACCCTGATCATCGAGGACTTCTGGAACGCCGACCCGGCCTTCGACGTGCTCGTGGGCCACGAGCGCACCCTGCAGTACGTGGGCGCCGTGGTGATGCAGCGGCCGACGGTGAACAACTCGGAGATCCGCATCCGCTACAGGGGCAACGCCAGCCCCCATCACGGCGGCAGCCGCGGCGAGAACCAGAAGTACCGCTACAACTTCGCCTCCGAGCGCATCGACTGCATGATGGTGCGCATGATCTACTTCCTCCACGACAACGACGCCGAGGGCGGCGCCTTCACCGTGGTCCCCGGCACCCACAAGTCCAACCTGCCGTCCCCCTACGGCAACGATCCCGACAGCGAGCCGGGGACGGTGGCCCTGGAGGTGAAGGCGGGCTCGGGGATCTTCTTCACCGAGGCCCTGCGCCACGGCGGGCGGACCAACCGCTCCCACCGGGTGCGCAAGACGATCCACGTCGGCTACGGGCCCTACTGGATGCCGTCGCAGAACATGGCCACCATGGACGAGCCCCCCTTCGTCACGAAGGCCACCCGGGCCCGCTGGTCGGAGGAGCAGCGGCAGCTCTTCCGGTCGTGGCCGGAGGCCTGGGGATGAAGGTGGAGCACACCGGCATGGGCGAGCGTCTGATCGCCGTCTTCCGCTCGCCGCGGCGGGCCTTCGAGGCCGTCGCCGACGGGGGGAAGTGGTTCGACTGGGTCCTGCCGGTGGCCCTGGGCGCCGGCGTCTGGGCGGCCCACAACCTGGCGACCCTGTCCCTGGCGGCGCCCGAGGAGCCGGCGGCGATCGAGGGCTGGGAGCAGCTCGACGAGCAGGAGAGGGAGTTCACCACCCTCCGCAACCAGCAGTGGCGCACCCACGGCTGGATCAGCTCTCCCCTGGTGGCCCGGTTCTCCAGTCTGGCCGCCGCCGCCCTGGTCCTGGTGGGCCTGGCGCGATGGGTCCTGCGCTCGGAGGCCGGTCTGCGGCAGATGCTGGCCATCAAGAGCTACGCCTCCGTCGTGTGCGTGCCGCAGTGGCTTCTGCTGACGCTGCTGGTGCGCCTCGGTGCCTGTCCGCCCCTGGTGCCGTTCACCAGTCCGGCGGTCTTCCACGCCGGCTTCCTGCTGCCGGACGGGGCGGGGGAGAGCTTCGCGGGGCGGTTCCTGATGGGCCTGAACCTCTTCGACCTGTGGCAGGCCGTCCTCCTCGGCATCGGCATGGCGGTGGTCACCGGGTCGCCCCGGGGGCGGGCCCTGGCCGTGGTGCTGGTGCCCTGGCTCATCTGGACCGCCATGGGGGCCCTGGCCGCGCCGGGCGCCGCGCCGGCTCCGCAGTAGCCGCGGCAAGACGCGTCACCGCAGCAGGGTGAGCTTGCGCGTCTGCACGGCCTCGGCCGTCACCAGGCGGTACACGTAGACCCCGCTGGCCAGGAAGCGGCCTCGCTCATCCCGCCCGTCCCAGCGCAGGCGGTGCAGCCCCGCTCTCTTCGAACCCTCGTGCAGCACCGCCACCCGCTGCCCGGTCAGCGCGAACACCTCCAGGTGCGCCATCCCCGGCTCCAGCTGGAACCAGGAGATCACCGTTCCGCTGTTGAAGGGGTTGGGCGCGTTCTGCCGCAGCTGCGGACCGTCGGGCAGGCCGATCAGCTCCCGGGCCAGGGCCACCAGCCTGGCCCGCGCCGGCTGCCCGAAGTGCTCGGCGAAGAGGAAGAAGTCGGTGAAGTCCACCGACCCGCTGCCGTCCAGGTCGAAGCGGGGGTCGTTGCCGCCGAAGTGCTCAGCGAAGAGGAAGAAGTCGGAGAAGCCGACCTCCCCGTCGCCATCGAAGTCGGGGCTCGCCTTGGCGGTAACGGTGAATGTCACCGGCTCGAGGTCTGCCACGGTGGCGACGACGGTGTAGATCCCGAACTCCTCGCCCAGGGTGAGAATGGAGGCCGCCCGGCCCTCGGCGTCGGTGGTGTCCGTGAGGGCCGTAAGGGTACCGCCCTGGCCGCCGACGACGAAGGTGACGACGGCGCCTGGGAGGGCCGCCCCGTTCTGGTCCTGCACCGAGACCACCAGGGCCTCGCCCAGGGGCGTGCCTGGCTCGCCCTGCTGCTCGTCGCCGGCCAGCTTGGTCAGGGTCTGGGGAATCGCCCGGCCGAGGGCCGTGAAGGTCACCGGGGCGAGCCCGGCCACCGTCACCTCCACGGTGTTGATCCCCGGAGTCCGCCCCGGGGTCAGGATGCTGGCGGCCCGGCCCTGCGCATCGGTCGTGGCCCGGGTCACGGAGAGGGTGCCCTCACCGGCGGTGACCGCGAAAGTGACGGTTGCACCGGCCAGGGGACCACCGGCCTGGTCGAGCAGAGCGACGACGAGAGGCTCGCCCCGGGGGGAGCCGCTCGCCCCCTGCTGGGCATCCCCGCCGACCTTGCTCAGCGTCGTGGGGACGGACTGGGTGAGGGCGGTGAAGATCACCGGCTCCAGATCGCCCACGGCGACCTCCACGGTGTTCGGTCCTGGAGTCAGGCCCAGAGTCAGCGTCGTCGACGCTTGGCCCTCGGCATCGGTCGTGGCCGTCTCTACCGAAACCGTCCCGCCGCCGCCGGTGACCGCGAAGGTGACCTCTGCGCCTCCGAAGGGATCGCCGTGCTGATCCCGCACCACCACGACAAAGGGCTCGTCCAGGGCGGCATTGGGGTATCCCTCCTGCTCATCGCCGGACAGCCCCGCCAGAGTCTGCGGATGGGGCAGAATGCGCCCAAGGTCCCAGACCAGAATCGTACCGTCGTGCGAACTGGAGGCGAAGGTCGATCCGTCTCGAGAAAAGGCTACGGTCTCCACTTCCCCACGATGGCCCTTGGGGGCGGCGAGCAAGGTGCCCGTGGCAACGTCCCGCACCTCGACCACCACGGAACCGTCCGAATAGGACCCCGACAGGATGAGCGAACCATCGGTGGAAAAGGCCGCGGCATCGACCCGGGCCGCCGGGTACTCCACGATCAGGGCGGCCGCATCGGCTCCCGGCGGCACTTTCCATATCGAGGCCATGCCCGAGGCCCATCCGAGAGCGAGGGCCGTCCCATCCGGTGCAAAGGACACGGCGTGGATCTGATCGGCCAGACTGTCCCCACCCAAAGCATCGTCGCCGCGGGCCAGATCCCACAGTCTGACCCGGCCATCTACCCAGGCAGGATAGATTTCAGCCAGGTCGGCCTCCAGCGGCGTGGCGGCGCTGGCCAGGGTAGATCCATCGGGCGAAAAGGCGAGGGAGCCTACGTCCGTGCTATGGCTCATGAAGGAAGTGACCTCGTCCCTCGTGGCCACGTCCCAGACCGTCGACGTGTAGTCACCATGCCCCGAGGCGACCTGGCGTCCGTCCGCTGAGAAGGCCACCGCAGTGACGTAACTCGGTGCATCGAGGGTGGCGCTATGGGTGCTCGTCCTCACATCCCACAGCATGACTGTCCGATCCGACGCCCCGGAGGCGAGGGTGGTCCCATCCGGCGAGAAAGCCACGAC
>CAZEHQ010000300.1:0-4347 GCA_964512165.1 uncultured Gemmatimonadaceae bacterium | reverse complement strand
CCACCAGGCGCCCCAGGTCGGTGCCCGCCTCGTCGCCGCCGGAGCTGGCCACGCGGCGGCCGAAGTGACGCAGCACCACGGCCACGACCTCCTCCCGCGGCACCCCGCCGCGCGACAGCAGGGCCAGGGCCTTGGAGATCGTCCAGCGGTCCTGATGGAGGAGCCCCTCGCGCAGCAGCTCGAGGTGCACCTCCTTGCGCCGGTAGCCCCCCTCCTCCACCTGGATCCACACCTCGTCTCCGCCGCGGATCTCCACGGGGAAGACGGCCAGGTCGTCGCACATGTTGTTGAAGCAGCCGCCGCCCTCGAGGTCGAAGCGGCGGCCGTGCCAGTCGCAGGTGACGACGCCGTTGCGCACCACCCCGCGCGTGAGGGGGTAGCCCATGTGGGGGCACTGGTTGTCGGTGGCGTAGATGCGCCCGCCCTCGTTGAACAGGGCGACGCTGCGGCCTTCCTCGCCGAGACGAACCGCCTTGGCCTGGCCGGGCTCGATCTCCCCGACCGCGGCGACCTGCATCCAACCGTTCTGCGTCACTCTTCTTCCTTTCCCCTTTTTCTCTCTCAGTGGGCGTCGAGCCAGGTCTCGCCGGTGCCCATCTCCACCACGATGGGAACCTCCATCGGGATCGCCTCCTTCATCTCCCGCTCCACCACCTCCCGCACCTCCTCCTCCTCCTCGCGGTGGAGGTCGAAGAGCAGCTCGTCGTGCACCTGCAGCAGCATCCGCGTCTTCCAGCCGCGCTCCACCTGCTGCCGGTGGATGGCCACCATGGCGCGCTTGATCATGTCCGCCGCCGTGCCCTGGATCGGCGAGTTGATGGCGTTGCGCTCGGCGGCGGCGCGCACCGCCCGATTGCGGGAGTGGATGTCCTTGAGGTAGCGGCGGCGGCCGAGCATCGTCTGCACGTAGCCGTGCTCCTTGCAGAACTCGACCGTCTCGTCCATGTAGCGGCGCACGCCGGGGTACTCCTCGAAGTACTGCTCGATGAACTGCTGCCCTACCTTGCGCGGCAGGCCCAGCCGCTCGGACAGGCCGAAGGCGGAGATGCCGTAGATGATACCGAAGTTCACCGTCTTGGCCTGGCGCCGCATCTCGTCGTCGACCATCTCCGGGGGCACCCCCCAGATGCGCGAGGCGGTCACCGCGTGGATGTCCTCCCGTTCGCGGAAGGCGCGGTTCATGCGCTCGTCGCCGCAGATCTCGGCGATGATGCGCAGCTCGATCTGCGAGTAGTCGGCGGCCAGCAGGGTGTACTCGGGGCCGCCGGGCACGAAGGCCTTGCGGATCTCGCGCCCCTGCTCGGTGCGGATGGGGATGTTCTGGAGATTCGGGCCGCTCGACTGCATCCGGCCGGTGGCGGCCACGGCCTGCTCGTAGTGGGTGTGGACCCGGCCGGTGCCGGGGAAGATCGCCCCCGGAAGCATGTCGAGGTAGGTCGACTTCAGCTTGGTGCACAGCCGGTGCTCCAGGATCCGGGCGGCGATCTCGTGCTCGTGGGAGAGCCGCGTGAGGACCATCTCGTCGGTCTTGTACTGCTTCGACTTGGAGGTGCGGCGGGCGTTGGGATCGAGCTGGAGCTTCTCGAAGAGGATGTTGCCGAGCTGCTGGGGCGAGTTGAGGTTGAAGGGCTCCCCCGCCAGCTCCTCGATCCGTTGCGCCGCCGACTCGATGCGCGCTGCCAGCTCGTCGGAGATCGTCTTGAGGATGGCCGGATCGACCCGGATGCCGGCCTGCTCCATGGCGGCCAGCACCGGGATCAGGGGGGCCTCGACCTCCTCGTACAACCGCATCTGCCCCGACTCCTCGAGCATCGGCTCCAGCTTGAGGCTCAACTGCAGGGCCACGTCCGCGTCCTCCACGGCGTACTCCGTCAGCTCCTGCAACGGCACCTCGCGCATGCTGCGCTGGTCCTCGCCGCGCTCGCCGATGAGGTCGGCGATGGGCACCGGTTTGTACCCGAGCAGGGCCTGGGAGAGGTAGTCGAGGGAGCGGCGCAGGTCGGGCACGGCGAGGAAGGCGGCCACCATGGTGTCGAAGAGGCGGCCCCGCACCTCGACCCCCTTCCAGCGCAGGGCGACGAGATCGAACTTGAGGTTGTGGCCGATCTTGGCCACCGACGGGTCCTCCAGCAGCGGGCGCAGGTCGTCGAGGACGGCCTGGCCCTCCTCCTGATCCTCCGGGAAGGGGACGTAGGCGCCGGCGTGAGGCGCGTGGCTCACCGCCAGGCCCAGCAGCTCGCAGGTTCGCGGGTTGAGGCTCGTCGTCTCCAGGTCGAGGGCGAAGGCGCCGGCCTGCTTCAGCTCGGCGATCAGCTCGGCGCGGCCGGCGGCGTCATCGACGGTCCGGTAGTCGTGCTCCACGTCGGCGATGGAGCGCACCTCGTGGGGATCTTCCACCCCGGCGTGGAGACGCTGCACCCCGGCCTCGAAGTCGTCGCCGAAGAGGCGCTTGCCGAGGGCGTTGAACTCCAGCTCCGAGAACAGGCCGGTGAGGAGCTTGTCGTCGGCGGGCCCCCGCTTGAGGGTTTCGATCTCGAGCTCCAGGGGCACCTCGGTCTCGATCGTCACCAGCCGCTTGGAGAGCCGCGCCTGGTCGGCGTGCTCCTGAAGGACCTGGCCCCGCTTGCCCTTGATCTCCTGCACGCGGTCGAGGAGCTGCTCCACGGTGCCGAAGTCGGCCAGCAGCTTCTGGGCCGTCTTCTCGCCGATGCCGGGCACGCCGGGCACGTTGTCGATGGCGTCGCCCATGAGCCCGAAGAGATCGGGGATCTGCCCGATGCTCTCGACCTTCCACTTGGCCAGCACGTCCTCCTCGCCGAGCAGTTCCGGCGGCCGGCCGGAGCGGCCCGGACGGTAGAGCAGGGTCTTCGGCGACACGAGCTGGGCGAAGTCCTTGTCGGGGGTGACCATGTAGGTCGTCATGCCCGCCGTCTCGGCGCGCCGCACGAGGGTGCCGATGACGTCGTCGGCCTCCCAGCCGTCGACGCGCACCACGGGGATGTTGAACCCCTCGAGGATGCGGAAGACGTAGGGCATGGCCGTGCCCAGGTCCTCGGGCATGCTCTCGCGCTGGGCCTTGTACTCGGCGAACTCCTCGTGCCGGTGGGTGGGCTCGCCAGTGTCGAAGACGGCGGCCAGGTGGGTCGGCTCGAAGCGCTCCAGCAGCTCCAGCAGGGTGTTGGTGAAGACGAAGGGCGCCGAGGTGTTCATCCCCCGGGAGTTGGTCACCGGGTTGTTGATCAGCGCGAAATGGGCGCGGTAGGCGAGGGCCAGGCCGTCGAGGAGGCAGAGGACGCGGCGGTCCTCAAGGTCGAGCTCACCGGTGCGGCCGAGGGCCCGGCTGGCGGCGTCGTTGGGGGCGGAGGCGGTCGTCATGGAGAGTTCCCAACCTAACGGGCTCTCGATACCTCATCAAGCGCCTTGCCTCCGGGCGCGCAGGCGGCTTGATTGCGCCGCCTGATGGGCAGGAAACCCCCCGATCCCACCGCCCTCGGCCGGGCCTTCCGCCGGCGCCTGCGCCGCGCCGGCGCCGGAGGGCCGCCGGCCCTCGGGTGCATGGTCTCGGAGTACCTGCGGCCTTCCATGGCGACCCTGCTCGCGGAGGCCGGGTACGACTTCCTCTTCGTCGAGACCGAGCACGCCTTCCTGCAGACCCCGGAGCTGGCCGGCTTCGTCCACGCCGCCCGCGGCCTGGGCCTGCCGGCGATCGCCAAGACGGACCTCGACCGCGGCGAGGTGACCCGCCTCCTCGACGCCGGTCTGTGCGGCCTGCAGTTGCCGCGCACCGAGTCGCCCGAGCAGCTCGCCGAGCTGGCCGACTACGCCCTCTTCCCGCCGAAAGGCTCCCGCGCCGGGGCCCCGGGATACGGCAGCAGCGACTACCGGGTGCCGGAGGACCACGCCGCCTGGCTGCGGCGGGCCAACCAGTCCGTCAGCATCGTCGCCCACATCGAGACCGCCGAAGGCCTCCGCAACGCCGCGGCCATCGCCGCCAGCCCCCACGTGGACGTGGTCTACGTAGGCCCCTACGACTTCTCCATCGCCATGGGCCGTCCCGGCGACTACGACCACCCCGACGTGACCGGCCCCATGAGGCGCATCCTGCGGCTGTGCCGCGAGCGCCGGGTCTGCTTCGGGACCACGCCCTCCGGCCCCGGGACGGCGCGGGACTGGGTCCGCCGGGGCGCCGGCTTCTTCGAGCTGGGCAGCGAGCTGGAGCTGACGGCGCGGGCGGCCCGGGAAGAGGTGGAGGCCTACAGGGAAGCCTGATCTCCTCTCGGATCAGTCTTGGCGATCTGCGCTTCGTCCGGGAAACGGCCCCGGCGTGTATCTGAACAGATCACCGGT
>CAZEHQ010000299.1:0-4360 GCA_964512165.1 uncultured Gemmatimonadaceae bacterium | reverse complement strand
CGCCCACGGCCCCGGAGGGGCTCACGGACTGGCTCGGCCGGCCCTATGCGCCCGACTCAGAGGAACCGGCGGCACATCCCAACGCCCGCTTCACCGCACCCGCCTCCCAGTGCCCCTCGATCGCCCCCGAATGGGAGGACCCCGCCGGCGTGCCCATCTCGGCCATCGTCTTCGGCGGGCGACGGGCACGCAACGCCCCGCTGGTGACCGCAGCCCGCGACTGGCGCCACGGCGTGTTCCTGGGCTCGATCCTCAACTCCGAGACCACCGCGGCCGCCGCCGGCGCCGTCGGCCGGGTGCGCTTCGATCCCTTCGCCATGCGGCCCTTCTGCGGCTACAACATGGGCGACTACATGGCCCACTGGCTGGAGATGGGCGCCTCCCGCGACCCCTCCCGGCTGCCGCAGATCTTCTGGGTGAACTGGTTTCGGCGCGGCGACGACGGGCGCTTCCTGTGGCCCGGGTTCGGCGATAACTGCCGCGTGCTGCAATGGATCACCGAGCGGGTGGAGGGGCGCGGCGCGGCCGTCGAGACCCCGCTGGGGTTCAGCCCGCCCGCCGGCGCCCTGGACCTGTCGGGGCTGCAGATCCCACCCGCGGACCTCGACGAGCTGCTGGCGGTGGACCGGGAGGCCTGGCGAGGTGAGGTGGCGCTCATCCGGGAGCACTTCAACTCCTTCGGCAGGCACCTGCCGGGCGACCTCTGGGAGGAACTGGCGGCGCTGGAACGCCGGCTGGAGGCCTGAAGGGCTCAGATCTCCACGACGGGGCAGGTCAGCGTGCGCGTGATGCCGCCCACCGCCTGGATCCGGCTGATCACCATGTGCCCGAGGCTGTTCATGTCGGGGGCGGTGGCCTTCACGATCACGTCGTAGGGACCGGTCATCACCTCGGTGGCCTCCACGCCGTCCATGCCCCGGATGCTGCGGGCCACGTCCGCCGCCTGGTCCATCTCGGTCTGGATGAGGATGTACGCACTCACCGACATCTCGACCTCCTCCGCGTTGAGGCGACGGGACAATCGTAGGTGACAGCACCTGACGTGTTCGTGGCCACGAGCACGCCGGCGCGCGCAGCCGCCTGACGCGTTCGTGGCCCGGCGCCGGCCGGGCCACGAACGTGGGGGGAAGGAAAGGGGAGGACTCAGGCGGTGGTCGCCTCGATGACGGCGGTCGAGTTCTTGCCGACGGGCACCTTGCGGGGCTTGGCCTGCTCGGCGATCGGCACGATCAGCTTCAGCACGCCGTTGACGTAGTCGGCTTCCACAGCCTCGTGGCCCAGTTCGGGCCCGAGGTGCAGCCGCCGCCCGAACACGCCGTGCCGGCGACCGGCGCTGACGACCGCGGCGCCGTCGCTGACGGGCGCTTCACGGCTGCCGGTGATGCTGATCTCGCGACCCTCGACGGTGATGTCGATGGCATCGGGGTCCACGCCCGGAAGGTCCATCCACACCTCCACCCGGTCCTCGAACCGGTAGACGTCGTAGGGCGCCGCGAAGGTCTCGGTCATGGGAAAGGCCAAAGGAGCGAGACGCTCGAACAGGCCTGGGGTGATTGTCCGCGGGAACATCGTGTTACTCCTTTCGTTCCGCTTCGGCTGGCGCCCGCACCCGCCGGGGCGCGAGCGTTCCAAGCTGTTCAACACGCTGCGAGCGGGAATATTCCCGGAGGCGGCCGCCTCAGCCGATGATCATCGTCCGGATCACGAGCCCGGTGATGAACAGCCCGCCCCAGCCGTAGAGCAGGTAGTGCCGCACCCGTCCCACCTGGGTGCGGTAGCTGAACAGAATGCCGATGGCCGCCAGCGTCACGAACCCGTAGAAGGTGTGAATGCCGGACACCTCCCGGCCGCCGACCATCAGCGCCACGCCGATGATGATCTCCGCGACCAGCAGCAGCTGGGCGAGGATCACGAACCACCACAGGGCGCGGACGCGCAACCGCGGCAGCTTGTGGGCCGCCAGCGCCCACCCCGCAGCGGCGCCGGTACCCGCCAAGACCACCCAGGCGAGGGTGTCGTGCGTCGCGGCCAGGGATTCCGCCCCCACGGTGGCACTCAGCCCTGCCGGCCGGCCGCGGCGAGCACCCTCAGGCGAACAGGTCGGGCGCCTGCGGGCCGTTGCGCGGCCGGTCGGGACGCACGAACCATTCGGTGCCGAAGGCGGCGGCGAAGTCCTCGTCCCGCAGGTTCAGGAAGAAGGAGTCCGCCCCGATCTGGCTGGCGTGGGCGGCCATGGCGGCCCGCTTCAGGTCCAGCACGGCCGTGACATCCACGGCGTGGGTGATGTCGGCGTCGGGCAGGCCGAACTCCTCGCTGTCGACGCGCTCGGTGCGCTCGGCGTCCAGAGGTGTGCCGGCGCGTTCGGCCGCCTCCACCATCTCGCGGACCCGGTCGCGGTTCATCGTCGCCCAGTAGAGGAGCGGCGTGCCCGCCAGCTCGGCCGCCCGGGTGCCGACCCGGTGCACGGCCACGTGGTCGGGATGGCCGTAGCCGCCGTGGCTGTCGTAGATGGTCAGCACGTCGGCGCCCTCGGTCGCCAGGATCCCGGCCAGGCGCCGGGCCGCCTCTTCCACCTCAGCCTGCCAGAACGACTCGGGGGCGTCGTTCTGGGGGGCTCCGGCCATTCCCGAGTCGCGGTAGCCGAGGAACAGCACGCGCTTGCATCCCAACACCGCCGCCGAGTCCCGGGTCTCCCGCTCGCGCCAGGCGCCGAGGTCCTCGCCGTCGGGCACGACGCCGGGGATCTGCTCGCCCTCCTCGCCCCGCGTGGCCAGCACCAGCACCACCCGGTGCCCGGCCGCGGCGGCCTTGGCCATGGTGCCCCCGGTGGCGATGGCCTCGTCGTCGGGGTGGGCGTGGAAGCAGACCAGGGTCGCCACGGCGCTCAGGCTACGGAGCGGCAGGCGCGATGGGCCGAGGTCGCTCCCCGGGATGTGCCCACAGGAGGCTGCTGTGCAACGCCGCGGACGGCATGATAGTCATTCCGGCTAAGGCCGGAATCCACCGTCCAGCGGGTCGACCGGCGCTTGGGAGCGATCATTCAGCACGCCCATGGGCGCCGTCTCTCAGGCGATGACCCCACCAGTACGCAGCGCCGCCATCTCGCCGGCGCTCAGACCCAGTTCCCCGAGTATCTCGTCGGTGTCGGCGCCGGGATCGGGCGGCGGCCGCCCCACCGTCGAGGGCGTGCGGCTGAAGCGCGGCGCCGGAGCCGGCTGCGTGACCCCGTCCAGCTCGAGGAAGTTCTCCCGGGCCTGGTTGTGGGGATGGCTCGGGGCCTCGCCGAAGTCCAGGACGGGGGCCACACAGGCGTCGCTGCCGTCGAAGACGGCGCACCACTCGTCGCGGGTCCGGGTGGCGAAGGTCTCCGCCAGGCGCTCACGTGCTTCGGGCCAGCGGGCCCTGTCGTACTGGCGGGGCAACCCGGCCGGGTCGAGTTCCAGCAACTGCAGCAACTCGGCGTAGAACTGCGGCTCCATGGGGCCGACGCTCATGTGGCCCCCGTCGGCACATTCGTACACGCCGTAGAAGTGGGCGCCGCTGTCGAAGATGTTGGTGCCGCGCTCGCCCCACCACCCGGCGCTGTGCAGGCCGTAGACGGCGGTCGCCAGCAGTGCGGCGCCCTCGCTCATGGCGGCGTCGATCACCTGGCCCTCACCCGAGCGCTGTGCCTCCAGCATCCCGGCGCACATCCCCAGGGCCAGCAGCATGCCGCCGCCCCCGAAGTCCCCGATGAGGTTCAGCGGCGGGACCGGCGGACCGCCGAGTGACCCGATCGCCGACAGCACGCCCGACAGCGCGATGTAGTTGATGTCGTGGCCGGCGGTGGGCGCCAGCGGCCCGTCCTGGCCCCAGCCCGTCATACGCCCGTAGACCAGGCGCGGGTTGCGGGCCAGGCACGGCTCGGGGCCGACGCCTAGGCGCTCGGCCACCCCCGGGCGGAACCCCTCGATGAGGCCGTCGGCGTCGCCGACGAGGCGGAGCACCAGTTCCTGGCCCTCCGGGTTCTTGAGGTCCACGCCGAGCGAGCGGCGGCTGCGGCGCAGGATCGAGCCCGACAGGGCGCGGTACTCCGGGTTCGCCGCCGGGACGGCCCGGTCCACGCAGATCACGTCCGCGCCCATGTCGGCCAGCATCATGGCGGCGAAGGGACCGGGACCGATCCCGGCCAGCTCCACGATCCTCACCCCTTGCAGTGGACCCATCGGGGCCTCCTCTCGGTCCGTTGCGCTCCGGGAGTGCCTGGCGCCCTCAGAGCCGCCTCAGCAGGTCGCGCTTCTTCTCCTCGAACTCCGCCTCGGAGAGGATCCCCAACTCCACGAGCTCGTACAGCTTGCGGATCTGGTCGGGGATGTCCAGC
>CAZEHQ010000298.1:0-4407 GCA_964512165.1 uncultured Gemmatimonadaceae bacterium | reverse complement strand
TGCCAGTACTGGCCGCCGGCGAAGAGCACCACCAGGAGGATGGCGAAGAGGAAGGTGGGAATGGCGTTGCCCACGACGATCGCCCCCGAGGTCCACACGTCGAAGCGCGACCCCTGGCGCACCGCCTTGGCCACGCCGAGGGGGATGGAGATGGCGTAGATGAGCAGGGTCGTCCACAGGCCGAGGGAGATCGACACCGGCAGCTTGTCGAGGACCAGGTCGACGACGGAGCGGTCGCGGAAGAAGGAGGTGCCGAAGTCGAAGCGCAGGTAGCGCCCCATCATCTCGACGAAGCGCGCGGGGGCCGGCTTGTCGAAGCCGTAGAGGGCCTCCAGCTCGGCGATCAGATCCGGGTCGAGGCCGCGGGCGCCCCGGTAGCGGGCGGTGGCCTCGGTGCCGGCGATGTCGGCGGCGGCCACCTCCCCCGCGCCCCCGGTGACGCGGCCGGCGGCGCCGAGGTCGTGGCCCTGCATGCGGGCGATGACCTGCTCCACCGGACCGCCGGGGGCGGCCTGGACGATGATGAAGTTGAGGACCATGATGCCGAGCAGGGTCGGCACCATGAGCAGCAGCCGCCGCAGGATGTAGGCGGTCACCGCGTCTCCTCCAGGGCCCGCGCCAGGGCCGGGTCGATCCACCAGGTCTCGGGGAAGCCGAGGGAGATCATCGGCACGACCGCCGGCCGCGCGAACCGGTTCCAGTAGACCAGGCGGTGGACGGTGGTGTGCCAGTGGGGGATCACGTAGTGGCCCCAGGTCAGCACCCGGTCCAGGGCGCGGGCGGCGGCCACTTGGTCGGGACGGGTCTGGGCGGCGATGAGGCCCTCCACCAGCTCGTCCACCACCGGGTCGCGGACCCCGGCGTAGTTGCGGGTCCCCGGCGTATCGGCCGCCGCCGAGGACCAGTAGTTGCGCTGCTCGTTGCCCGGCGACAGGTACTGGTTCCAGGCGCGGACGATCACGTCGTAGTCGTACTCCTGCAGCCGGCGGTAGTACTGCGACGCGTCCACGGTGCGGCTCGTGGTGGCGATGCCGAGCCGCTCCAGGTGCAGCCGCACCGGTCCCACGACGCGCTCGTACGAGGGCCGCACCAGCAGGAACTCGAAGGCCATGGCCTCCCCCGTCTCCTCTTGGACCAGCTCCCCATCGCGCAGCACCCAGCCGGCGTCGCGCAGCATGCGGCGGGCCTTGCGCAGGTTGGCGCGGATCGAGCCGTCGCCGTCGGTGGACGGCGCCCGGTAGGCCTCGCCGAAGACGTCGTCCGGCACGCGGCCCCGGTAGCGCTCCAGGATCTCGAGCTCGCGGCCTTCGGGCGTGCCCGAGGCGGCCAGCTCGGAGTTGGCGAAGTGGCTCTCGGTGCGCGTGTAGAGCCCGTGGAAGAGGGTGGCGTTGGTCCACTCGAAGTCGAAGGCGTGGCTTAGCGCGTGGCGCACCCGGGGGTCGGCGAAGCGGGCGCGCCTCGTGTTGAAGACGAACCCCGACATGCCGCGGATGCGGCGGTTGGGCAGCTCCGCCATCACCAGGCGGCCCTCCCGCACGGCGGGATGGTCGTAGCCGGTGGCCCACTCGCGGGCCGAGCCGACGGCGCGCAGGTCGTACTCGCCGGCCTTCAGCGCCTCCTGGGCGACGGTGTCGTCGCGGTAGTAGTCGTAGGTGATGCGGTCGAAGTTGTGCTGCCCCCGCCGCGCCGGCAGGCCCTCGTCCCAGTTGCCGTCGACCCGCGCGTAGGTGATGGAGCGTCCCGGGTCGACCGACTCGATGCGGTAGGGGCCGCTGCCGAGGGGCGGCTCCAGCGTCGTCTTGGTGAAGTCCCGCGCCTCCCAGTAGTGCTTGGGCAGGGCCCGCAGCTGGCCGAGGACGACGGGCAGCTCGCGGTTGTCGGTGGCGGCCAGCTCGAAGGTGACGGTGCGGTCGTCCTCGGCGACGGCCGTGTCCACATCGGCGTAGAAGGTGCGGTAGAAGGGCGTGCCGTGGCGCACGAGGGTGTAGAAGGAGAACACGATGTCGTGGGCGGTGACCGGCTCGCCGTCGTGCCAGCGCGCCTCGGGGCGCAGGAAGAAGGTGACCGAGCTGCGGTCCGGAGCCAGCCACATGGACTCGGCCAGGTGCCCGTACTCCGAGAGCGGCTCGTCCTGGGCCTTCTCGCACAGGCGGCTGTAGATCAGGCTCCAGGTGCCGGCGGCGGCGACCCCCTTGAGGATGAAGGGGTTGAGGCTGTCGAAGGTGCCCACCCGCGCCAGCCTCACCTCCCCGCCCCGGACCGCCTGCGGGTCGGTGTAGTCGAAGTGGGTGAAGCTGGGCCCGTACTTCAGGTCGCCGGTCACCGCGAGGGCGTGGACGGCCGGGGCGCGGGTGGGGGTTCCGGTCTCGGCGGCGGCGGGGGCGGGGGCGAGGGCGAGGGGGATGGCGGCGGCCAGCAGGCCCGCCAGGGAAACCGCGTGAATCGAGGTGAAGCGGATCACCGAGTTCGGAGCCAGGAGGGCGGCGCCAGGGCGGCGGCGCGGGTGAGCAGGGGCACCGGGGCCGGGCGGATCACGGCCGGGGCGCGCCGTGGTCTGCAGTCGCCGGCGATTCTGACGTGTGAGGGCAACGGAGGCCACCTGTTCCTGGCGAGAGGGATCCGGCGCCCTCGCAGGCAGCCGATGGCCGGCAGCCGCAGGGGCGCGGAAAGGCACTGGCTCTACGGTCGAGGAGATCCCGACGTTCCCAGGGAGGGGGAACACCGGCCGGGAGCCCGCGCCGCGGCATCACCGGGAGGGGATCCCGGAGCCGGCGGCGAGAATCAACGGCAAGCCCGCGCGAGGGCCGGCAGGGCGGCGGCCGAAGGCAGCGGGCGGGATCTATTGTACTGTCAGGCGCGGGATTTCGCCCACCCGGGTCCACCGGAAGGTCCATGCACTTGGCGTAGCGTTCCCCGGCGGGGAGTTGGTGGCCGAGGCAACTACCAAGGATTCCTTGGTAGTTCACCAAGGGCGGTGGCGAGCCAGACACAGCCGACCGGATGCCGCGCGGCCTTCGCCTCCCAGGGCTCGCCGTTCAATCCCCCGTTCGGTTCAGCGAACGGCCGGCGGGTGCTCGCTCAGCCGGGCCGTTCCTGCCAGCCCTTCTGTTTACTCGATCTACTGAGTATTATTACTCATCATGTTGAGTAATTCGTATATCCGCCCCCAGGCGGCGGATCTCCGCCGCCGGCTCCAGGAGCCGCGGCGATTCCTCCAGGTGGTCACCGGGCCGAGGCAGGTCGGCAAAACAACCCTGATCACCCAGGTCGCCGGGCAGTCCGGGTTGCCGCACCGCTTCGGCAGCGCCGACGAGCCGACCCTGCGGGGCCCGGACTGGATCGCCCAGCAGTGGGAGGCCGCGAGGCTGGCGGCGGCCGAGGCCGGGCCTGGGGGGGCGCTGCTCGTGATCGACGAGGTGCAGAAGGCCCCCAACTGGGCGGAGGCAGTCAAGCGCCTGTGGGACGAGGACACCCGCGGCGGGCGGCCGCTCAAGGTGGTGCTCTCCGGGTCGGCGCAGCTGCTGATCGGGCGCGGGCTCACCGAGAGCCTCGCGGGGCGCTTCGAGCTGCTCCACCTGCCCCACTGGAGCTGGTCGGAGATGAGGACCGCCTTCGGCTGGTCCCTGGAGCAGTTCCTGTTCCACGGCGCCTATCCCGGCGCGGCGCCGCTGGTGGACCAGCCGGACCGCTGGGCCCGCTACATCCGCGACTCCCTCGTGGAGACAACCCTCGCCCGCGACGTGCTGCTGCTCTCGCGGGTGGACAAGCCGGCCCTGCTGCGCCGCCTCTTCGACCTGGGCTGCGAGTACTCGGGTCAGATCCTCTCCTACACGAAGATGCTGGGCCAGCTCCAGGACGCCGGGAACACAACCACTCTGGCCCACTATCTCCAGCTGCTGGCGGGGGCCGGCATGCTGATGGGTCTGCAGAAGTACTCGGGCGCTGCGGTGCGGCGGCGGAGCTCCAGCCCCAAGCTGCAGGTGCTGAACACGGCCCTGATGACCGCCGGATCCCGCCTCACGCCGGAGCAGGCCCGCGCCGACGGCGAGTTTCGGGGGCGCTTGGTCGAGTCGGCCGTGGGCGCCCACCTGGCGAACGCCGCGGCCGGCGGCTCCTGCGAGCTGTTCTACTGGCGGGACCGCAACCGCGAGGTCGATTTCGTGGTGCGCGCGGGAGGGTTCCTGACCGCGATCGAGGTGAAGAGCGGACGCTCGCGCGATGCCTTGCCGGGGATGGCCGCCTTCGACGAGGCCTTCGGGCCCGACCGCAGGCTGCTCGTGGGCGGCGATGGGATCCCGGTGGAGGAGTTCCTCTCCAGGCCGGCGGAGCATTGGGTCGGTCCATGATCCGCGGGGTGCATTCGTTCACGGTCGTGGCCTATCTTGGGCCACCAGGAACAGCACCCTC
>CAZEHQ010000297.1:0-4423 GCA_964512165.1 uncultured Gemmatimonadaceae bacterium | reverse complement strand
CAGCGTCGGCGGCGGGACCGTCTACGTGGGCGACTCCACGGGCGAGCTGGTGGCCGCCTCCGCCGACGGCGGCGAGGTCCTCTGGCGCCGGTCCCTGGGCGCCGCCGTCCGCACCCGTCCGGCCGTCGACGCCGGGGCCGGCCGCCTCTGGGTGGCCACGGCCGACGGCTCCGTCCACGCCTTGAAGGCCGAGGACGGCTCGACCCTGTGGACGGCCCGGGTGAACGGGCTCCCCGCCGAGGGCCTGAGCCGCGGCGCCGGGGTCATCGCCCTGGGCTCGAGCGATCAGGCCCTGTACGCCTTCGACCCGGAGAGCGGAGGGCCGCGCTGGCGCTTCGACACCGGGGGTGTCGTCCGCGCCCCTGCCGTGAGCACGGCGAAGACCCTCTACCTCGGCTCCGGAGGCAGCGTCCTCCATGCCGTCGGCGGAGACGGGGGCGTCGTCCGTTGGCGCTATGCCCTCGACGGGCCGGTGCTTACCTCCGTCGCCGTCAGCGGCCGGCTGCTGGCGGTGACGAGCGAGACCGGCACCCTCTACCTGTTCCGGGGGAGATGAGGTGGGGCGGCTGGCGATGGTGATCCTGCTCTCGGGCTCGGCGGCCCTGGCGGCCCTGGCGGCCCCGGGGCCGGGTCCGCATCCGCCGGGCGGCGGGCCGTGGCAGGTGGGCTCGATGGCGCTCCCGGGCCTGTGGGCGGGTTCGCCTCCGGAGGCCGCGCGCCGCCTCCAGTCCGGCCTCTTCGGAGCGCGGCTCGGGACCGGGCCGATGGCTCGGCCCCTGGTGGCCGGGGCGCGGCTCACGCAACAGCGGGCCCGGACGAAACCGCCGCAGCGCCCGGAGACGATCTGGCGGCCGGCCCTGGCGGCCACCGCGGCCCTGGCCGTCACCGGGGCCGCCGTCGCCTGGTGGAGCACCGACGAGGCGGATGCCGCGTACGACCGCTACCTGCGCTCGGCGGGCGCCCAGCGCCAGCAGCAGGCCTTCGAACGGGCCGAGCGCTACGACCGCATCGCCGGGGCGGCCTTCCTGGCCATGGAAGCCGGGATCGTGCTCACCGCATGCCTCGTTTTCTTCTGAGTTGGGGGCCGAGATGATCCCGAGACGCCTCCGGCTCCCCGCGGCCGGCCTAGCCCTGACGGCGCTGGTGGTCCTGTCCTGCGCCGACCGCTCGCGCCGGAACCCGCTGGATCCGGGCGCCTCCGAGCCCCTAGCCCTGGCCAGCCCTCTGCGGGCCCTGGCCGGCGACGGACAGGTCGAGCTGCGCTGGGACTTCACCCGCTTCGAGGACGTGCGCGCCGTGCGCCTCTATCGGGAGAGCGGCGACAGCACCCTGACCCGGGAACTGCCGGCCACGGACACCAGCTTCGTCGACCTGTCGGTGACCAACGGCCGCATCTACAGCTACCGCATCGCCCTCGACGTGACCGGGGAGCCGGAGCTCGCCATCGCCGGCGAGCACCTGGCCACGCCCGGCCCCGAGCGGGTCTGGGTGGCCGACGGCGGCAGCGGTCTCGTCTGGCGGCTGACCCCCGACGGACGCCAGGGCCTCTTCGCCCAGGGGTACTTCCCGTCCCTGTCGGCGATCGCCATCGACGGCGAGACCGGGGACTGCTGGGTGGGCGACGGCTCCATCGGGCTCTACCGGATCACCGAGGACGGCGAGGTCCACCCGGTGGAATCGAATCTGAAGGAGGCTGGAGCCACGGTCATCGGCGCCGACGGGCAGACCGGGTGGGCGGTCTCCGCCGGAGGCCGCCGGGTCTACCGGTTCCCGGTGGCCGCCCTCGGCGACACCCTGCCCCTGGTGGAGGTCGACGCCGCTTTCTCCGACTCGGTCGGTCTCGCCGCGGGCGCCGGGGGCAGCCTCTGGGTGGCCGACCGGTCCGGCGGACGCGTCCTGCACGTCGGCGCCGACGGCGTCCGTCTCGGCGAGTGGCGCGGCCTGGAGGGCATCGTCGACGTCGATCCCGTGGCCGGCGAGTGCTGCCAGGCATGGGCCCTGATCGCGGGCGGCAACGGCCTCCTGCGGCTTCGGCCGGAGGGCGGGCTCGAGGAGCGCGAGCTGCCTTTCGCCCCGGCGCGCCAGATGGACGTGGACTCCAGGACGGGGGATCTCTGGATCGCGGGGGAGGGCGGCATCGCCGCCCTGCAGCCCGACGGCGGAGCGCTCCGGCACTGGCCGGAGGCGGCGGCCGGAAGGGGCGTCGTGATCGACGGGGTCAACCAGCAGCTCTGGGTGGCGGAGGAGACGGAGCTCAGCAAGATCACCCTCGGGGGCTTGACGTACCGGGCCCGGCTCACCGGGTTTACTTCCATCGTGCAGGTGGCCGTGGACCCGGGGAGATAGGGGGATCCGGTGGGCGGGATTGCGAGCATGACGGGGTTCGGCACGGGCAGCGCCGAGGCGGAGGGGCTCCGGGTGCGGGCGGTTCTGCGCTCGGTCAACGGCCGCTTCCTCGACCTCTCGATACGCTGTCCCGGGCCCCTGCAGGAACTCGAGCCGCGGGTCCGGGAGCGCCTCCAGGGCCGGCTGACGCGGGGCAAGGTGACGGGGACGATCGAGTGCGAGGAGACGGCCGATTCCACCGGCCTCCCCGAGCTCGACGCGGAGGTGGCCGAGCGCTACCAGTCCGAGCTGGATCGCCTGGCGCGCGAGACGGGCCAGCCCCCCGTGGGCCTGGAGGTGGTGGCGCGCATGCCGGGGGTCTTCCGCTCCGGGAGCCGGGGCCCGGCTCCGGAACAGCTCGAGGAACTCGTGGCGCAGGCCCTCGATCAGGCTCTCTCGGGGCTCGAGGGGATGCGGCGGTCCGAGGGCGAGGTGCTGGCCGCGGACCTGCGTACCCGGCTGGCGGCCATCGCCGGGCTCACCGACGACATCGACCGACTCGCGGCCGAGGGCCGTGAAGAGGTGCGCCGCCGCCTGCGGGAGAAGGTCGAGAGCCTGTTGGAGCCGGGCGAGGTAGCCGAGGACCGGCTGGCCACCGAGATCGTGCTCATCGCCGAGCGCAGCGACATCACCGAGGAGATCGTGCGCCTGCGCAGCCATCTCGACCGTTTCCTGGAGACGATCGACCAGGGCGGGGAGGTCGGCCGGCGGCTCAACTTCCTGCTCCAGGAGATGCACCGCGAGATCAACACCCTCTCATCGAAGTCCTCGGCCGGCGGCATCATCCACCGGGCGGTGGCGGCCAAGGAGGAGGTGGAGCGGTTGCGCGAGCAGGTGCAGAACCTGGCTTGAGGCGGAGCCCGTGGACATGACGCGGATCACGGTCAGCGGCCTCCCCGGGAGCGGCACCAGCACCTTGTGCCGGCGCCTCGCCGAGCGCACCGGCCTGGAGCACGTCAACGTGGGCCGGATCTTCCGCGACCTGGCGGCGGAGCTGGGGATCTCCCTCGCCGAGCTGGGGAGCCGCGCCGAGGCCGACGGCGGCATCGACCGGCGCCTGGACCACCGCCTCACCGAGCGGGCCCGGCAGGCTCCGGGCTGCCTCCTCGAAGGGCGGATCACCGGCTGGATGCTGCACCGCCACGATCTCGAGGCCCTCAAGCTCTGGGTGCAGGCCGATCTCGCCACCCGGGCGCGCCGCGTCGCCGGCCGCGACGGGCTGTCCCCGGAAGAGGCCGAGACGACGATCCTCGCGCGTGAGCGCTCGGAACGCCGGCGCTACGCCGACCATCACCGGATCGACCTCTCCGACCTGTCCATCTACGACCTGGTCCTGCACTCCGACCGGACCGACCCCGAGGGCCTCGTCCGGCAGGTCGAGCCGATGCTGGAGGGATGCGGATGAGGCTGGAGGGGCGGAGGGTCCTGCTCGGGGTCAGCGGCGGCATCGCGGCGTACAAGGCGCCCCTCGTGCTGCGCCTGCTGCGGGAGGAGGGCGCCGAGGTGCGCGTCGTGCGCACGGCGAGCGCGGCGCGGTTCGTCACCGATCCCACCCTCTCGGTGCTCTCGGGGCATCCCGTCCACGGCGACCTCTTCGCCGCCGACGAGGAGTTCCCCGTACTCCACGTAGGTCTGGCCCGGTGGGCGGAGCTGTTCCTGGTGGCGCCGGCCACGGCCAACCTGCTGGGAAAGATGGCCGCCGGCATCGCCGACGATCTGCTGACGACGATCTGCCTGGCCACGCCCGCCCCCGTCCTGCTGGCGCCGGCCATGGAGGAGGAGATGCTGGAGCACCCCCGGGTGCAGGCGAACGCCGCGAGCCTGCGCGCCGCCGGCGCCGGATGGATCGAGCCGGAGTCCGGACACCTCGCCTCGGGGTCCTCCGGCCGGGGCCGCATGGCCTCGCCCGAAGGCATCCTCGAAGCGGCGGTGGAGCGCCTCACCGGCGCCTCCGGGGGAGACCTGGAGGGCCTGCGGATCCTGGTCACGGCGGGCCCCACGGTGGAGGACCTGGATCCGGTGCGTTTCCTGAGCAACC
>CAZEHQ010000296.1:0-4445 GCA_964512165.1 uncultured Gemmatimonadaceae bacterium | reverse complement strand
CGGCCATGCGCGCCGAGCCGAGGCGGTGGCTGATGAGCAGGGCCGTGCGCCCCTCCAGGAGCTCGGCGAACTGCCGGTAGAGCTCGGCTTCCGCCATGGCGTCGAGAGAGGCCGCCGGCTCGTCGAGGATGAGCAGCTCCGGGTCGCGGGTGAAGGCGCGGGCGATGGCGACCCGCTGCCACTCGCCGCCGGAGAGGCCCTGCCCGCCGTCGAGGACGTGCCCGACAGGGGTCTCGTAGCCGCCGGGAAGCCGTTGGGCGAGTTCCTCGGCCCCCGAGCGGCGCGCCGCGTCCGCGACCACCGCCGGGTCGGGTTGCAGCCACCGTGGCCACAGGTCGTTGCCGGGTCCCTCCGTAGTGGCAGCCGGCGCGGCGATGCCGATGGACTGCCCGAGGGTCAGCTCGAACTTGCAGAAGTCCTGGAAGGCGGCGCTCACGGCCCCGGTCAGGCTCCCGGGGTCGATCTCGCCGTAGGCGCGGCCGTCGGCCAGGACCCGGCCGGAGGTGGGCGGATACAGGCCGAGGAGGATCTTGGCCAGGGTCGACTTTCCGGAGCCGTTCTCGCCCACGAGGGCGACGCGCTCCCCCGGGGCCAGGTGGAGATCGACGCCCTGCAGCACGGGAGGGGCCTGCTGGCCGGAGGCGGATGGCGGATAGGCGAAGTGGACGCCCTCGACCTCGATCCCGCGCCGCAGGGGCCGCGGGAACGCAGCGCTATCGGACCGCCCGGCGGGGGCCGCGGCGGCGCCGGCATCCTCCGCCAGATCGAGGAACTCCCGCACGTACCCGACCTCGGCGGACTGGCCCTGCAGCTCCCTGGAGTTGTAGCCGAGACCGCTTCCGGCGCCGAACATGTCGTCCACCCCCTGGAAGAGGGCGACGAAGGCTCCGGGGGTGAGGACCCGGCCGCCGAGCAGGTAGGCCAGGACTCCGGCGACCCCGACCCCCACGGCGATGCGCAGGCCGGTGCCCGGGAGCACGCCCAGGACCTGGCGGCGGCGCTGCTCGAAGAGCCGCTCGCGCAGCACCTGGCGCATGCCGCGCCAGCGCTCGGTGAGGGGGGCGTGGAGGGCGAAGAGCCGCATCTCCTTCTGCTCCCCCCGCCCGGTGAGGATGCGGTCCACGTACCCGGCGCGGCGCTCCTCCGGGGTCTCGCCGTAGGTGAAGCCCATGAACTTGCGGCTCTCCTCGATCTCCAGCCGCACCTGGGGCACCAGCACCGCCAGCAGGGCCAGCGAGATCCACGGGCTGACCGGCGCGAACATGGCCGCCACCGAGGCCGCCGTGACCAGGGCCTGGAAGAACTGCATGGCGGAGAACAGCAGCCGGCTGACCTTGCGCCCCGGGTTCCCGGCGCGTTCCAGGCGGTCGTAGGTCTCGCTGGCCTCGAAGAACAGCAGCGGCAGCCGCGACGACTTCGTCAGCAGGCGGCGCCCCAGGACGTGGGCGAGGACCTGCTCGAGCCGCAGGTTGAGGGTGTCGCGCACGGGCCACAGGACCTCGAAGGTGAGCAGCTGCAGCAGGCCGAAGGCGATCAGCCACGGGAGGGCGTCGCCGAAGCCGGCGGAACCGCCGCCCGCGGCGTCGACCACGGTGTCGACGAGGTTCCGCGTCACGTGGATGAGCAGGGCCGGCTGCAGGCCCAGCAGGAGCTGGACGGCGATCACCCCGAGGGCCGCCGATCTGCCATGGGCCCAGGCGTGGCTCCAGGCCCAGCGCAGGTTGGCGGCGATGGTGCCGATGCTCGTGCGGCGGTTCCAGTACTCGAGGTCGGGTCTCGGCACGGGGCGCGATCCTCAGACGGCCCCGGAAGTCAGGGACCGGACCATTCCCGGACCCGGCCTCGGCCGATTTGACGTGATCCCGCCCCGCCCCTTCTTAGGACGCCGGCAACCCGAAGCCGGCCGCCAGGCCGCGGCCATGGAGACGACATGACGATCACGGCGGAAGGAAGGACTCTGAGGGCGCTGACGGAGGACCAGGTCACCCGCTTCGTGGTGAACGGCTTCCTGGTGGTGGAGGACCTGCTGTCGCCCGGGGAGGTGGAGGCCGTGTCGGGGCGCGCCGACCTGATCGCCGCGGGGGAGGCGGAGCACGTCTCCGGGGGCGTGCAGCTCGAGCGCATCTACCGGGAAGGGGAGGCGGAGGTCGGGGACCGCGTGCTGGCGGTGCGCAAGCTCCACCAGGTCGCCGTGCAGGACGACGTCATGTGGGGGCACGCGACCAACCCGAAGATCGTCGACATCATCGCCGACCTCCTCGGCACCGACGACATCAAGCTCTACGGCGACCAGCTCTTCATGAAGCCCCCCGAGGTCGGCGCCGAGCAGCCCTGGCACCAGGACTCGGCCTCGTGGCACGACATCTTCCCCATGGACCTGGTCTCGTCGTGGACGGCGATCGACGAGGCCGACCACGCCAACGGCTGCCTGGAGTTCGTGCCCGGGACCCATCGCTGGGGGATGATGCAGCGCCCGCGCCTGCGGACCTTCCACGAGGACTTCGGCCGCGAGCCGTGGACGCCGGTGGCCGTGCCCCTGAGGCCGGGGAGCGTCAGCTTCCACCACAGCCTCACCGTCCACCGCAGCGGCGCCAACACCTCCGGCCGACGACGGCGAGGCTACGCCGTGCACTACATGCGGGCCACGTCGTGGAAGGACGAGTCCGTCACCAGCGCGCCGAAGCAGCCGCCCTTCAGGCAGGTGCGGGGCCGCTCCTACCCGGGGCGGGTGTAGGCGCCGCGGCCTCCGTCCTCGGCGCGCTGTCCCGCCCGTTCACTTCAGACATCCCCGCACGGCCTCCCGGTAGCTCTCCAGTCCCGGGGTCTCCAGGCCCTTCACCTTGGCCAGGTCGTCCCACTTCCTCAGCTGCACGGCGGATTCCCAGTGGGGGTTCGCCTCGAAGGCGGCCTTCTCGGCGTCGGACATGAAGCCGCCCAGCAGCTCGAAGCTCCGCTTGGAGGCCCGGGACAAGGTCTCGTAGTAGTCCCGTTCCACGGTGCAGATGTAGCGCTTCGCCGGCACGTGCAGGCCCACCGCCTCGGTCACCGCGTCGATGAAGAAGGGCTCCAGGTACTCGGCTCCCACCTCTTCGTGGAGCAGGTCCTCGGTGAGGAAGTCGGCCTTCTCGTCATCTTCGTCCACCAGGAAGTGGCCCACGTCGTGGAGCAGGGCCCCCGTCACCCGCGCGTCGTCGGCGCCGGACAGCCGCGCCTCGTTGGCACACTGCAGGGCGTGCTCCAGTTGGGTTACGGCCTCGTCGTAGAAGGTCTGCCCCCGGCGCTCCATGTAGGCGAAGAGGGCGTCCACCTTTCCCTCCGTCCCGGCCTGCTCCAGCTCCCTGGCAAGGGAGGGATCCACGATCTCGTTCAGGTGCGCCAAGCGAGGGGCCTCCGTATTCTATCGTCTTCCATCATCGAGGATCTCAATAAACCGAGGAAGGATGGTCATGCCAAACCCCGTGGTGCACTTCGAGATCACCGGCAAGGACGCCGACGCGCTGCAGCAGTACTACCGCGACCTCTTCGGCTGGAGTCTGACCCCCATGGCTCCGGACGTGCCCTACGGCCTCGTCGGTGCGGAGGAGACCGGCGACGGCATCGGCGGCGGCGTCGGCGCGAGCATGGACGGCGCCTCGCTGCTCACCATCTACGTGCAAGTCGACGACATCCAGGGCGCCCTGGACCGGGCCGTGGAGCTTGGCGGCGAGATCATCCAGCCTCCCACCGTCATTCCCGGCGCCGTGACCTACGCCCGGTTCAAGGACATCGAGGGCAACATCGTCGGCCTCGCCGCTTCGGAGACGCCGCCGGCCGAGTGAAGGGGGAGCCGGGGGAAAGGGCGCACGGCGGGTCGGGGAAGCCGCTTAGCGCTGGAGCTTCCGGTATTCCTGGCACGACTCCGCAAGGGACGCCGGTACGGGCTCCCTGAGGCGCTGGACCTCGTGGCACATCCGGTACAGCTCTTCCGCAAAGCGGCGGGGGTCTTTCGAGTTCCAAGCGCTGTAGTCCTCGGTCTCCTCGACTGATTCGCCGTCCAGATAGGCGAACCAGGTCTCGATATTGCGGCGCGGCGCGAGCAGAATCACGGGGTCCCTGTCCGTTCTTGGTTGGACCTCCTTGGCCCTGCACTCCTCATCGAGCTGAAACCGCCGCTGCTGCGTCGTGTGCCGGTCAGCGTCGATCACGACGATCAGGTAGGCGCCTTGCCGGCTGCGGATGGCCTTCAGTTCGGTCGGGTACCTCCCGCGGACCCATTGCTCGCCGGATTGGGAGCCATGTGGAAGAGGCAACGTCCTGATGTCGCGAGCCTTGAACTGCCGGCCTCGCAGGAACCGGCGTACGAATGTGTTGGTATTCTGATCCTCACAGAGCAGTACGATCTCAACGCTCATTCCCAGCGCCTGGCCATGGTTTCTGACAGCGAAAGGCCATCGACGTCGATGACA
>CAZEHQ010000295.1:0-4454 GCA_964512165.1 uncultured Gemmatimonadaceae bacterium | reverse complement strand
GGCGAAGCGCTGCGCCGCGGGCCCGGCCTCGCCCCGCAGCAGCAGCATCTCCCCCATCCGATAGAAGGGCTCCTCGGCCGTGGAGTCGAGGGCCGCGGCCGTGGAGAACGCCCGCAGGGCCTCGTCGACCCGGCCCGTGGCGTGCAAGGCCAGGCCCAGCCCGAGGCGGATCTCGGGGTGCCGCGGCGCCGCTTCGGCCGCCTGCTCCAGGAGGGCTACCGCTTCGGCCTGCCGGTCCGCGGTCTGCAGGGCGGTGGCCAGGCCGTAGAGGACCTGCGGCGACCCGGGAGCCGCGGCGAGGGCCCGCTCCAGGGCGGCGATGGCCTGGTCCGGCCGGTCCAGGCGCCGCAGGGCGACGCCGCGATTGTAGTGCAGGGACACCCCGCCGCCGCCGCGGCGCTCGGCCTCGTCCAGCCAGTAGAGGGCCGCCCGGTCCCAGCCGCGGCGCAGGAGGCCGGCGGCGTGGGCTGTCAACCTCTCCGGCGGTGCGTTCTCCGGCGGTGCGTCCTCCGGCGGCGGCGCCTCGGCGGCCAGCACCGCCGGCACGAGAATCATCCAGCGCCAGGAGCCGGCGCGCGCCGCCGGGGCGGCAGCCGGTGTCGACACCGTCCCTCGTCGGCGGACCCGTGGCGGGCTCGGGGTGAACCCCTGTGCCTGCCTCATGGGAGGGGGGTGCGCCGCCGCGGGGCCGTGCCGGTCGTCACGAGGGGGCGCATCCTCGGCGTCTTTGACAGGTGCGTGGCGTGTGCCGTACTCTGCTTGAAGACCGGCAGGCACGAGATTGCGGAACGTCGATCCTGGAGGCTCCCATGGCCGCTGCGCGCCCCCCCTCCACCGCCCCCCTGAAAGCCGCCGCCCTGGCCCTGTTGGCCGCCAGCTGCGGCTACCACCATTTCGCCGGCCCCCTGGAACCAGCCGGCGAACAGGGCCCGTCTCACGTGGTGGCCGACGACGGCAGCGTCACCTTCGTACAGGGCCGTCTCGAGATCATGCTGCGCCCCCTGTCGGACGGAGAGCTGAACCGGCAGTTCGCTCCGCAGTCGGGCTCCGGACCGCAGTCGACGAACCCCTACACCTTCGGCGATACCCGCTTCTCACGGGGCAACCCGGAGCGCCAGCGTTTCACGGTCTTCGTCCTGAGCGTCAAGAACTACGCCTACCCCAAGGTGTTGATCGACCCGGCGAGGGTGGAGCTGAAAGCCGACAACGGCCGCCAGTACTGGAGTCTGAGCGTCGACCAGCTCGACAACTACTACCGCATCTACGCCACCGGCTACCGGGGCAACGAGTACGGCCGTTACAAGGAACGCCTCGACCTGCTGCGACGGACCATGTTCCAGAACGAGCACGTCTTCAGCGGCCAGGACAGCGAGGGGCTCCTTGTGTTCCCCGCCCTGCACCCCGACGTGCGGCGGGTGGAGGCTGTCGTGCACGGCGCCGTCCTGCGCTTCGACTACAGGGATGAGCCGGTGGAATCCGTGGACGTCTCCTACCACTTCCATCGAGACGTGGGACGACGCTACCACGACGGCGGTCTCGAGCTCTCCCGCGCCGACTGACCCACCTTCTCCAGCACCTCGCCGGTGCCGAGATGGACGGCGGCCTTCCATACCCGGTCGTCCTTCCCCACCTCGACCCCGCCGTACCGCCAATTGCTCTGAAAGTTGATGGAAAAGGGCTCGTCGTACGAGGTGTAGAACAGCTCGCCGTCACGGTAGAAGTCGACGTGACGGATCGTCTCGGGATAGAGGCTGGCCAGGCGGATCCAGCGCTGCCCTCCGTAAACCCCGTCCGGCTCCAGGCCCTGAAGATAGTAGCGGTCCTCTTCGGGAACCGGGGGTACGTCGATCCCGATCCCCTCCGCCATCCGGTGCGCGAAGAAGGTGTCCTCGCCCTTGGTCACACCCCAGTCCGCGGGCGGCTCCTGCTTGGTCATGTTGTTGTAGTACCCCCATGACGTTCCCGTCCTGAGGGCGACGGCCATGTTCCCGATCGCCTGCGAGTCCTCGTTGCAGACGATCGGCTTGTCCTGGTCCCAGCTCCTGACTTCCTCCACCATCGTGTAGAATCCCTGCCGCGACTGGCTGTTCCCGTGGATGAGGATGACGTCGCTGGCCTCGGCCACTTCCCGGTTGCGGTAGCCGCCGCCGCCGCTGCAGCCGACGGCCATCCCCCCCGAGGCCTCCCGGGCCAGATCGATGAGGGATGCCATCCCTTCCGGCTCCTGGATGATCGGATGGGCCGAGAACTGGCGAATGTTCATCTCGTTGGCGACCTCGATCAGGACGTTCGTGTAGCCGCCCTCCTTGAGGAAGCGGGACGCCGTCGTCACCGCACTGCGGACGGCGCGGCCGTCCCGCAGGCGCCTGGCTTGAGCACCGTAGAAGTAGCTGACGATGACGACCATGCCGACTTCGTCCGCGCCTCGGATCAGCGTATCCATCCGTCCCGCCCAGGCCGGGTCGAGGCGGGTTCCGTCTTCCCCGAAGGGGTTGTTGTCGATCGTGTCATTGGCCACCGTGAAGCAGGGCCCGCCGCCCTGGAACCCGGTGGTGAAGGCCCGCAGCCCGTACCCGTACCACTCGGGCAGGGCGTCCACCAGGGCTCGCGTGTGCGCCTGCGGGTCCCATTCATCGTGCCCCCACCTGGCGAAGCGGCCGGGGTCCGCCCGGTCGTCGAAGACTCCCTGGATGAAACGGGCGTTCATGAGCAGCCCCTGTGCTTCCGGTCTGCTCGTCCCGATTTCCGAGTACGTCGGTCTGCCGTTGATCAGGAAGGATTCGCCGTCGATGGAGACGGTCGTCTGGCCCATGGGGCTCCTCTCATTTCATCAGGGGTCGTCTCGACCTGCGGGCCTGGCCCTTGCGGCAACAGCTCCGGTCTGCGAGGCTGCCGGCCCTCACTCCCTCACGTCCACGATCACCCGCCGATAGCGGGTCAGGGGCGGCGCCCCTGTGTCGGTCACGGCCAGGATGATGTGGATCGTGCCGGTGCCGGGAGGCATGACCCTTCGGGTGGGCACCGTGAACCAGGCCTTCGGCTGCTCGGGGTCCTCGATCTCCAGGGGCCGGCCGGTGCGGGGAGCGGCCATGGTGAAGGTGCCGGCCTCGCCGTAGCAGAACCAGCTGTAGCGGAGCCCGTCCCCGTCGGGATCCGTGGCCTCGGCCATGAGGTCCACGCGCTCCCCCGGCCTGGCGCGGAGTCGGCTCGGGTGGCCGAGGGCCGGCACGGGGGGATGGTTGGCCTGATCGAAGGGCTTGATAGTCCAGTCCATGCGCGCGGCAAAGTCGTTCTGAGAGGCCCCTCGCCAGCGCCAGATGGTGGCCTTGTTGGTCGTGTGCCAGTTGCCGTCGGCACCCGTCACCTCATCCGCCGCGTCGGTCCAGAAAGGGCGGGTCTCGGGCCCGGGAAACCACTTCTGCGTGCGGGGCGCGTAGAGCTCGTAACGTCCGCCCCAGCCGCCCCATTCGGGGTGTTCCGGATCGCTCAGACCGTTGCTCACGAGGTTCAGGAAGGTGGGCGTGTCGCCCTCCATGAGGTACTTCGTATGGGGATACTGCGCCCCGAGCGGTCCCTTGCCGCGCACGTGCTCGTCGAGCCAGGGGTTGTCCACGATGCTGAAGTCCGGGCCGCTGAAGCGTCCCCAGAACCGGTCGCCGCTGATGCCGCTCCAGGTGGCGTGATGGTACGCCCCGCCCGCGGCGTACCCGGGGCTGCAGATGTAGAAGAGACCGGGGAAGGTCCTGCGGAGCCACGGCCCGCTGTCGTCCTGGTCCGAGATGGTGTAGACGCGCAGCCTGGAGACGAAGGCCTCCACCTGGGCGGGCGAGCGGCTGTCGCGGACCTTCCACAGGGCCTGGGCCAGAACGTTGGGCCCGCCCCACACGAGGACCCACAGAGGCCGGGGGTCGTCCTCGTCCACCGCCTGGATCAGCCGCTCCGAACCCGGGGAGTCCCGGCCTTCGCCCACCCCCTTCAGGCCGTACACCGGCAACCCCTCTCCGACCCGGTGCAGCAGGAATCCGGCCGTCGGGTAACCCGGCTCGTGAAGGAGCAAGCTCTCGCGCACCTTCCCGTAGGCCTCGACGATCTCGCGGATGCGCCAGGCAGCAGTCTCCCTCCTCTGGTGGACGGAGGTCGTGGCCACCAGTCCCTCCACGTCCCACTGATTGCAGTAGAGGAGGAACCGCACCAGGGACTGGGCGTCGTCGGGCTCGTTCTCGATGTCGGTGAGGACGAAGACGCGTGGCTTCTCGGCAGCGGGGATCATCGCCGTCACGGGCCTACTGGATGAACAGCGTCTTCCGGGACAGGGTCCGGTGCGGAGTGGAGAGCCGATAGAGGTAGACACCGCTGCTCAGATCGCCGGGCTCGAACCTCACCTCATGCCGTCCCGCCGGCTTCGTCTCGTCGATCAGCTGCGCCACCCTCCGGCCCGACACATCATACACATC
>CAZEHQ010000294.1:0-4461 GCA_964512165.1 uncultured Gemmatimonadaceae bacterium | reverse complement strand
GTCCCGTGATCGTCGCCGCCGTCGAGCGCGACGACGGGCGGCTGCGCGCCTGGGCGATGGCCAGGGCCGGCCGCAGCCCGTCGATGCGCTGCACCCGCGGCGGCTGCAGGCGCCGGGCGAAGGAGGCGGCGGGCCCCTCCGCGGTCAGCAGGAACCGCCGCCGGGCCTCGGCGTAGAGGGTGTCGAAGGCGAGGCTCGACTTGCCCGACCCGGAGACACCGGTGAGGGCGATGAGCCGGCCGTGGGGAAGGTCCAGATCCAGGGACCGCAGGTTGTGCTCGCGGGCGCCGCGGACCTCCAGATGGTCCTTCACCGAGGCGCGCCCCCCGTCCGCCCCCGGGCCAGCTCCCGCGAAGCGCGTTCGTGGTCCTCCAGCGAGTCGATCTCGAACCACGGGAGATCGCCGGTCTCCACGGCGCGCAGGCTTCCCGACCGGATCAGGGGTGCGTACGCGGCGGTGGGGTAAACCGCTCCCTCGCCTCCCTCCACCAGCCGTCCGACCTCGCTCCGGACCTCCGCCGACCCGGCCTCGTCGAACCGGACCAGCTGCACGCTCACCGCCTGGGCGGCGGCCGGGTCCAGGTGCTTGCCGATCTCCGTCACCCGGCCCAAGCCGTCGATCCGCAGGTTCATCTCCCCTGCCTCCCTGGCCGCGCGGGAGTCGACGGCGATGGCGCTGCCCGGTCCCTCCCCCAAGCGCTCGAGGACGGTCCGCTCGAAGAGGATATCGCAGTTGAACAGGAAGGCGTCGCCCTCCAGGCAGCCGAGGGCGTGGTGGAGGGACTCGATGCTGTTCGTCGTCCGCCAGGCCTCGTTGACCACGCAACGGGCCCGGCTCCCGAGATGGCGGCGGACCTGCCCGGCCTCGTAGCCGGTGACGACGACGACGTCGCGCACGCCCACGCCCGCCAGCGCCTCGAGCTGGCGGTCGATGAGGGCCCGTCCGGCCACCGGCACCAGGCACTTCGGCCGGCCCTCGGTGAGCGGGCGGAGCCGGGTGCCGGCCCCGGCGGCGAGGATGATGGCGCGCAGGGGGATTCTCCGTGCCGGAGGATGGGGGCCGGGATACGGCCCGAGGGCTGAATCGTCAATATACGGTGGTCTCGACGAGCGCCGGGAGGAGCCCGCCCGAAGACCCCATGTCGTTGCCCCGGAGGGAGGTCTATGGCTACATTCGATCGCGGTCCCTGCCTGCGGTCCCGCAGCCTCCGGAGGCGCCTCCGTTTGTCCATGCCCGGACGCCCCGTCGTCTCCGTTCGCCCAGCACGCCGAAACCCTTGAACGCACTGATTCTGGCCGCCGGCCGCGGCCGCCGCCTTCTGCCGTACACCTCGGAGCGGCCCAAGTGCCTCCTGCCGGTGGGGCCGTGCACGATCCTCGAGCACCAGCTCCAGCGCCTTTCGGCGGCGGGGGTGGAACGGGTGACCATCGTCGCCGGCTTCGGGGCCGAGGCGGTGCGCCGCCGGGCACAGGCCTGCGGCCCTCCCCACGTGCGGGTGGTCTACAATCCCTTCTTCGCCATCTCCGACAACTTGGTCAGCCTGTGGTCGGCGCGCTCCGAGATCGGCGAGGACACGCTGCTGCTCAACGGCGACAACGTCTTCCATCCCGCCGTGCTGGAGCCCCTGCTCGATGCCGACCCCGGGCCCTGCACCCTCCTCGTGCACCGGAAGGCCGCCTACGACGAGGACGACATGAAGGTGGCGCTCCACGGCGGCCGTCTGGCCGGGATCGGAAAGGACCTCCTTGCCGCGCAGGCGCAGGCCGAGTCGATCGGCATCATGCGCATCGCCGGCGACGGCGGCCGGCTCCTGCGCCGCGTCCTCGAGGAGGCGGTGGAGGACGATGACGCCCTGCACGGCTTCTACCTCGACGGCGTGCGGCGCATGGCGGAGGCCGGATGCCGCGTCCGCTGTGTCGACATCGGCAGCCTGCCATGGTCGGACGTCGACACCGCCGAGGACCTGCTCGAGGTGCGCCTCCACGTCGAGGCCTACGAGGCCGGCGCCCCGGAGACCGCGGCGCTGCGAGAGCCGGCATGACCGGAGGCCTGCTGCTGTTCGAGGACAGCGCCCGCGGCTCCTGGACCGCGGGGTGCTGCTTCGGCGGCCTGACAACCCTCGAGCGCGGCATCCTGACCATGGCCCGCGCCGGTGTGGACCGCCTCCTGGTGGCCGTGCCTCCGGGGCTCTCCCCCGCTGCCGGCCGGCGGGTCCGCCGGCTCGATATCGACCTGGAGATCGCCGCCTGGGGGGATTCCCCGCGCACCACCTTCGGCCCCTCGGAAGAGGTGCTGGTCCTGCTGGGGGACCACGTCCACCACCACTCCTCCCTCACGGCCCTGGTCGAGTCCGGCGCCTCGGGCGACGGGCTGGTGGTGCAGGTCTCGCCCGCACCCGGCCAGGAGGGGCTCACCTTCCTCCCCCCGGCCGTCGCGACCGGCGGCGGCGACGGCGGGATGGTCAGCACGGGAGCGCTGCTCTGCGACGGCTCCCTGCAGCCGCACCAGCTCGTCGGCCGCGGCGGGTCCGCCCTCGAGTTCCTCCGCGGCCTGGCCGCCGGCCGCGGGGTGCGTACCACCGAGGGCGATCCGTCCCTGTGGCGCCGCGTCGAGGACCGCCGCGGCGCCCGGCAGGCCAAGGCGATGCTCTTCGGGCAGGTGACCAAGAAGACCAGCGGCCCGGTCTCGCGCCACATCAACGCCCGGCTGTCGATCCCCATCAGCAAGGTGCTGGTCGAAACCGGCCTGTCGCCGCACCTGGTGACGGTCCTCTTCGTGCTGACCACCGGTCTCGCCGCCGCCTGGCTGATCTCGGATCCGGAACCCTACTGGCGCCTGGCCCTGGCGGGGTTCCTGTGGCAGATGGCGGCCGTCCTCGACCGCTGCGACGGGGAGATCGCCCGGGTCAAGCTGTGCGAGTCCCGATTCGGCGCCTGGTTCGACACGGTGACCGACAACCTGGCCTACGTCGCCGCCTACGCCGCCTTCCTCAAGGCCGCCCACGGGCTGCACCCCGGGCAGCCCCTCTACCTCTACGCCGGGCTGTCGGCGGTGGCCGCCATGTTCCTCAGCCTCGGAATCATGTACCACTACGCCCTGCGCACCGGGTCGGGGTCGCTGCAGAACTACATCGTCGGCTTCGCGCGCCACGTGCCGCGGGAGGAGAAGGGCGCCCTCTACCGCGCCCTCGAGCGCTACGCCTTGCTGTCGAAGCGCGACTCCTTCGCCTTCGTGCACTTCGTCCTCGCCCTCCTCGGCGCCTTCGATCTGATCTACCTGTTCACGGTGGGAGGTCTGCACCTGTTCGCCGTCGGCGTGCTGCTGTCGCAGGGCAAGATGCTCGCCGCCCACCGGCGCCGCTCCGAGGCGGCGGCGGAAGGCCCGCCGCCCGAGGCCGGCGGTCGGTGAGAGTCGTCCGCTTCCTCCTGCCGGGCCTGGGGGTGGTTCTCCTCGGCGGACTGGTCGGCGCCCTCGGCGTGGACGAGATCCTCCACAACCTGGCCGTCATGCGCTGGGCATTCCTCTACGTGGTTCTCCTGGCCCTCGCCTGGCACGTGACCAACTCGCTGGCCTGGAGCTGCGCCTTTCCCGCCGACGGCTTTCGCCCGCGCCTGTCCTTCCTGTTCATGTGCAAGCTCGCCGGCGAGGCCGTCAACCAGCTGACGCCCCTGGCCAACCTCGGGGGCGAGCCCCTCAAGGCCTTCCTGCTCCGCCGCCAGTCGCCGGTCTCGCGCGGACTGGCCTCGGTGGTCGTCAACAAGGCGGCCCAGGTCTTCACCGGGCTGCTGTTCACCGCCGCCGGTCTGGGCCTGGTGACCTACTCCTGGGAGGTGCCGCTGGCGGTGCCCATGCCGGTGCGCGCCGGTCTGGCCCTGCTGCTCCTGGCTGCGGTCCTCCTGACCTGGGTAACGTACCGCAGTCACAGGCGCATGTTCTCGGCGCTCCTCGGCTGCGCCCGCCGCTGCGGCCTCGGCCTGGAGAGGATCGAACGCCTGCGGGCCCGGGCCGCGGACATCGACCACCACATCTCCCGCTTCTTCCGGCAGCACAAGGGCCGCTTCGGCCTGGTGCTGCTGTTCCACGCCTGCGGCTGGCTCCTGGGCGCCTGCGAGACCTTCGTGATCCTCCGGGCCCTCGGCGCCGGCATCGACTTCGAGGTCGCCTTCCTCATCGCCTCGCTGACGGTGGTGATCAACGGCCTGTTCTTCTTCATGCCCTCCAACATCGGCGTCCTCGAAGGGGGTCAGGTCTTCCTGTTCCTCACCCTCGGACTGGACCCGGCCGCGGGCCTGTCCCTCGGCATCGTCAAGCGCATGCGCAAGCTCCTGTGGATCTCCGTGGGCTGGTTGTTCCTCACCCACCTGAGCCGGTCCATGGGCCGCGCCGCGGTCCCCGGGGCCGCGGCGGCCGCCGCGGCCGCTCCGGGGGCGGAGCGGGCCCTGCGCCAGGGCGCGATCTCC
>CAZEHQ010000293.1:0-4566 GCA_964512165.1 uncultured Gemmatimonadaceae bacterium | reverse complement strand
TCGCCGGCTCCGGCCCCCCGGACGGCGGGACCGCCGATCTCCTGCGCCGGGCCCGCGAGCGCGCCGGCGGCGGGACCCAGCTGATGGCCGACGCCGGCATGGGCTGGACCGACCCCGCCCGCGTGCTCGCCCTCTGCGAGGAGGTGGCGGATCTCGATCTCGTGTGGCTGGAGGAGCCCCTGCCCGCCGACGACCTCGACGGCTACGCCTGGCTCACGCAGCGCTCGCCGGTGCCGATCGCCGGCGGCGAGCACGAGTTCACGGCCCGCGCCTTCGCCGAGCTGATGGACCGCGGCTGCCACCGGATCTACCAGCCCGACATCTGCTGGTGCGGGGGGCTGACCCAGTTGGTGGAGATCTACCGCCTGGCGCGGGACCACGGCGTGCGCGTCTGCCCCCACCGGGGCTCGGAGGTCTGGGGGCTGCACGCCATCGCCGCCCTCGACCCGGAGCCGCTGGCCGAGAGCGGGCGCCCGTGGATGGAGTGGGTCGGCGGACGGGAGCTGAGCGGCGGACGGGCGCGCTGGACGGGCGGCCCCGGCTTCGGGGTCGAGCTGCCGGTCTGAGGGGCGCCGGGGACGGCGCTCAGAAGGGCTTGTGCACCGCCAGCCAGGAGGTCAGCAGGAAGAGCGCCCAGAGGCCCCAGAAGAGGACCCCCGCCCGCCCCTGCATCCGCCGCATCGCCGCCGGGGCGGCGCCGAGGACCAGCCACAGCAGGATCTTGCCCCAGACCCACCCCGGCCACGGCCAGTGGATCCCGGCCTTGGCCAGCAGTCCGAAGCCGCTGACGAGGGAGATCAGCATTCCGACTCCGTGGGCGGCGGCGAGCATGCGGTTCCGCTCGCCGGCGATCAGGGCCATGCCGCCGAGGGCCAGAAGCAGCAGGCCGAGGCCCGCCAGGTGCAGCCACAGGTAGAAGGTCAGGGACATCAGCTCTCCTCTCCCGGATCGAGCAGGGTGGCGATGTGGATCGCCTGGAACAGGGTGGCCGGCTCCAGCTGCGTGCGCAGGGCGCGCCGGCGCGGCAGCAGCGTCGTCTCGCCGGGCACCGGCGGCGACACGTAGACCTCCACGTGCCCGGGCCGCAGGTCGACGTTGCCCCGGGGGCACTTCGGCCACAGGGCGTGGATGCCGCGGAAGGCGACGGGCACGAAGACCACGTCCTGGGGCAGGTGGGCGAAGAGGGCGTGCTGCATGGGCAGCACCTGCAGGTCGAAGGCCGAGGTCGTGCCGGCGCCGTAGACGACGCCGGGCCGGTCCTCGATGACGCGGGCGAAGCGCCGCGTCGGCGAGCCGCCCTCGTCGCGGGAGAGCACGACATAGCCGTCCACCTCCTCGGCGAGGCGGTCGGTCTCGTCGAGGCTCACCCCGATGAGGGAGAACTCCCGGCCCTTGACCTTCACCGACGTCTGCGACAGCAGCCGGCCCCGCGACAGCAGGCAGCAGGGCACCGGCGCCGACCAGCCCATGGCCGCCAGCAGCTCCTCCGACTCCAGGGCCCGATACAGCACCGGGTGGTCGAGCAGGGTCTGGTGGGTGGGAAAGAACACCACCTTGCGTCCCTTCGGCCCCAGGTCCAGCTCGCGGGCCATGTCGGCGAAGTCGGGGTCGATCGTCACCGAGACGGTGATCCCGAAGTTCTCCAGGCTGTCCCGGGCCCAGGCGAGGTTGGTCTCCCAGGCGGCGGCGTGGCGCTCGGCGTCGGACAGCTTCGAGCGGTCGAGGCGCTTCTTGACGCGGCCCGTGCGGCGGAAGAGGCGCACCCACCTCAGCAGGCGCCGTCCCTTGGCCCAGCGGGACGCCTCTCCCCGGGGGCCCACGTGGGGGTACTCGTGCCACTTCCCCGACGAGGTCCCGTCCAGCAGCGGCGGCAGGCCGACGGCGGGCAGCTCCTTGCCGTAGCGGGCGCGCAGGCGCTCGGCGTTGCGCACCAGGCCGCGGGTGAGGTCGATCATGTCGCGCGTCAGGTAGCTGTAGCGCTGCCCGTACCAGTAGTCCTTGGGGCGGATCTGGGCCGGGTCCTCCAGGTGGGCCTGGAGGAAGCGCAGCAGCAGCGCCTGGGCGAGGCGCACGTGCTCCTCGAGGGAGTCGAGCCACTTCTTCGGCGCGTGGCCCCGCAGCCGGGCGGCGAGCAGCTCCAGCTCGCAGACCGTCTTCCACACGGAGATGCCGAACCAGATGAAGTTGGAGAAGGTGTTGTAGCGGATCGCCAGGTGCTCGCCGGCGGCCAGGAAGTCGACCACGTCCCCGGCGACCTCGGTGAGCAACTCGCGCAGCGGGGCCTCGCCCCGCTCGCCGTCGATCGACCACTCGTACACGGCCTCCCAGCGGGGATCGTCGGCGGCCGGGGCGGGGCGGAGCTTCTCCACCACCGCGGCGGCGTGAGCCAGGGGCGCGCGGGCGACCTTGAACTCCACCAGGGCGGCCTCGCCCTCGTCGAGGGGGACCGGGTCCTCGCGGCCGAGGGCCTCGATGTAGACAACGCCGTACAGCTCCCCGAAATCGCGCTCGTCCCCGGCGCCGTGGGCGACGAATTGGCGCTGCACCTGCAGGAAGCGGCGCACGCTGCGCAAGTAGGCGGGCCGGGTCTCGCCGTAGCGCCCGTAGGCGTCGGAGAGGCGTTGCTCGCGGCGCGGCGGGATGCCGGCCGAGATCTCGGCGATGAGGGCGGCGCGGCGCTCCAGGCCGGGCCGGTCGATGGGAGGGTCCTCATCGGGCCGGTACGCCGGCCACTCCAGGTCGGCCTCGGCGCGGCCGGCGAAGTGGCCGTCGAGCCGGGCGATGCGGATCAGCTCGACGGCGGCCTCGTCGTAACGGGCGAAGATCTCCCCGAGGTTCTCCCGGGCCTCCGCGAGGCCCTGTTCGAGGTCGGAGGCCACGGGATCTACCGGGGGGCTGGAACCGGCGGCGGGGATGGGGTAGACTCGTTCGCCATGGGACCAACGATAGTCAATCACGACGGGATCACACAGATGAGACACCGCATCGGACTGATCGGCTGCGGCAGCATCGCCGGCGCCTGGCTCAAGGCCGTGGGAGAGCATCCGGACTGCGACCTGACGGTCACCTTCGACCTCGACCCGGAGGCGGCGCAGACTCGCGCGGAGGAGGCCGGGGCGCGCGCCGTGACCCGCCTCGAGGAACTGCTGGAATCCGACGTGGACGTGGTCGTCATCGGCACGCCCACGCCGAGCCATCCCGAGCTCGTGGCACGCGCCGCGGAGGCGGGCAAGCATGTGCTCTGCGAGAAGCCCATGGCCCTCGACCTGGCCTCGTGCCGGGGAATGATCGAGGCCTGCGAGGAGGCGGGCGTGAAGCTGGCCATCGGCCACACGATCCGCTTCTTCGGCACCTACCGCACCGTCCGCCGCCTGGTGGCCGAGGGCGCCATCGGCGCTCCCGTGTCGGGCGGCTTCGACCGCATGGGCAAGTCCGCGAAGCGATCCGTCGAGGCGGCGTCCACGCGGACGGGGCACTGGCGGGAGAGTCCGGCCAACTCCGGGGGCCGGGTGCTGGAGTCGTTCATCCACGAGCTGGACTGCTCGCGCGCCGTCTTCGGGCGGGTGGCGTCGGTGAGCGCCGAGATCGCCGGCAACCAGCCCCACGGAGACTGGATGAGCCCGCAGGTCGTGTGCGGCCTCGTGCGCTTCGAGTCGGGAGGTCTGGTGACGGCGCGCACCGGCTCCACCGTGGGCCTGCCCACGCGCGGCCACTGGATCGCCGGCACCGAGGGCGGGATGCGCTTCGACGCCTGGGGCCAACCGGTGCGGCTCTACCGGTCCGGCGCCGACGAGCCCGAGGAGGTCCCGCCCGAGGACGGGGCCAACGCCTACCTGCTGGAGCTGGCGGACCTGCTGGCGGCGGTGCGCGGCGAGGTGGAGGAGCCGGAGAACTCGGGGCGCAACGGGATGGAGAACGTGGGGCTGGGACTGGCCTTCTACCGCAGCTGCGAGCTCGGGCGGCGGATCGGGTTCGAGGACGGGATCCCCGACCTGCCCGAGGACTACCGCAACACGGAGTTCATCTTCTGACGGCGCGGACGGCGCCGCGGCCGTCGGTCAGCTCGTCCCACTCGATGCTGGTGAAGCCGGCGGCCTCGAGCCAGCGGCTGTGCTCCGAGAGAGTGTAGCCGCGGCCGCCTTCGTAGAGGGCGCCGAGGAGGATGTTGTGCACCGCCGAGTCCCGGGGCGAGAGCCGGTCGTCGCCCAGGACCCCCATGCCGGCGATCACCAGACGGCCCCCGGGGCGCAGCCAGCCGCCGAGGCGGGCGGTCACCCGGGCCGCATCCTCCGGGGCCAGGACCTGCAGGAAGGAGAGGCAGACCACCCCGTCGCAGGGCAGGTCAAGCCCGTCCTCCAGGCTGGAGCTGCCGTCCGCGAGATCCCCCTCGACGACACGCACGTCGGCGGCGCCCTCCTCCTCGAGGAGGCGCCGGGTCCATGGGGCCGCCGACCGGCGCTCCACCACGCAGACCTCCGAGCCGGGCAGGGCCCGCCGCAGGGCCGCGGCCACGCCGCCGGAGCCGCCGCCGGCGTCGACGATGCGGCGGCAGCCGTCGAGCCAGCC
>CAZEHQ010000292.1:0-4623 GCA_964512165.1 uncultured Gemmatimonadaceae bacterium | reverse complement strand
CTGCTGGCCGTGCCGGGGGCGGCGATGGCGGCGGTGCAGCTGCTGCCGACGTGGGAGCTGGCCGCCGAGTCCGGCCGCGGCGGCGGCCTCGGGTACGAGCAGTTCGTCAACATGTCCCTGCCCCCGGAGCGTCTGATCTGCCTGCTGCTTCCGGACTTCTTCGGCAACTCGGCGACGGGCTCCTACTGGGGGCGGGAGGCGGGGTTCTTCATCCAGCTCTGCCCCTACATCGGGGTCACCGGCCTGGTGCTGGCCCTGGTCGGCGCGCGCGAGTCCGAGTCGCCGGCGCGGGGCTTCTTCGCCCTCCTAGCCGTCCTCGGCCTAGTCCTCTCCCTGGGCCACTACTCCGGGTTGTTCCACGCCCTCCACGAGGTCCCCGTTCTGCGCCAGCTGCGCATACCCACGCGTTTCCTGCTGTGGTGGGCCTTCGGCGGCGCCGTCCTCGCCGGCCTCGGCGTCCACCGCCTCGCCGACGGCCGGCCCCTGCGGACCTCCTGGGCGCGGGTCTGCGTCCTCCTCGCCCTCGCCGCCGGGCTCGCGGCCCTGGTCAACCGCTCCGTCCTCTGGGGCGAGGCGGCCCTCCCCCCCGGCAGGGAGCTCCTGGTCGAGCGCTACCGCGCCGACCTGGCCGCCGATCTGTGGCGCCTGGGCCCGGTCCTGCTCGCCATGGCCCTGCTCACCAGCGGTCCGGTCCGGCGCCGGATCGGACCGCGGGTCCTGGCCGGGGCGATGGCCGCCCTCTGCCTGGTGGAGCTGAACGACTTCGGACGGCCCTTCAACGGGGTCCTGCCGCCGGAGGTCTACGAGCGGGTCCCGCCGGCGGCGCAGGCGATCCTGGCCGACGCCGACCGCTGGCGGCCGGGGGCCGGACCCGGCGTGCCCACGGCCGGGCTGGTGCGCGTGGCCAGCCTGGTCTCGGAGCGCAACTCCCCCTACGACTGGCACGGCGGCTGGGCCCACGACCGCTCCTCGTACGAGCGCTACCCGGGGACCCTGCGCATGTACTCGGCGGGTCTCTTCGGCCTGGCCAACACCCTGCCGGGGTGGAGCCCCCTGCACCCGCGCCGCCACTGGGAGCTGGTCAGGGCCTATCCCGCCCGGCTGGACCTGGCCAACGCCGGCTACGTGGTCAGCCACCGGGCCCTGTCGTGGCCGGATCTGGAGTTGCTGCACGCGGGAGAGGAGCGGGTCTACCGCAACCGGGAGGCCCTGCCAAGGGCCTGGGTCGCGGCCGAGGCCGTGGTCGAACCCGACCCCCGCCGGCGCCTGGCGCGGCTGCGCTCCCCCGGGTTCGATGCGGGGCGGCAGGTCCTCCTCGACCGGCCTCCGGGGACCGCCCCGGGTCCGGGAGCCGGGTACGCTCCGGCCCGCATCACCCGCTACGAAGCGACGGCCGTCGAGGTGGAGCTGCCCGCGCGGGACGGGTTCCTGGTGCTGGCCGACAGCTACGCGCCGGGGTGGGAGGCGCGGGTCGACGGGCAGGAGCGGGAGATCCTGAAGGCGAATCACGCCTTCCGGGCGGTGCCGGTCACGGCCGGGGACCGCCGGGTCTCCTTCCGCTACCGCCCGGCCTCGCTGGCGTGGGGGGCAGGGATCTCCGCCGGGGCCGCCCTCCTCTGGCTGCTGGGGCTGTGGCGGGCGCGGCGCTGGCGCTGGCCGGCGGCGGAGGGGGTGGAGGTCCGCGGCGCCATGCCGCCTGTGCACGCGGCCGTGCAACTGGCGGCCGTCGTCGTGCTCTACGGCATCGCCCGCGAGACGGCGCTGTGGACGCAGTGCCTGGAGCGCATGCGGCTGCTGGCGGTGCTGGCCGGGTAGCGCCGTGGACCGGACCCGTCTGGCCGCCGCGGCCGTCTTCGGCCTCGCAACGATCAGCTACCTGCTGACCCTGTGTCCCTCGGTCTACGTCGAGGGCTCGGGGGAGCTGATCGGCGCCGTCTGGGGCCTGGGCACGCCGCACCCGACCGGGTATCCCCTGTACGTGCTCCTGGCGAAGGTGCTCTCCTGGCTCGATCCGGGGGCCTCGCCGGCGCGGGCGGTGAACGCCGCCACCTGCCTGATGGCGGCCGCCGCCGCCGGCTCCCTGGCCCTCTTCCTCCAGGGCCGCGGGTGCGGCTGGGCGGCGGCAGCGGCGGCGGGGCTGGCCCTGGCCTGGAGCCGCACCTACTGGAGCCAGGCGGTGATCGCCGAGGTCTACGGCCTCTTCGTCCTGGCCGCGGTGGTCCTCCTCGGCGCCGGGCTCAAGGCGCGGTCCTGCCCTGCCGCCGACCGCCCGCGGTGGCTGCTGCTGACCGGCTACGCCGCCGGCCTGGCCGCCACCTGCCACCTGCAGGCGGTCCTGCTGGTGCCGCTGGTGCTGCTCGCCGCCCTGGGCACGGACCGCCGGGCGCCGGCCGCTGGCGGACGGCGGCTGCGCGACGCCGGCTGGATGGCGGCGGGGGGGGCCGCCGGCCTGAGCCCGTGGATCTACCTGCCGCTGCGCAACGGCGTCGGCGCCGGTTTCCACTGGGGCCCCCTGGACTCGCTGCCGGCGCTGTGGGAGCACCTCACCGGCGCCACCTACCGCGGCTCCTTCTTCAGCCTGCCCTGGGGGGCCGCGGCGATCAATGCCCGCCGCCTGGGGGAGCAGCTGGCTGGGGAGTGGACGCCCCTGTTCCTGCCCCTCCTCGCCTGGGGGGCGGTGGCGGCCTGGCGGCGCGACCCGGTCCTGGCGCGGGTGCTGCTGGCGGCGGCGGTCCTCAACCTGGTCACCGCCCTGGGCTACCACCGCAACCCGCTGGGGCTGGACGTGTTCTTCCTGCTGGCGGTGCTGTGCGCCGCCGCCCTGGCCGGGTTCGGCCTCGACGACCTCGTGCGGCGGCTGCGGGGCCGGCTCCGCAACCTGGCGCCCGCGGCGGCCCTCGCCTGCGCGGCCGTCCCCCTCGCCGCCAACCTCGGGGAGGCCGACCGCAGCGGCGCCTGGTTCCCGGACCGCTACGGGCGCCGGCTGCTCGAGGAGCTGCCCCCCCGGGCGGTGCTGGTCACCGAGGGGGACGACGCCAGCTTCCTGGTGGACTACCTGCAGCGGGTGGAGGGCGTGCGGCCGGACGTGACCATCGCCAACCGCCTGGGCCGCGGCGATCCCACCTCGGCCGGCCGCCCCGAGGCCGGGGCCCTGCGCCGCCGCCGCGAGCGGGCCTGGACAAACTCCGGACGGCCCGTCCACTTCCTGGTGGCGAGGCGCGCACCCGAGGGCTTCCGCTTCGAGCCCCGGGGGCTGAGCTATCTCGTGGTCCGCGGCCGCGAGGGCGGCCCCGATACGTCCACTGATCCCGCGGTGTGGCTGGAAGGGGCGGATCCCGCCCTCCTGGAGTCGCCGGACCCGTGGGTGCGCAAGCTGGTGGCCAACGGCTGGTTCATGTCGGGGGAACGGCACCGCCGCGCCGGCGACGGTCAGGCGGCCGCGGCGGCCTACCGGCGCGCGGCCGAGGCCGCTCCGGGATCTCAGTCGACGAATTACAACGTAAGCCTCATGTTGTTTCGTATGAACGAGTTGGAAGAGTCCCTCAAGTACGCTCTTCGAGCCCTGGAGATCGACCCCGTGCGCACCGGACCGTACCGGCTGGCGGCGCAGGTCCTGTCGCGGATGGGCCGGGCGCGGGAGGCGGCGGCGCTGCAGGCGAGAGCCCGGGAATGGGCCCGGGCGCGGTGACGGAGCCGGGGACGGCGTCGGGCTCCTGGACCGGGGAGGTGGCCGCGGCCATCGCCGCCCCGGCGGCCGGCTCGGTGTGGATCGACCTGCCCCAGGGGCCGGCCGCCGCCGGCGCCCTGGTCCGCGAGCGGATGGCCGCGCTCCTCGACCGGGGAGTGAGCGGCGACGAGCTGCTGGTCCTGGTCCCCCAGCGCCCCCGCCGGCGCCCGGAACTCCCCGGCGGACAGGCCTCCGGACGGGCGGCGGTCTCCCCCGAGATCCACACCTTCTACGGCCTGGCGGCGCGCATGGTGCGCCTGTTCTGGCCGCGGATCGCCCCCGAGGCCGGCTTCGGGTCCCCCCTCGACCCGCCGGTGCTGCTGACCTACGAGACCGCCCAATACGTGATGGAGCAGATCGTCGACCCCGTCCTCGCCGAGGGCGCCTTCGACGGCCTCTCGCTGCGGCCCCAGAGACTGCTCTCGCAGCTGCTCGACAACCTCAACAAGGCCGGCGTCAACGGCTACGAGATCGCCGAGGTCGGCCCCCGGCTGCGGGACTCCTGGACCGCCCACAAGGAGGGCCGGGAGGTCTGGTTCGACCAGGCCCAGGGCTGCATCGAGGCCTACCGCGCCCACTGCCTGGAGCACAACCTGGTCGACGTCTCCCTCGTCCTCCACCTCTTCCGCCGGCACCTGCTGCCCGCAGACGAGTTCCGCGGCTACCTGGAGGGCCGCTTCCGGCACCTGCTGGTGGAGGCGGTGGAGGAGACGGTGCCCCTGGCCCAGGACTTCATCCGCCAGCGCCTGGAGGCGGTCGACTCGGCCTGGCTCGTGGCCCGCCGCGACGGGGGGTTCCGCGTCTTCCTCGGGGTCGATCCCGAGGGCGCCTGGTCCCTGCGGGAGGCCTGCGACCGGCGCCTGCGTGTCGCCGACGAGCCGGTGCGGCCGACGGTC